>JAGSHC010000007.1 GCA_023954745.1 Deltaproteobacteria bacterium | reverse complement strand
GTCGGCATCGTGGATCACCTGCTCGGGGTCGATGTCGGCATCGCAGTGGCGCCCACGAAGTGGCTCACCATCGGCGTGAACGTGCCCGCGCTGCAGGCCACCTTCAACAGCGACAAGACCCAGCAGGTCGCTGAGGTCCTGGGCCTCGCGGGGCAGGGCGCTGCCTTCGGCGACGTCGCGGTCTCCGTGGGTCTCCAGCCCCTACGCCAGGGTGGCGCCGGCTCGCCGCTGTCCCTCACCATCGCCCCCCGGGTCGTGATTCCCACGGGAGGCAGGCTGCGCCTCGCCTCGTCCGGCTCGGTGGACCTCGGGATCGACATGGCCGTGGGCGCGCGTTGGAAGCACTTCCGCTTCGTCCTGAACGCCGGCTTCCTGGTGGACACCAAGGCGGAGAACATCTTGTCCGTTCGGTCCGACGATGAGCTGCGGTGGGGTCTCGGCCTCGGCGTGCCCCTCGCCGAAGACCAGGTGGAGATCGTGATGGAGCTGGTTGGCGCCAGTGTCATCGACCCACAGCTTGCGGCGAACACAGACAAGCAGCCGTTCCACCCCACCCAGACTCCACTGGAGCTCGCTCTCGGAGTGCACCTGAACCCGAAGAACGGCCCACTGCACGTGGCGCTCGGCGCGGGTCCGGGCATCAGCCCCGGATTTGGCACCCCCGACGTGCGTGCCTACGCCCAGGCGACGGTGGAGTTCCCGAAGGGGGATGTGACGCCGCGGGGCAAGGACGGCGACGGCGACGGGATCACCGGTGAGGACGACCGATGCCCCTACGACCCCGAGGACTTCGACGGGTTTGCGGACGACGACGGGTGCCCAGACACGGACAACGACGCCGACCGCATCCTCGACGTGGATGACGAGTGCCCCGACGACCCCGAAGACCACGACGGCTTCGCCGACGACGACGGCTGTCCCGACCCGGACAACGACCGCGATGGTATCTCCGACCTCGAGGACCGCTGCCCCAACGAGGCGGAGGACGAGGACGGCTTCGAGGACGACGACGGCTGCAACGACTGGGACAACGACAACGACGGCATCGACGACGCCGACGACGCCTGCCCCAACGACCCCGAGACCCGCAACGGCATCGACGACGAGGACGGCTGCCCGGACGAGGGTCTGGTGAAGATCGACGCCGACGCGGGCGAGATCATCATCCTCGAGAAGGTGCACTTCAAGACGGCGAGCGAGCAGATCCGCTCCGTGAGCTTCCCGCTCCTGGATGCGGTGTACGGGGTGCTGGCGCAGTACCCGGAGATCAAGCTCGTGGAGGTGCAGGGTCACACCGACAGCCGAGGCAGCGACAGCTACAACCTCGACTTGTCGCAGCGCCGCGCGGGCCAGGTCCGCGAGTACCTCGTGGACAAGGGCATCGACCCGTCGCGCCTGACGTCGAAGGGCTACGGCGAGACGCAGCCCATCGACGACCGGGAGACGGAGGATGGCTGGGCCCGGAACCGCCGCGTGCAGTTCCAGATCGTCACGATGGACGCGCCGGACGTGAACCTGGACGTGCAGGAGCGCGAGAGCGACGTGGACGTCGGCGACTGATCACACCCCGACGAGTTCTCCCAACCTACCCAGTGCGTCCGCGGCCCCGCGCCGCAGACGGTGCTGGACGTCGTAGGACACTTCGGTGTCTCCGGGGTTGATCTCCACGGTGAGCCCGCCTTCCCGGTTCGCTCGGTACACGGGCGCCGCGATGTAGGGGAAGACGCTCGTGGTGCCCACGCTGAACACCAGATCGAAGCCCTTCGCGAGCTCCGCTTCCAGCTTGTTGATGCCATCGCTGGGCAGCATCTCGCCGAAGAGCACGACCCGCGGGCGAATCACTGAGAAGCAGTCCCCACACTCGGGCGTGCCCGGGGCGAGGTGGGAGTAGTCGTCGACGCGGTGGGTCCATCCGCAGAAGGGGCAGCGAAGATCGTGCACCGTGCCGTGAATCTCGATGAGGTTCTCGGTCCCCGCGGCGCGGTGGAGGCCGTCGACGTTCTGCGTCAGGACGACGACGCGGGAGAGCTTCTTCTCCAGGGCCGCCATGACCTCGTGGGCCCGGTTGGGGCTCGCGCCGCGGCAGGCCTCCTCGATCTGGCGGATGTACTTCCAGGTGAGGTCCGGGTCCTTGCGGAACATGGGACCCGAGAGGGCCTCCTCGATGGGGATCCCGTCGGCCGTTCCCTTGTTGTCGTAGAGCCCGCCGACTCCTCGATAGGTGGGGAGCCCCGAGTCCGCAGACAGGCCGGCCCCCGTGACGAACAGGATCGAGGGGTCCTTCTCGATGCGCTGCGCGAGGTCTTCGAGGAGTTGCTGATCGTCCATGGGGGCTCTCGGGGGAAAGGGCGCTAGTCGGGCTTCACGAGGAGAGGGTCGTCGCCGTCCTTCCACGCCTGCAGGGTGCGCATCGCGAACTGGATGCGCCAGGGGAGCCACTTGATCAAACGGGGGACGTCGGCTCGGGAGCGGGCCCAGGCCACCCCCATCATCCGCCGCGCACAGTGAAAGGTCGGGAGCGCGGCGAGGGCCTCATCCGACAGCGGGCGCACCGAGCGGTAGCCGGCGAGCATGCCGTCTGCGAGGTCTGGATTGCGCCATCGCACGGGCACGAGGTTGACCGCGAAGTCGCTCACGAACCACGCATGGGCCAGGTCGTCGAAGTCGATGGCCTTCGCGACGCCGTCGGCGAAGAGCACGTTGCCACCGTGCAGATCGGTGTGGGTCATGCCCCAGGCGGTTCGGTCCCGAGGCAGCGTGCCTAGCTCCTCGAACAACCGGTCGCGGCCCCAGGCGAACAGATCCTTGCCTGCCTTATCCAGCAGAGGCTCCGCCAGCGGGTCCCCCCAGCTCGCGGTGGGACCCACGAGCCCCTCGGCGTCCAGCACGCGGCGCGAGAATCCCGCGGGCGCCTCGAATCGCTCGGCGGCCCGGTGCATCCTCGCCAGGAGCTTGCCCACCTCCGCCGCGTGAGTGGGGCCCCAGTGGTCGTAGTCCCGCATGCGACCCGGGGTCTTGCGCAGCAGGGTGACGTGCCGTCCCTCCGGCATTCCCTCGGTCTGCACGTGGCGGACGGGGTTCCCCTGGATGTCTCGCTCCGCCGCCGGGGCGCCGATGCCCTCGCCCTGGAGGTAATCGAGCCAGCGGGCCTCGCTCACGAGGTGGTCCATCGGGTGGTAGTCGCTGCGGTGAATCCGCAGCACGTGCAGCTCGGGGGTTCCCGGGGTGCGCACTCCGTAGACGGTGTTCTCGCCGTGGTTCAGCAGCCGCAGGGTCGGCTCCCTCGGCAGCGCCCACCCACGAAGTGCCTCGGTGGCGAGCGCATGCAGGCGTCGCAGTTGGCCGCGCGGGGTGAGGTCGGTGAAGGGGCGCATGAGGCGAGGGTAGAACGTCCAGAAGACGAGAGCAGCCAGGACGCTTCGTGTAGCTTTCGCGGCCCCGCCTGGAGGAGCCAATCATGGTCTCGGAGATCTTCGACGCGAGCCGCTGGGACGAAGTCCCCGGCTTCGGTTTCACTGACATCACCTACCACCGGGCGAAGGACCTGGGCTGCGTACGCATCGCCTTCGACCGGCCCGAGGTGCGCAACGCGTTCCGCCCCAACACGGTGGACGAGCTGTACCGCGCCCTCGACCACGCGCGCCAGTGGAGCGATGTGGGGGTCGTCCTGCTGACGGGCAACGGGCCGTCACCGAAGGACGGCGGCTGGGCCTTCTGCTCCGGCGGCGACCAGCGCGTGCGCGGCAAGGCGGGCTACCAGTACCAGGAGGGCGGCGAGGGTCAGATCGACCGCGCCCGCCTCGGTCGTCTTCACATCCTCGAGGTCCAGCGCCTCATTCGGTTCATGCCCAAGGTCGTCATCGCGGTGGTGCCGGGGTGGGCTGTGGGCGGGGGGCACTCGCTGCACGTGGTGGCGGACCTCACTCTCGCCTCGAAGGAGCACGCGGTCTTCAAGCAGACCGACGCGGACGTCGCCAGCTTCGATGGCGGCTTCGGCTCTGCCTACCTCGCGCGTCAGGTGGGTCAGAAGCGGGCGCGCGAGATCTTCTTCCTCGGTCGCAACTACAGCGCCGAAGAGGCCTTCCAGATGGGCATGGCCAACGCCGCGCTCCCCCACGCGGAGCTGGAGAACGAGGCCCTGCAGTGGGCGGCGGAGATCCTCGACAAGTCGCCGACGGCCCAGCGCATGTTGAAGTTCGCCTTCAACATGATCGACGACGGGCTCGTGGGTCAGCAGGTGTTCGCGGGGGAGGCCACGCGGCTCGCCTACGGCACCGACGAGGCCCAGGAGGGCAGGGACTCCTTCCTGGAGAAGCGCCCGCGCAACTTCGGCGACTACCCCTGGCACTACTAGGAGGCATCGGGCCGTTCAGGCTGTGCTCGGGAGCAGTATGTCGGGACTCGGAAAGCTGTTTGTCGCTGCCGCAGTGGGGATCTTGATCCTGGTTGGCCTGGCCATGGCGGTGGGAGGCATCGCCGCCAAAGCAGGCAAGGAGATGGCCGAGGAGGCCGAGACCTTTGCTGCGTCCACCGACGAGCGTGGTTGTCTCACCGAGACGGTGAAGCGCAGCGCTGGCTGTGATGGCGGCGTCGTCTGTCTGGTGAAGCTCGCGAGCTTCGAGATGCTCTGCTTCATGGAGGCGCACCTCACCGAGGGGTTCTGCGTCGGAGTCCCCGACCCCAACAACGAGACGACCGCTGGGGCCTGGCGACACGAGCGATGCCAGGAGCAAGGGATCCCAGAAGGCGAGACCTGCGACGCCGTGATGGGCGTGTACCAGGCGTACTGCCACTCCGATGAGCGCCCTCCAGACGCCGTGCGTCAGTCCTCCGAGACCGTGAACAGCACGTCGTCGGGTTCGTCGAAGGCGTCGGAGTCTGGGTTTCCGACGGAGGAGGCCGCCAAGGACCCATCGGGGGACCCCGTGGTCGTCGTTCCGGGGAGGGAGTCCGCCCCCAGCTCCCGCTGAAGCCGCGCGAGGTCGGCCGCAAGCCAACGGCGCGCGAATCGCTGCATCACCTCCTCCGGGGTCGTCTCGGCTGCAGCGGCTACGGCCCGAAGCGCGGTGTGGGCGATGGGGTCGAGGTCGAGCCAGATGCCCTGTCCCTGCTGGGCGCGCTCGTCTCGCAGCAGCGTGGTCACGAGCTCGCCGAGCGACATGCGACGCGACCTCGCCACGCGGCGGAGCTGCTCGGCTTCGTCGTGGGAGAGGCGGAGGCCGAGCTGGGTGCGGGACATGGCAGTCCTTTGCGATATCTATTGGTGATACCGGGTGGTTTCTAGAGCTGATACCAGTCGCTACCGGTACAAGGTATCGCACGGTACCCCGTCATGGTATCGGCTGCTATCACCGGATGCTCCCGGGTGATACCCCTCGGGCATCACGTAGCGTGAACGCATGCTCATCCTCACCGAGGGACCTCTCCGAGAGGTCGCCGCCCTCGCTGCACGCATCGCCCCCGCGGGCGCGCCATTTCTGGACGCTCGCGGGCTCAGCCTCTCTCCGGCCGCGGTGCGCTCGGTCCTGGACCGTGCCGACGACTCCATGCGCAGCTGGCTCATGACCGTGCCCGCTGGGATTCCCATTGGAGAGTTCGCGTTGCGGGTGCGGCGGTACGGCGAGCGCGTCGTGCAGGCGACGAGGCTCAACGCGGGCGACCTCGGCACGTTGCTCGCCGATGCGACTCCGGTTGCGGATGCGACGCCTCCGCTGCCCTCGCTCGAGACGCCGCGTCTGCGCCTCGCGTTCCCCACCCGTAGCCAGAGCGATGGTTACTACGCGGACATTGTCGGCACGGACATGTTCTCGACCATCCTGTGGGAGGGACCGGCCAGCACGGAGGACCTGCCCACCTACTGGCACGACTGCACCCAGCGGACCCTCGATGGTCCCCACGAGCCCCTGAGCCTCGCGGTCATCGAGCGGTCCACGGAGCGATACATCGGCGGAGCTGCGCTTCGGCCCATCGGTGGAGACCCGGAGCAGATCGACATCGGCTACGCCTTCGCGCCCCACGCCCACGGCAAGGGCTACGCCACCGAGGCGGTGGGGGCTCTGGTGGACGAGGCCTTCGCGCGCCGAGGAGCACAACGCATCATCGCCACGGTGTTCACCGGGAACGACGCGTCGCGCCGGGTGGTGGAGAAGCTGGGCTTTACGTGCGAGGGCGTCTTGCGCGACGCGGTCCGCAAGCGTGGGGTGATGCTCGACGAGTGGATGATGGCCATGACCCGGAGCGACTGGGAAGCCCGCGCCCGGCGACGTACGGGCCGGGCTACGTGACCTCGATGTAGGTGTGGAACTCGCCGTTCTCTCCGAAGGCGTCGATGCCGGGGGGCAGACGGGCGCGCAACGCAGAGCCGTATTCGTCGCCGACGGCGAGGACATCCCCGACCCGGTCCACGTCCAGCGCGCAGACGCGGCAACGGACAGGGGCCGCATCCAGCTCGCGGGCGAGGTCGGCGTAGGGGACCTGCCAGAGCGGGTAGTGCAGGGCGGCGCCAATGGCCGACGCAAGGGGAGCGAGCTGCTCCTCCCGCCACTGACGGATGTGCTCCAGGTGCAGGTCGCCGAAGGCGATGCGGGCGATGGTGCCCTTCTGTCGGACGACCCGAAGGCCCAGCACCACCCGATGGGTGTACTCGGCGCCGGCGAAGAGCGGCACCAGGGCGATGGGCAGGCCCAGTCCCTGCGCCTGGCGGAGGATGTCCGGGAGCCTGACCTGCTGGTGGGCCACGATCTCCGTTGCGTCCTCGAAGGTCGTCATCAGCACCACCGGGCGCGCCGCCTCTCGCTGCATCGCGCGCAACGCGAGGTAGCTGTCCTTGCCACCGCTCCAGAAGAGGACGTCGACCTCGCCGGCGGGCACCTCGCCCACCAGGTAGGGGTCCCGCGGGTTCTTGGTGCGGACTCCGGGGGGCACGTTGCTGTGCCCGAAGGGGCAGTGCCGACAACCGCAGCCACAGCAGGTCCCCCGCGCCTCGTGGGCGAGGGCGGTGAACACCGAGTAGCCGGTGCTGGGATCCACGTACTGCTTTGCCCCGCCCGCGCAGGCGGCGGCGTGCAGCGCGTCGATTGCTGCGCGGGAGGTCATCGGGAGGAGGACTCGGGAAGGGGAGACGGAGTCATGGGCCGGCAAGGTCGCCTCGCGAGGGGAGCACGTCAACCGCGACGACCGCTTCGCTCGAAGGCATCATCGGTTCCCCCCTTGGAGGACTCCCATGGACCACCGCCTGCTGCTCGCGCCCCTCGCTCTCCTTCTCGCCTGCGGCACCTCGGACGAGGCCCCGAAGAGCGAGCCCACACCGGTGGCGGCGGGGGAAGCCAAGCCGGGGGAGACCTCGCAACCCTCGAGGACCGCGGACGCCGCCAACGCCGGCATGAGCCCGGCCCAGCCGGGGCTGCTCACCGAGGCGCAGTTCGCGGCCCTGCATCAGCTCAGTGGGGAAGCCGCGCCGCCTGCGAAGGGCACCAGCGTGACCATCGGCGACACCACCGCGTACCTGTCCCTCCCCGAAGGAGCGACCGGGCCGGTGCCCGCCGTCATCGTGATTCACGAGTGGTGGGGTCTCAACGGACACATCAAGCACTGGACGGACCGCCTCGCAGCCGCGGGATATGCGGCCCTCGCCGTGGACCTCTACGGCGGGACGGTGGCGACGACCCCGGACGACGCGATGATGGCCATGAAGGGCGTCGATGAGGCCCTCGCCGGGGAGACCCTCGCGTTGGCCCACGCCTTCTTGACCTCGGATCCTCGCGTGCAGGCTCCGCGCACGGGGGTCATCGGGTGGTGCTTCGGGGGTGGATGGTCACTGCGGGCCGCTCTCACCAACGCCGAGCTCGACGCTGCGGTCCTCTACTACGGGCGGATTCCCGAGGACCTCTCGGGTCTCGCCAGCCTCCAGGCCCCGGTCCTCGGAGTGTTTGGCGAGCGCGATGCAGGCATTCCCATCTCGACGGTCCGTGACTTCGAGACCGCCGCCACCGAAGCGGGCAAGTCGGTGACGGTGCACATCTATGACGCCGACCACGCCTTTGCGAACCCGAGCTCGGCTCGGTACGCCGCCGACGCTGCGGACGACGCCTGGGGCAAGACCCGTGACTTCCTCGCCGAGAATCTGAAGCGATGAGCCACGCCATCGCGCCCCCTCGGAGATCCCGACTCCGGATGGGTTGACGCGCACATCGCCTGACGTCGCCTGGGGGCCCTCAGAGGGGGCACGCAAGAGGCCTCAACTGAGCCGAAGGGGTGTTCGCGCAACCCCCAAATCGAAAAAAATGCAAAAAAAATGCGTGATCGCTGGACGCCGTCCAAGCGGTCGATTCGGGCGTCTTCCGGATCGCCGGAAACGTCGTCATTCCGCATGCTTCGCGGCGATGCTGGAGCTGGCAAAACCACGCTTTTTGCCTGCCAATGAGGGACGAGTCAACAGCGACCGCAATTTTCTCCATTGACCCCCCAGAAACGTTGTGACTTACAATCGAATTGCCTCGGCGACGGACGTCGGGGCTGCTGAGGGAAAAATCATGGCTGACAAGAAGTACTTCGTGATGCAGGAAAATGGTGGCGACACCGACACCGTCTTTCACAGCCGCCAGCCTCGTGGCGCGGCTCTGAAGGCTGCCTCCCGTGGCCACACCGACATCCGCCTCCGCGAGCGCGGCACCAACCGCGTGCACGTCTTCAAGGGATGGCGTGAGCAGGTCGCTGCCCCGAGCAACGGCCCCTCCTGGCTCGGCGACACCGTCTGGAAGGCGAACGTCAAGAAGCAGGGCGTCGAGAAGGTCTAGCGACCCGTCGACTTTGGCGCGTCGCCCGGCAACCCGGGCGGCGCACCGATCTCGCCCCGTTCAGCTCAGCTGGACGGGGTGAGCCCGGCCTCCTGGCGAGTACGCCGGAGGCCCTCGGGGGGGCCACCTGCTGGCCAGTGCCCCGGTCCCGGGATGGGGTCGAGCGAGGGTTCGATCCGTCCAATCCACTCCGCGAGCACGTCGGGGTGATGAAGCTCAACACAGGCCTCGAGCTCTGCGACGACCCCCGCTGAGGAGGGGCGTTCGGAAGGCTGCGGCCGAAGGCAGCGCGCGACCAGCGGGTGCAGCGTCGGTAGCGCGAGCACCAGCGCGTCCCAAACCGGGGCGAGGTCCGCTGCGAGGATCGCCTGGCCAGCCAACTCCAGGGTTGCCCGCTCGAAGGGAGACCTCCCCAACACCATCGTGGCCAGCGCCGATCCCAGGGAGAAGATGTCCGAGCGGGCGGTGATGTGAATGCCGAGCACCTGCTCGGGGCTCATGAAGCCGACGGTGCCCTTGACCCATCCGCGGCCCGTCGTGCCCTCCCGATTGCGCCAGCGGGCGATGCCGAAGTCCATCACTCGGACGGCGCCGCGGGGGCTGATCATCATGTTCCCTGGCTTCAGGTCGCGGTGCACGAGGCGCAGGTGGTTGCCCCACCGGTCACGCATACCGTGGGCGTAGGCCATTCCGCGGGCCACCTCCAAGGCGAGGGCCGCCACGACCGGCTCGCTGGGAACGTCACCGCGGCGATGAAGAGACCGGAGCACGTCCTCCAGGTTCCAGCCCGGCACCCGTTGCATGGCGAGGAATGGGCGACCCCCGACGGCTCCATGGCTGACGGTGCGCACGATGTTCCGGTGCACCAGCATGACGCTCAGCCGTGCTTCGTCTTCGAACGCCACCAGGGATGAGGGCCGAGTGGCCAGGTCCTCGTTGAGGACCTTGAGGGCGAACTGCTTGCCCGGCTGGTTGTCTTGCAGGGCGAGGTAGACCCGGGCCATCCCGCCGGTCCCCAGCAGGCCCACGAGGTCGAACGCGCCGAAGCGCACCGAAGAGACCTCGGCGCCCGAGGGGAGGCGGACGGCCCGCTGCCCCGCGGTGATCGTGTCGGACCACCGGTAGAACCCTGCGGAGCCCGACTCGGGAGCGCCGGGAGTCGAGGGGATCTCCTCGTCTGCTTCATGCATGACCTGACGGTAGGCGGTTCCTCTACCGCAAGACTATGACGCGGCTATGTCATCGCCGATTCTGCGGGTAGGGTGCGCGCCGCCGCCGGCACATCTATCGGAGATCACGTTGAACTACTACCGCCCGCCACTGTCCGACATCCGCTTCCTCCTCGAGACCTTCGACTACGACGGAGTCGTCGGGAAGATCCCTGCGTACTCCGACTTCGATCTGGAGACCTGCATGGGTCTGCTCGAGGCCTACGCGCAGTTCTGCGTGTCCGAGCTGCTGCCCCTCAACGAGAAGGGCGACCAGCAGGGCGTCAAGTACGACCCCGAGACGCACGACGTCAAGGTGCCGGACGGCTTCATCGAGGCCTACAAGGCCTACTGCATGAACGGCTTCGCCAGCCTCCCGCATCCCGCCGAGTTCGGTGGCATGGGCGCTCCCCTCGTCTTGTCGACCCTCGCTCAGGAGATCATCTCCGCGTGCAACAAGAGCTTCTCCATGTGCCCCGGCCTCACGGCGGGTCTCATCGAGGCGCTGCACGCCCACGCGAGCAAGGAGATCAACGACAAGTACCTGGCCAAGCTCGTCAGCGGCGAGTGGGCGGGCACCATGTGCCTCACCGAGCCGCAGTGTGGAACCGACCTGGGCCTGCTGACCACGAAGGCCGAAGCCTTCGGCGACCACTGGAAGCTCACGGGCACGAAGACGTGGATCACCTTCGGTGAGCACGGCATGACGGACAACATCATTCACTTCGTGCTCGCGCGCCTCCCCGATGCCCCTTCGGGCATCAAGGGCATCAGCACCTTCATCGTCCCGAAGATCCTCGATGACGGCTCGCGCAACCCCATCTTCTGCGGCGGCACCGACCACAAGATGGGCATTCACGCGTCGCCCACCTGCGTCATGAACCTCGAGGACTGCGAAGGCTGGCTCGTGGGCGAGCCCCACAAGGGCATGCGCTCCATGTTCACGATGATGAACGCCGCCCGCCTTCAGGTCGGCAGCGAGGGCGTGTCCCTCGGCGAGGCCGCCTACCAGAACGCCTTGGAGTTCGCGAAGGACCGGCGCCAGAGCCGCTCCCTGAACCCCGAGCTTCGCGACGAGAACCACGCCGCCGACAACATCCTCGTGCACCCCGACGTGCGCCGGATGCTGCTGAACGTCAAGTCCACGACCGAGGGCGTGCGCGCTCTCATCGCGTGGATCGGCATCAACTACGACGTGATGCACAACAGCGAGGACGCCGAGGCCAAGGAGAAGGCGTCGGACCTCGTCGCGCTGCTCACCCCGATCATCAAGAGCTACGGCAGCGAGCAGGGCTTCGCCAACATCAGCGAGGCCATGCAGGCCATGGGCGGCGCGGGCTACACGGCCGACTGGCCCGTCGAGCAGTACATGCGCGACGAGCGCATCGCGATGATCTACGAGGGCACCAACCACATCCAGGCGTTGGACCTCGTGGGCCGCAAGCTGCCCATGAAGGGCGGCCAGCTGATGCGGGTGTTCGCCGGTGAGGTGACCTCGCTGATTCGTGAGTGCTCTGGAGACGAGGCCCTCGCGCCTTACGTCGCCGCGCTCAAGACGGAGAGCAAGCGCCTCAACGAGACGACCATGACCATGGGCGCCGCGGCGATGCACGACAACGAGATCATCGGTGCCGTGGCCAACAACTACCTGAACCAGTTCGCGCTGGTGACGCTGGCTTACGCCTGGCTCCGTCAGCTGAAGGCGGTGCAGTCTCGTCCCGAGGACGACACCCTGCGCCGGGCCAAGATGCAGACGGGCCGCTTCTTCTTCGAGCTCGTCCTCCCCGAGGCCGAGATGTACGCGAAGAAGGTCGCCGTCGGTAAGGGCCCGATGACCGAGATCGACGTCGACCTGCTCTAGACGGCCTCTCACGGGCGTTCCGGCGACTTGGTAGCGTCTTCCCTCGCTTGAGAGGGAGGACGCATGCCAAGGAAGCTGGAGCTCGATCTGCTCGTGGACGGCGAGCCCGAAGAGGTCGCAGAGCGGCTCAAGGAAGAGACTCGCTGGAGCCCGCAGCCGTATCGCGGCGGCCCCCTCACGTTCGGCAAGAAGCCGCTCAAGGGGCGAGTGGCCGAGGGCAAGGCCACGGTCGGGCTGAACAAGTCCGACTGGTGGTCGATGCTCCAGCCCACGGCGTCGGTGACTCTCGACAAGTCCGCCACGGGCACCCGGATCCAGGGCCACGTCGGCATGCCCGACTTCATGGTGTGGACTCTTCGGCTGGTGGCGGTCCTCTTCATGCCGTTGGTGGTCGGGGTCTCGACCCTGTCGCTGCTGGGGGAAGGCACGGCGTCGGCGGCGATGATCGCGGCGGCCTTCGCCGCCTTCGCGTTGCTCGTCACGGTCCTCGGGCTCGGCGCGCACGTGCACCACGCCAACGAGCAGGTGGACGAGCTGCGGGATCAGCTCGTGACCTCGGCCGGCGGCCGGACCTTGCTGAGCACCGACGTCGCTGAGACCGAGCTGCCCGCCGAGGTGGAGCGCGAGCTCGAGGAGGCCCGCGCCCGGCCCCAGGGAATCAAGCAGTGATGGGGCCCGGCCGAGGTCGCCTCCCCGTGCCCCTTCCCCTCGAAGAGGTGGGTGTCGGAGCGCAGTGGACGGTGGCGAAGGACCAGTCGTTCAAGGTGGCGCGGCTGCCCAAGGGCACGACTGTGGTGATGCAGGCCCGCCGGGCGGACTCCACCTCGACCGAGCGCCTCGTCTGCTACTCCACTCCGCAGAGGGAGCCATCGCGGCCGGCGTCCAGGACGGCGTTGGGGGAGTGGATGTCCTCTGCGAGGACCGCTGCCACGTCGATGGCAGGGACAGCTGTACCCAACTCGTTGTTGATGGTGTCCACGAACATGTCTGCGACGAGGGCGTAGCCCGTCGAGCTGAAGTGCAGCCCGTCGAAGCTGAGGATGCCTCCCAGCATCTCCCCGTTGAGGGTCTGGTCGCCGAGCTCGAGGCCGTCCGTGGCGATCTGTAGCGCGCGCTCGGCGACGGGCACGACGTGCACGTTGTCGTGCCGGTCCACCTCGGCGTAGAGCACGGCGTTGACCTCGTCGGCGAGGGACTGTTCGTCCTCGCCCAGGGGCTCGTCCCCAAGGCTTCCGCGCAGGATCGAGATGTCCGGCATGTCAGCCAGGAAGACCTCCGCGCCGGTGGCAGCGAGGCGTGCGATGAGAGGAGGAAGGTTCTCCTCCATGTCCTCCACCGCAGTGCCGCTCAGCACGTCGTTGCCTACGAGATCGAAGGACACGACCACGGTGGGCTCGAGCCGCTCGACGGCCTCGATCATCGTCCACCGCGGGGCGCCCCCGAAGGGCGCGTACGGGTCGAGGCTGAGGGAGCCGAGCACGTTCTGGACGAGCTCGTCGGCCGATGGGCCGAGCAGCATGTCGTCCACCATGAAGTTGCCCGCGGCGAGGTTGCGCACCGACATGTCCGGGTCACTGCGGGCCACCCAGTAGGCGAGCCCCTCCTCGGGGTCCACCATCTGCACCAGCACGTCGGTGATGGCATTGCGGATGAAGTCGGCGACGTTGGTGGAGGCGCACTCGGGTGGTGGGCCGACGCTGTCGAGGCCGAGGGTGGGGAACAGGTCGTCGATGAGCACCGGTTGGGGCATGTAGGCGCCCATGACGCGGGCGAGCTGGAGCGAGGGGCTCATCAGCACCCCGTCATGAGTGGGAGTTCCGTCCTGCACCCCCTGGGTGAGGGAGGCGCCGAAGGCGACGACGCGCTCGAGGCGGGGGTCGATGGGAGCCGCGTAGTCGAGGGTGTCGGGGTGGCGCACCGAGACGTCCGAGAGCACGAGGTCGATGGCCGCGGGCCCTGGGGCCGGCGAGCCCTGGGAGGTCACGGTGATCCACTCGTCGTCGACCACTTCGAGGTCGAGGGCCAGGATGCCCCCAATGAGCACGGCCCGGACCTCGGCGGGAGCGACGTCCACGACAGTTGTCTGAATGGACAGGGTCTCGTAGCCCGTCGAGGACATGGCCGTCGGCCCGATCGCCGGTGAGTCGGCCACGGGGACTTCCGGAGGCTCATCGCAGCTGACGTTGGCGAGAGCGAGGAGGGCGAGCAGGGGGAGGGAGAAGCGCGTCACCGGCGAACTGTAGGTCGACCGCCGCTCAGGGCACCAGAAACTCGCGCGCCGAGCAGCGTTGAGACCTATGCGTCGGTCGCAGGCCGTTGCGCCGTCACCAGGAAGATGGGGTAGCGCCGCTCCTCCCGGTCGACTTCGCAGGCGTCGACGAACTGCACGTTCTCGAAGCCGGCGTCCACGATGAGCTGGCGAAGCGCCAGGCGCTCGAATCCCTGGTGAAACACGCCCTGGATGTCCGGGGGGTGGAACGAGCCGTCCTCAGCGTCGAGATCGGCGAGAGCCACCCGTCCGCCAGGTCGAAGCTGCGCGAACAGCGACTGCAGGAGCGCCGCCGTGTTGTCGACGTGGTGCATGGCCATGGCGCTGACGATGAGGTCGACCTGCTCGTCGAGCGGTCCCTCCAGGAGGTCGTGGCGGATCGGCTCGACGGTGTCGGGCATCTCCGGCTTGGAGGCGAGCTGAGCCAGCATGGACTCGGAGATGTCCACCGCCAGCACGCGCGCGACCCGGGAGGCCACCTTGCCCGCGATGAGGCCGGTTCCTGCGCCGAAGTCCAGGACGACCTGGTCAGGGCTCAGAGGGACGGCCGCCTCGATGGCGGAGAAGACCCCCGCGGAGATCTGGGCCGGAATGGGTCGCTGGTCGTATTCGTGGGCCTTGTCGGCGAAGAGGTCGGTCATGCGGCGGATGCTACCGGTTCGCTTCGGGCACCCCGATGATCACTTCTTTGACTACGTCTCCGCCCTCGGGCACTGGCAGATAGAGCGCGTCGCTCCTCCAGCCTCCGGTGCCCGAACCCCAGATGAGTCCGTGTCCGAACTGGCTTGGGTTCGACGACCAGTCGACCATCCGGTCGATGTCTCCCTCGGGCGAGACCCGGTAGAGGGAGGAACTCTCGAAGTCGACGGTCCAGAGGTTTCCGCACGCGTCGATCCCGAGCCCGTCGTGCCAACCGTTGCCCACGCCCGTCACGTGCACGGCGGGGGGACCGGTCGGCTCGAAGTCCTCGTCGAGGTCGAACACGAAGATGCGGCCGTCTTCGTCGACGGTGCCGACAAACAGCCGCGAGCCATCTTCGCTGAAGGCGAGCGTGCGAGGCGACCAGGGGTCGTCCCAGCCGCTGGCGATGAGGGTGTCGACCGCGCCTGTATCGGGGTCGACCCGGAACGCGCCGTCCCACCCCGCCGCGTACAGCATTCCGTCGGGGCCCTGAATCACGGAGTATGCGAGGAGCGCGGACGCAATGACGGTGATTCCCCCGTCTGGACTGATGCGTCGCAGGTCTCCTTCGTCCCAGGACGACGTGATCACCAAGTCCCCATCGGGCAGATAGAGCATGCCCTCGACGGTGCCGATGCCCGGCAGGAAGACCTCCCAGTCGCCGTCATAGGTGGACTTGATGAGGGAGGAGTCGTCGCTCCCCACGACGCGGCCATCCGAGCCGATGGCGAGCCCCTTGGTCGCTCGCGGTCCGTCGAGGGTGCGCTCGACGAGAGGCGGGTCGGGGAGCGATGTGCAGTCGACGTCGACCGGATCGGTGCTGTCGTCGTCGTCCGTCAGGTCGTCGGGGTCCGGCTCTCCGTCGTCGAAGACTCCCCGCGGATCGGTGGGGCAGCCGGCCGTTGGCATCAGGAGAAGGGGGATGAGTAGGAGCCAGAGTCCGTCTGCGATCTTCATCTTCCCACGATGGCACGAGCCTCAGCGGTCAGAGGAGGCGAGAAATGCCCGGCCCGAAGCGGGCTTTGCGCCCTAGTGGTCAGCCACGCAGCATCGCTTGCGCCGCGAACAAGCCGGGTCGTCCGCTGATCCCGCCACCCGGGTGGATGCCCGCACAGCCGAGCCACAGGCCGGGAATGGCGGTGCCGTAACGCGACAGCTTCATGCTCGGACGCATGGGGCCCAGCTGATCGAGGGCGATCTCCCCGTGGTTGGGGTGTCCGCCGTCCAGGCCGAACTCCGTCTCCAGGTCGGCGGGGGTCTTCACGCCCACCACCTTGGCGTCCTTCGCGCCCGGGACGGCCTTCTCGAGGGACTCGAGGACCGAGGCCACCAGCGCGTCCTTCGCCTCGTCGGTCCACCCGCCCTTCAGCTCGTAGGGCGCGCTCCAGCAGTTGACGCTTACGTGCTCGCCGAAGAGCCCGACGCCTACTTCGAGCGGAGGCGGCACTGTGGGGAGGCGCCGATGCTTCACGTCATCGAACGCGCGCTCGAGGTGCATGGGCTCATTGGCCACGAAGAAGTGCTGGCCGGGCCAGGAGACCTCGGTGGCCGCGTCCAGCTCGATACGAGCCAAGGTCCCACGCACGCGCACGACCTCCATCTGGTGGGCCGTCTTCCCGGGCACGTGCCGGGGATGCAGCAGGCGCAAGAAGGTCGCCTTCGGACCGACCGTGCTGAGGACCGTGGGCGCGTCGACAGGAGTCCCGTCGGCGAGCTCGACCCCGGCGACCTTGCCGCCCTCGATGCGGATGCGCTTCACCGTCGCGCCCGTGGTCACCTCGACTCCGGCCGCCTTGCACGCCGCGAGCAGGGCCTCGGGGAGCGAGCCGGTGCTCACGCTGGTGCCCGCTCGGCAGGCTTCGCGGAGGAGGAGCGCCGCGGCGGACGTCGGAGAGCGGGGCCCCATCCAGGTGCCCTGCAGCGCCGGCATCATCAACGCCGCGCGGAGCAGCGGGTCCGTCAGGTGCTCGCTGAGCCAGTCGTCGATGCACGAGGGCGCCACCCGGAGCAGCTCCATCATGTCGCGCTTGCCGAGCTTGCGGACGGCCATCCCCGCCTTCGCGAGGGGCCAGATGGGGGCGGTGCTGCCGATGTCCGGGGCCGCTGCGTCGAGCTGAGCGGCGAGGGCCGGGCGCACGGTGTCGACCCAAGAGCGCCAGCCGGTGTACCCCGCATCCCCAGCGCTGGCGTCGAGGTTGATCGCACGCCCCTCGTGGTTGACGGCTTTGCTGGCCAGCTCCGCGCTGGTGGACAGTCCGAGGCTCTTCACGACCTCCGGGGAGAGCGTGCTTCCGTCCATCAGCAGATGGCAGATGCCGCCTACGTCCTCACGCGCCTCGAGCACCTGAACGCGCCGGCCAGCCTTCGCCAGCGTCGCCGCCGCCACCAGGCCGTTGTGGCCGCCTCCAACAACAATGACGTCCGCCATCAGACCGCCCTCTGCTTCAGCATTTCCTTCGCCGCGAGACCACCGGGGGCGCCCATGACGCCTCCGCCGGGATGCGCGCCGGAGCCGCACAGCCACAAGTTCTTCACCGGCGTCTTGTACCGAGCCCAGCCCGCCACGGGCCGCTGGAAGAGCAGCTGCTCGAGGCCGAGCTCACCGTGGAAGATGTTGCCTTCGGTGAGGCCGAAGTCCTGCTCGAGGTCCCAGGGGGTGAGCACCTGGCGGTGCAGGATCGCGTCCTTCAGCCCTGGCATGTAGTCGGCGAGGGTGTCGACCACCGCGTCGCCGAAGGCCTCGCGCTTCTCGGGCCAGTGCGACGGCC
The DNA here is from genome assembly GCA_023954745.1 of Deltaproteobacteria bacterium. Classification (GTDB taxonomy): domain Bacteria; phylum Myxococcota_A; class UBA796; order UBA9615; family UBA9615; genus JAGSHC01. Next base: position 47,980 of record JAGSHC010000007.1, on the reverse strand, counting down.
CCTCCTTGATGTCGTAGGGCGCGTACTGCACGAAGCAGGACATCACGTGCTTGCCCGGGGGGGCCATGTTGCGGTCGAGCAGGCTCGGGAAGACGAGGTTGATGTAGGGCTTCTTGCTGAAGTCGCCGTACTTGGCGTCGTCGTAGGCGCGCTCCAGGTAGTCGGTGGACGGCGCGATGGCGATGTCGCCGCGCACGTGCATGCCGTCGCCGGGGCGGTGCTTGAAGTCCACCCAGCGGTCCAGGGCGATGTTCACCTTGCCGCTCGAACCGCGGGCCTTGTAGCGGGACACCTGGGTGACGAACTCGTCGGGCAGGTGCTCGGCGCCCACGAAGGTGTTGAAGGTCAGGCGAGGCTCGCAGCCGCTGATGACGGTCTTGCTGTGCAGCTCGTCGCCGCTCTGGAGCGCGACCCCGTAGGTCTTGCCGCCCTTGACGAGGATCTTCTCCACCGCCGCGTTGCAGCGAATCTCGGCTCCGTGGGACCGGGCCGAGCTGGCGATGGCCTCGCTGATGGCGCCAGTGCCGCCCACCGGGAAACCCCACGCGCGTGAGGAGCCGTCGATCTCTCCCATGTAGTGGTGCAGGAGCACGTAGGCGGTGCCTGGCGAGTTGACCCCGAGGAAGGTGCCGATGATGCCGCTGCACGACATGGGAGCGATGAGCTGGTCGGACTCGAACCACTCCCGCAGGAAGTCCACGCCTCCCATGGTGGTGAGCTTGAACTGGAGCGCGGTGAGGTCGTCGCCGAGCTCCCGGAACGCTCGCCCCATGCCCATGAGCTGCCACAGATCCTTGGGCTTGAGGGACAGCGGGTCGGGGGCGGGGCTGTCGATGAAGGGCTTGACGAAGCGGGACAGGCGAGAGACGGCGCGCCCGAACTCGGGGTACGTGTCGGCGTCGCGGGGCGAGAGACGTCGAATCTCCTCCCGCGTCTTGTCGGGATCGGGCCAGCGACACAGGCCGGCGTCGTCGGGTTGCGGCGTGTAGCTGCACTCCAATGGCACGATCTTGAGCCCGTGCTTCACCAGCTCCAGGTCCCGGATGATCCAGGGCCGCAGCAGGGACACCACGTAGCTGCACACGCTGTAGGTGAAGCCGGGGTAGAGGCTCTCGCTCACGGCCGCGCCACCCACGAGGTGGCGTCGCTCCAGCACGAGGACCTTGCGACCCTCCTTGGCGAGGTAGGCGGCGCAGGCGAGGCCGTTGTGGCCGGCGCCGACCACGATGGCGTCGTAGGGGTTTCCCGAAGTACCGAGGGCGCTCATGCCACCGCCTCCTTCTTGGCCTTCGCCTTGGCGGGCGTGAAGGTCTTCTGCGGTGGGTTGTAGAAGGGCTTGTCCACGACCGTCGCGGTGATGCGATGCCGCTCGAACTCCGGCGTGTGCTCGATGGTCAAGGCCGTGCCCTCGGCCGCGTAGGGGCGGTGCACCTGGGCGAGCGCGATGTAGCGCTTGAGCTGGGGAGACCACGTGGACGATGTCGCCTGGCCGACCTGCTTGCCGTCGGCGTTCCACACCGGAAGCGCCGCCCGGGAGGCGTGAGGGGCGAGGTGGGGGGGCAGCTTGTAGGAGTCGTAGAGCTGCTCGAGCTCGGCCCAGTCGATCTCCAGACCCACCAGCTGCCACTTGCTTCCGCCAGCGTCGCGCTCTCGGAGCAGAGCGTCTCGACCGATCCAGCCCTCGCGGTCGAGCTTGACCGTCCAGCCCAGCGACGCATCGTCGGGCGTGCTCTTGAGGGACTCGGTGATGCAGCTCTTGGCGCTCACGTAGTCCACGCCTTGCAGAACGAAGCCGGCTTCGATGCGGGTGACGTCCATGGCGTCGAGCCCTGCCGGCTGCATCCCGAAGGGCGCCCCTGCGGTCTGGAGCGCGTCCCACAGGGGGAGGGCGCCGTCGGGGTCGACCCAGATCTCGTAGCCGAGGTCCCCGGTGTAGCCGGTCCGCGAGATGTGCCCGGCCTGGCCCGCCACGGTGCACGACGTGATGCCGAAGAACCGCAGGGCGTCGAGGTCCGCGTCGGTGATGCCCTGGAGGATCTCGCGCGCGAGGGGCCCCTGGAGCGACAGCGCCGCGATGCGGTCGGTCACGTCCTCGATGGACACGTCGAACCCGCGAGAGTGCCGCCCATACCAGCCCAGCCATGGCTCGCTCGTCGTCGCCCGGAACAGCCCTTCACCGAGGTTGGCGATGGTGCCGTCGTCCAGCGTGTGGCCGTCCTCGTTGCACATGGCGCCGTAGTACATGCGCCCGGGCTTGAGCTTGTTGCAGTCCCGAGTCCACACGTGGGCCAGGAAGTCAGCGGCGTCAGGCCCGCGCACGTCGTACTTGTAGAGCGGGGAGACGTCGATCAATCCCGCGTTGTGGCGGAAGGCGAAGTACTCGCGCTCGGAGTGACGGTCGTAGTTGCAGACGGCCAGCTGGCCCGCCCACTCCTTCCACGCATAGCTGTGGCAGAGCGCGGCGGTCCGAGGGTGAAATGGGGTGTGTCGAGGCATGGAACGCGCACTCTAAACCGGGGACGCGGCATCAGGCGAGGGGGCGAAGTCTCCGCAACTTCTTCACAGGTGCGGGGCAGAGCCCCTAGGCGAACCACGCCTTGCGTCGCACCTCTTCGGGCAGGTCTGCGTAGTCGAAGGACGCGAGCCCCTTGCGGGCCTCGGCGTATCCCAGGACGTTGAGCTCTGGGGTGAGGTCGTCGTGGCTCTTGGAGACGCCCCTGGCGAGGACCTTCGCGGCGCGCATGCCGGCGGTGCCTACGCAGATGCGGTTGTAGGCCACGTGGCCCACCTCATCGATGAGGACCTCGATGATCCGGTGCTCCATGGACTCCCGCACGCCGGGGTCGTCGGGAAACATCGTGGAGAGACGGCCGAGCATCCAGTTCATGGTGAACACCCCGCTGATCTCGGCTCCGAGCAGAATCGGATGGAACATCGACGGCGGGAACTTCGCCAACGCGAAGATCAGGAGCTTCAGCGGCCATGCGGGTCTCCACGCTCCCTCCACCTCGATCCCGTCGAAGTGGTCGGCGGCGCCCACCAGCATCTTCGTGTGGTAGTTCTCCTCCCGGCCGAGCACCCGCTCCAGCACGTAGAGCGGCTCCGGGCGCGCCATCAGGTCCGCCCGCGCCTCGGACATCACCTCGACCCCGTAGGCCTCGCCCGCGTTCATCTTCACGAAGGCCAGGAGCGCCAGCTGCTCGTCGCTCAGGTCGGTGTCCTGGAGCTTGACGTAGTTGCGGTTGAAGACCGCGTTGTCGAAGCCACCCCGATAGATGGCGTCGTGCTCTCCAAGGGTGTCCATCATCGCCTCGCGGTGGGCGAAGCCGTCGTCGGCGAACAAGTCGCCGTTCCGCTCCTCGAGGAACGCGATGTACGAGCGGAACAGGTCGTCCGCGCGGTCACGATTTGGCACGATCGAGTAGAAGGAGGGGCGGCTGGAGACGACGGCGGTGGATGCGGTCATGACCCGAGGGTATGGCCCAACTTTGTGAGCGACAAGTAGGTCGTGAGCCGCGGGCGAGTTCGCACCTGGGGAGGGGGGCCCGTGATCGCGAGGCGGTCTATCCCGCGCGGGACAACACCCGGTCCGCCTCGGCGTTTCCTTCGTGTTGAGCCCAGGCCAGGGCGTCCATCCCATTCCGGTCTGGCAGGTCGGCGCTCGCCCCTGCGGAGAGCAACAGCTCCACAGCCGGGGCGATGCCCGCAATGGCCGCGCCGTGCAAGGCCGTCTGGCCGAAGTGGTTCGCGCGATCCAGGTCGTCATCCACGGTCAGCAGGAACTCGAGCACGCGGGTGTGGCGCTCGGTGGCAGACAGCGCCAAGGGACTGTCGCCGTTGATGTCCCCCCGGTGGAGGGGGGCGCCCGCAGCCACGAGCTCCTGGACGACGTTGAGGTGGTCCTGCCAGCACGCCACGTGCAGCGGGGTGTGTCCGCAGAAGTCTGCTGCGGTGACGTCGGCCCCGGCCTCCAGGAGGAGTCGAACGATGCCGTCATGGCCCTGGTCCGCCGCTTGGTGGAGGGCGGTTCGGCCCTGGACGTTGGCGAGGGAGGTGGCGCTCCTCGCTTGGAGGAGAGCCTGCATCACTTCGTGGTGGCCGGCATATGCCCCCTGGATCAGGGCCGTCGGGAGCCCCGGTGCGCGCGGGTCGATGGAGTTTGGGTCGGTCCCCGCATGAAGCAGATCCCGCACCCTGGCCGCGTCTCCGATCAGCGCCGCTTCTCGGAGGCGCCACCGTCGCATTCGGTCCTCCTTGCGGGGCAGCCCCGCGAGGTACCAGTCCTTCTTGGCGGCCTGGGCCACAGCCATCGCCGAGTCCATCGCGCGGCGACCGCCTGGCTCCTGGCTGGTCCAGAGGCGCTCGCTCCAGGTGGTGAACCGCTCCGCGAGATCGGGCCGCTCCACCAGGTCGAAGAGCGCGCGCATCGTGGCGATGGCCGTGGTGGCGCCTTCGACGTCGCCGTCATCCAGTCGCAGGTCGACTGCCTTCTGGCCCTGCCGCAAGACGGCGTCGTGCAGGCCGATCCGAGCGGCCATCTCGGCCCCCACAGAGTGAAGCCAGGCTGCGTTCTTCGCGGAGATCAAGAAGGGCTTCGGTTCGCCGGACTCGAGGAGCTCGAGCCCCTCTGCGAAGCGCTCGAGGTGGTAGAGGCTGCGCAATTCGTAGTCTCTGGCCCAGCCGAGCAGGGCGGCATCGGTGAACACGTCGGCCAGTAGCTCCCGCTTCAGGTCGCGGGCGAGGGTGAGTGCATCTTCGTGGCGGCCGGCGTTGCTCGCCTCGGCCAGGGTGCTCATGCGCTTGTGGGTCGACATCGTCTCTCTCCTTGGGCACGGACCCGGTGGAAGAGCAACGGGCATGCCAGGGAGCCCAAACGAGCGACGAGGAGCCGGAACGGCGGTGAGGGAGGGGAGCGGGCTGATCCGAGACGGTGCACCGTGGTGGTCGACGATGGCGCGCCTGCGCTGAATTGGAGCGCCCAAGCGGAGAAGCCGCCCCGACGGCGGCAAGAATCCGGAACTGGGGGACGCCGTCCGACCATGGACGGCGCCCCCGTTGTCTTCTACGTGGGCGTTGCCGCGCCTACGTATCTGGGGTTGAGGTCATCGCGCGCGGAGCCAGATTCCACCGCCGCGGCCCGGGTCACCCATCACCCGGAGGCCATCAGCACGCATGCGTGCGATGTCACGGAAGATGGTGCGCTCGGAGACTGCGAAGCGGGACGCGGCTTCACCCACGGTGGTGGGTCCGCGGCCCCGCATCCACACAGCCAGTCGCTGTCGACGAGTCATTGCGGTCATGTCGAACTCCCTGGCCGGTGATACCCGGCGGTTGGGTTGTGACTCCGGGCAGGCCCGGGGTCGGGTTGAGCCGGCGAACCGGCGGTGCTGTTTGGGGATCCGGAACGAGAACGCCCCCGCTGGCTCTGGGCCGGCGGGGGCGTTTGTGGATGCTTGTGTGCTCTACGAGCTCAAGTCACTCCTACGCCCCCGGGGCGGTACTGACCATCAGTGTCCAAAAGGACACTCGTGGCCGGTCGCTCTTGGAAATTGATGGGGCAGAGGGAGTGCTTCATGTCGTCCAATACTGGTGCGGCGCGGACTGCGCCTGGGCTCGAAGTTCCAAGAGCATGGACGGGTGGCCTGGCGCGGGCAAGTGCCACTTTGTCACTGGCCCGCGAAACCCTGACACTTTGGCTCGTCGTCACGCGCCGTCGAGAGGGGTCGGAATGGGCGCTTCCCGGGCGGTTGCGGATGGATCTTTTCAGGTCGAAGTCTTTGGTATTGGGTCGATGTCTATCGTTCATATCGAAAAGCGACCACAAAAGAACGGTTTGGAGTTGCTGGTCGGAATGGTCGAGTCTAATACTTCCCGTAGTCGTTTTGACCGATTCACGGTTGAACGGGAGGACTTCGAGAAATGATCGACTTGAATCGCAACTGGACCTTGATGCTTGCTCTCACCATGTCGCTCGGCCTTGCCGGCTGCCCCGTTGAGGCAGACGACGACGACGCCGTGGGCGACGACGACGACAGCGTCGCGGCTACGGACTCCATCTTCGACATCGCGGACGCGAGCGACGACTTCGACACCCTGAGCGCCGCCCTCGTCGCCGCGAGCCTCGACGGCACGATGGATGACGACGCGGCCGGCCCCTTCACCGTGTTCGCCCCCACGGACGACGCCTTCGACGCGCTGCCCGCCGGACTCCTCGGCAAGCTGCTCGACGACACCGAGCTGCTCACCTCCATCCTCACCTACCACGTGGTCGAGGGCGCGGTGGACGCCGCCACCGCCACGGGCCTCGACTCTGCGGGTTCGCTCCAGGGCGAGGACATCGCCATCGCCTTCGATGGCACCACGGTCACCGTGAACGGCGCGACCGTCACCATGACCGACATCGAGGCCACCAACGGCATCATCCACGTCATCGACGCGGTCATCGTGCCCCCGAGCATCACCCTGCCGGTTGACATCGTCGACACCGCCATCGGTGCCGGAGACTTCGGCACGCTCGTGACCGCGGTGCAGGCTGCGGGCCTCGAGGACACGCTGCGCGGCGAAGGTCCGTTCACGGTGTTCGCCCCTACGGACGCCGCTTTCGAGGCGCTGCCCGCGGGACTCGTGGGCAAGCTGCTCGATGACACGGACACCCTGACCTCCATCCTCACCTACCACGTCGTCTCCGGCGCGGTGGATGCAGCGACGGTCGTCGGACTCACCTCCACCGGCACGGTGCAGGGCGAGGACATCACCATCGACGCCTCCAACGGGGTCGTCCTCAACGGCGGCGCCGTGGTGACCGTGACGGACATCGAGGCGAGCAACGGCATCATCCACGTCATCGATGCGGTCCTCGTGCCCCCGAGCATCACCCTGCCGAAGGACATCGTCGACACCGCCATCGAAGCTGGATTCAGCGAGCTCGCCAACGCCGTCACTGCGGTGGGTCTCGTGGACACCCTGCGCGGCGAGGGGCCCTTCACGGTCTTCGCGCCCACCGACGCTGCCTTTGAGGCGGTGGCGAGCGTGACCGAGGGTCTCACCGACCAGCAGCTCACCGAGGTGCTGCTCTACCACGTGGTGTCCGGTGAGGTGGACGCGGCCGCGGTCGTGGGTCTCACCTCTGCCACCACGGTGCAGGGCGAGGACATCTCCATCGACGCCAGCAACGGAGTGGTGCTCAACGGCAACGCCACGGTGACCACCACCGACGTGGAGGCCAGCAACGGCATCATCCACATCATCGATGCGGTGATTCTGCCCCCCTCGTTCCAGTAGTCCCCACCCTCCGCCCCCGAACGGAGAGGTACTGAAGCGAATGAGAGACGGGTCAGTCCTTCGGGACTGGCCCGTTTCGTCTTGGGGCGGCCGCGGTCGTGGCTACTGCTGGAAGGTCTGGCCGGTGTTGACCGCGCCCTGGGTGTTCGTCTGCGGGACCTGCCAGACGAAGTCGGCGAGGCTGCAGCCCGTGCCGCCCAGCTGGAGGGACTCGGTGGCGGTGACCCCACCGGACTCGAACACTCCGATGTCCACGCTGGTCTGGCCGATGGCGGCGCCGCCGCTGGCCGTAAGGGACCCCTCGTAGCTGAGGAACGACACGATGAGACCCAGGGGGTCCATCAGGGCCAGGCCGTCAGGCGCTCCGTTCTGGATGCCTGACTGCGCGAACCAGATGGCGCCGAGGCCGCTGCCGTCGTCGGGGAGCGTGCCCGTCAAGGGCAGGTTGACGTAGGGGGAGCCGTTGGCGCCGTTGTAGAACTCGAGGGCCCAGCCGGTGAGGTCGAAGCCGGCGGGGCCGGCAATCTCGACCCCCTCGTTCGCATCAGCGCCGCTGTTGTCGTAGTGCAGCTCGTTGATCCAAGGCTCCGGGTCGCAGGACGAGCTCGCGGAGTCGTCGTCGTCACCAACGGCTGAGTCGTCGTCGTCGCCGACGGCTGAGTCGTCGTCGTCGCCGACGGCTGAGTCGTCGTCGTCTCCGACGGCTGAGTCGTCGTCGTCGCCGACGGCGGAGTCATCGTCGTCGCCGACGGCGGAGTCATCGTCGTCTCCGACGGCTGAGTCGTCGTCGTCACCGGTGGCGGAGTCATCGTCGTCGCCAACGGCTGAGTCGTCGTCGTCGCCAACGGCTGAGTCGTCGTCGTCGCCAACAGCTGAGTCGTCGTCGTCGCCAACGGCTGAGTCGTCGTCGTCCCCCGCGGAGTCGTCGTCGTCCCCGAGGGGAGTGCAGCTCACGTTGGCGGCGCCCGGTGTGCCCAGGTCCATGTTCGTGCCGAAAGCCGGCGCGGTGGACTCGCACCAGTTGAGGCCGTCGTCGTTGAGGGTCGCGTCGAAGAACAGCGGATCCAGGTTCATGGACTCGCCGTTGGGGTCGGGGAAGGTCGCTCCGTTGTCCCAGAGGATGCTGTCGATGAGCACGCCGTCGGGGGCCTCGATGTAGAGCTCGTCGTCGCTGTTGCCCAGGGTCATGCCGCTCAGGCCGTAGGCGTAGTCCACGGCTACGTCTCCGTTGACCGACGTGTCGGCGCTCTGGCCCAGCACGACGAAGTCTCCGTCGGCCACGAGGACCGACGTGCTCACCGTGAAGTCGTCGGAGCCGTCGTCGTAAAAGGTCAGCCCCTGCAGGTCGACCTCGGCGCCGGAGTTGTTGAACAGCTCAATCCACTCCTTCCCGTCATCGGTGCTGATGGGGTTGAGGATCAGCTCGGTGATGACCAGGTCTCCAAAGACCCAGCCCGACGCCGTGGCGTCGTCGTCATTGGCTACGTCGTCGTCGTCCCCGCCCGAGTCGTCGTCGTCTGCGGTTGCGTCGTCGTCGTCTGCGGTCGAGTCGTCGTCGTCTGCGGTCGCGTCGTCGTCGTCGTCGTCTGCGGTCGCGTCGTCATCGTCTGCGGTCGCGTCGTCGTCGTCTGCGGTCGCGTCGTCGTCGTCCGTCGTGGCGTCGTCGTCGTCGATGACGATCGATGGGGTGGGGCAGCCTCCGAGGACGAGCAGTCCTACGAGGAGGAGGGGAATGTCGAGCTGGTTGCGAAGCATCGGAGGCCCTTCGTGAGTGCGGTCGAGCGGTCAGCGGGCGCACCCTAAGGCTCCAGCCCGCGCGGGGCTCACGAACTTGTGACGAATCTGTGTCGATCTCGTCGGCATCCTCCGCGCGCTCCTTGTCCACGATCGATGACTTCGCGTTGGCCCGGACCCTGCACCGAGGGCGAGGCAGGAGACACGATGAATTCACTGCGCAGCCCCGTCCTCGTCGATCGCGTGCAAGCCGCGTCCGAGCTTGCCGCCTTTGTGGCGCTCGCCGCTCAGCTGCAGGGCGACGACCCATGCTTCGTCCCGCCGCTGGAGGACGTGCAAGCCCGACGCCTGCGCAAGGCCATGGCCAGCTCGCGACGCTTCGCGATGTTCCTCGCGCGGCGAGGACGAGATGTCATCGGACGCATCGCCGTCATCGAGGACAAACGGCACACAGACGTGCATCGCGAGAAGGTCGTCTTCTTCGGCTTCTTCGAGACCTCGGACGACAGCGAGGTGGTTGGTGCCTTGCTCGACGCGGCGCGAACCGAGGCCCGAGCCTGGGGAGGCGAGCTCCTCCGAGGCCCGCGGAACCTGAGTCGTATCGCCGAGATCGGCGTCCTGGTGGACGGCCACGACACGCCCCCGCCGATGCTGGCTGGGCACGCTCCCCCGCACTACGCCCGGCTCCTCGAGGGCGCAGGCCTGACGCCGCACCACGACATCCTCGCGTGGGAGGTCCCCCTGGTGTTGGAGTCGGGGGAGCTGCGGGACGTGCCCGAGCGCATGCGCCACCAGATAACGCGCGCCCGGACGCTCGATGGTCTCGAGGTGCGACCAGCCAACTGGTGGCGCATCGTCCGAGACCTTCGCCTCGCCCACACCGTCTTCGTCGAAGCCTTCCGCGACGTGCCGGACAACACGCCCATGCCGCTCTCCCAATGGCTCAAGACCGGCCTCGTCTTCTTGCTCCTCTCCAGCCGGCACATGCTTCAGATCGCCACGGTGCACGGCAAACCCGCGGGGTTCGCCCTCTGCTTCGTCGACCTGAACGAGGCGACGGTGGCCATGCGGGGCCGACTGCTTCCCTTCGGCTGGTTGGGCTTCCTCCGCGCAGTCCCGCAGATCCGTACCGCGAGCTTCAAGCTGCTCGGCGTCCTGCCCGAGTACCGCGCTTCGGGTCTGCACATGCTCATGGCCTATCAGGCGTGCGTCGGGACCTACGCGGCGGGATACGTGCGCCTCGAGGCGTCGCTCGTCGACAGTCGGAACCGCAAGATGTGCCGCATGCTGAAGGACTGCGATGCCGAGGTGTACCGGCGCTACCGCGTCTTCGAGGGGCGCGTCGCGGATCGTTGACGGGCCACCATGCCCCGGCAAGGATGCGCCCATGACGGTTCTCCCCACGGTGGTCAGCGACGTCGCAGCCCTCGACCCCGCCCTCGGCGCCCGCCTCCGCGACGACCTGTCCCGCCTCACGGACGCCGCCGGAGCAGTGGCGTGGGCTCATCAACGCATCCCGCAGCTCATTGACGCGTCTGCCGGGGGCGCGGCCTCGTTGCTCGGGGCGGTCGTGGATGCAGCCCGGGACCTCACCGGGGTGCCGACGGCCTGGGCGCTGGCGTGGTCCGGCGACCCCGAGGCCGGCACCACGAGCTTTCGGGCTCTCGCGGGCGACCGTGACGGGTTGGGTGCGGCCGGGTTTGCGGCGCCGGCTGAGATCTCCCGCTCCATCGTGGGCCAGGTCCTTCGCGACGGGCGCCCCACGTGGAGCGATGACGCCCGCTCCGATGCCCGCTTCCAGGCCAGCGAGTCCGTCCACCTCTTCGCGCTGCGTTCGGTGGGCTGCATTCCCGTGGGCAAGAGGGGAGTGCTCTACATGCTGCATCCCACCGAGGCGGGCGCATTCACTCCGACGGCCCGCGTGCAGATCACCGCGCTGTGTGGTCTCGCGGGCTCGTTCCTCGATGCCCAGGGGCTCAGCGACGAGCTCGATCCCTACGCCGCCGCCGAGGAGCGGCGCCGCCGCCGGCGCGCACGCTCGCGAAGGGTTCCAGGGCTGGTGGGAGATGCCCCCCCGATGCACGAGCTCTTCGCGGCGATCCATGCGTTCGCTCCCATGCCCTGGCCGGCCCTCGTCCTCGGAGAGACGGGCACTGGCAAGGAGGCCGTCGCCCGCGCCCTGCACTCCACCTCGCCGCGGTCTTCGGCGCCCTTCGTTCCGGTGAATTGCGCCGCCATCCCGGAGCAGCTGGCCGAGTCGATGCTCTTCGGCCACGTGAAGGGCGCCTTCACGGGGGCGGACCGACCCGCCGAGGGCCTGGTCGCGGGGGTGCGCGGCGGCACCCTCTTCCTCGATGAGGTGGGCGAGCTCCCGGCGTCTGTCCAGCCCAAGCTGCTCCGGCTGCTTCAGGAGGGCACGTACGAGCGCGTGGGGAGCTCGCGCTCCGAGCGCTTCAGCGGCCGCATCGTCGCTGCAACCCACCGAGCCCTTGACCGCGGCGAGGGCAGAGAGGGCTTTCGTGACGACCTCTTCCATCGCCTGGGGGCCTGCATCCTTCGTGTGCCGCCGCTCCGGGATCGTCGTGAGGACATTCCCGACATCGCGCGCTTTCTCTTTGCCCGGGCTCTGAAGGAGGCCGGCAAGCCGGACGCCCTCATGCTGGATGAGGCCGCTCTCGCCTCGCTGCAGCGGGTGGCCTGGCCCGGCAATGTGCGCGAGATGGAGAACCTGCTGCGGGGCTCCATCGCCCGAGCCCTCGCGTCGCGCCGCTCCGTGGTGGACGTGCAGGCGCTCGGCTTCGGCACCTTTGGAGAGTCCGTCGCGGTGGGGCACGACGTCGATCTCGCGGAGTTCACGGCGGAGCTGGAGGCCCTCGAAGAGGAGCTCCCGGACGCCAGCACGATCGAGGCCTCGTCCGAGCCTGCTCCGGTCGTGCTGTCGGGCGACCTGAAGGCCGACACCGACGCCTTTCAGCGTGGCCAGGTGCGGGAGGCCCTGCGGCTCGCCGACGGGAATCGAACCGACGCCGCCCGAAGGCTCGGAGTCAGCCGTCAGTGGCTTCATCGATTGCTCGCGAAGTGGGGAGGGGAGCCCTGATGGATGCCTTCGAGTCGTTGCTCGAGTCCCTGGTCCCAGGGACTGGGAGGGCGCCAGAGGCGGGCGGAACCAGCCGGTTTCCCTTGGCCCTCGGCCTCGAACCCGGACCGCTGCTGGGTCGCGGAGCCCACGGTGAGGTGGTGCGCGCCCACGACCCGGCGCTGGCTCGCGACGTCGCCGTGAAGATCAGCCTGCCCGGCGCGTCTGCCGAAGACCGCGCCGCGATTCTGCGAGAGGCCAGCATCACGGCATCCCTCGAGCACCCGGCTGTGCTCGCCGTGCATCGGGTGCACGAGGAACAAGAGCTCGTGGCGGTCCAGTACCAGCTGGCCCCAGCCCTCACCCTCGAGAGGCGCCTGGCCGACGCCAGTCCAGAGCAGGAGTGGCCGCTGCTCACTCGGGTCCGCATGCTGGTCGGGGTCGCATCGGCCGTCGCGCGAGCCCACCAGCTCGGGGTGGTGCACGGCGATCTGCACGGGGGGAACATCGCCATCGACGCGGACGGGGAGCCGTACGTGCTCGACTGGTCCAGCGTTCAGTCTGCCGCCGGCCCGTCCTTCTCCGGGCATCCCTCGACCGCGGCCCCGGAGCAGCTGCGCGGGAGCCCTCCCACGCCGGCGTCGGACGTGCACGCTCTGGGCGCGCTGCTGTGGGAACTCATCGCACTGCGGCCCCTGCGTCCCCGACGACACGACGAGTCCCTTGGGGACTTCGTGGCTCGATGGCGTGACGCTTCCTCGCCCCTCGCTCCCGAAGAGCCAGGGGTGCCGTCGGGCCTTCGCGCTGCCTGCAATGCGGCGCTCGCCTTCGATCCGTCGGCTCGGCCGTCGTCTGCGGAGGTGAGGGACCAGCTCGCGGCGTGCCTGGGCGCGCAGGCGGAGGAGGCCCGGCGCACGGGGGAGGCCAGCGTGCATCTCGCTCGCGCGCGAGACGGTCTCTCCCGATTTCGGGAGCTCGGAGAGCGCTACGTCCAGGAGGAGCGAGTGGCCCTTGTCCAGCGGACGAAGGTCGCTGAGCACGCCCCCATCGCGCAGAAGCGGCCCCTTTGGGATGCCGAAGACCGAGTCCTGGCGCTCGCGGCCGAGCAGACCGAGGTGTGGACCGCTGCGACGGAGTCCGCGACTCTGGCGGCGAGCCTCGACCCCACGAACGTCCTGGCGCGCAGTGTCATGGCCGAGCTCTGGTGGGAGCGGCTGCACGATGCCGAGACCCACTACGACCCTCTGACCGCCGCCGTGGCGGAGCGCCGAGTGCAGGCCTGGGACGACGGCCGCTACACCCGAGTCCTGTGCTCCGACTCGACGGTGAGCCTCGACCTCGTCGAGCCCGTCGAGGGTGCGACGGTCATCCTGCATCGCTACGTCGAGAAGGATCGCGTCCTCGTGGCCGAGAAGGTCGCGGAGCTGCCCATGCCCCTGGTGGGGCATCCGCTGGCGCCGGGCTCCTGGCTCCTCGAAGTGCACGCCGAGGGCTACTCGCCCAGCCGGTACCCCGTCCAGCTCGGACGCGTCCAGAACCACCGGGGATCGGTGCGGCTCCTCACCCCCGATCAGATAGGCGACGGTTGGGTGTTCGTCCCCGGGGGTGCGTTCCGTCTCGGCGGTGACCCCCGGGCGCGTCAGCCCCTGGACCCTTGCGAGCCCATTCTCGGCGACCTCCTGGTGCAGCGCACGTGTGTGACCTCGCGCGAGTGGCAGCGCTTTCTGGACGCAATCCCCGAAGAGGAGGCGCGCCTGCACGTGCCCGGCGAAGCCGGCCTGTTCGGCAGCTTTCAGCCGTTCTGGACCAGGGAAGACGGAGCCTGGACGCTGCCCGACGGCTGGAACCCCGACTGGCCCGTGTTCGCGGTGAACGTCGCCGACGCTGAGGTGTACGCCACCTGGCTCTCCGAGCGGGAAGGGCGGCGCGTGCGGCTCCCCACCGAGGAGGAGTGGGAGAAGGCGTCACGCGGCGTCGATGGCCGCAGCTACCCCTGGGGGAACGCCTTCGATCCGACCTTCGCCCACATGCGCAGCAGCAAACCGGGACCACCCCGGCCCAGCGCGGTGGGGGTCTATCCGCAGGACTGCTCGGTCTACGGGGTGCTGGACACCAGCGGAGGGATGCGCGAGTGGACGAGCTCGCTCTTCGACGAGGGGGCCAACGTCATCCGTGGCGGAACCTGGGGGGATGACGCCCACGACATGCTCTGCGCCAATCGGGCCGGTCTCATGCCGATGATTCGGTACAGCTACGTGAGCTTTCGACTCGTGACCGACGAGCTTCGGCTCCAGGACTGAGCCACTCGCCGGCCCCAACCTGGGTGGTCAACGGGACACGCCCTCGGCGACGAAGTCCCCCAGGGGACCCTTGAAGCGCATGAGCTGTCCCGACGGCGCGAACCAGAACTCCCACTTTGGCCCCAGCATCTTCAGCACCCCTGCGAGGCGGACCTTCACTCGTCGGCAGGCCTTGGTCCCGCACGCTTCCTCCCCCACGGTCTCCGCCGTGAAGCCATAGACCTTGCCGCTGGCGGGATCGAGAGCGTCGAAGGCGAAGTCGGTGCTCTGGCGCCGAGCGACCCGATCTCCGAGACGCACGTCGAAGGTGTCCGCGTCCCAGAGGTCCGCGCGCTCGTGGGTGATGGTCTTGCTGGGGAGGGTCACGGTCGTGGCCTTCGGCCCGTAGACCACGGTGACGGTGCTGCCGTCGGCGTCGGTGCGCATGGTCGAGCGTGGGGTGAGGTCGGGGGCGGCGGTGTGCTCCACCGTCCACTCTGGAGAACGCCCCGACACAGCGACGCCGTCGGCGGTGATGGAGACAGTCCAGCTGAGCACGCCCTCGGGGGCGGTGAGCCGACTGGACGGCGGTGCGGCAGAGGCGCCGCTGGCGTGGGCGGCGGCGCAGAGAATGACGAGCAGTGCGATGAAGACCTTCATGGCCCCTCCTGGGCAGTCCACCGAGTCACTTCGGCGGGACACAGGAGGGCCATCGCAATGGCCGTGCCACCCGAGCTGTCGCGGATCGACTACAGGCTGGCGGGGCCTGCCCCCACGGGGTCCGGGTCCACCAGGGCTCTCCATCCGGCCCGCAACCCCAGGACCTCAGCGCGCAGCATCGCCCGCTGCTCTTGCGCGCTCGCCAGCGCCTGCTCCCGCAGGTTCACGACGAGGAGGTCCGATGCCCCGGCGTTGAATCGCGCGGTCTCGGCCCTCGCAAGGGCGGCGGTCACTTCGGCGCTCTCGTCCGCGAGCTTCAAGCGTGCCTCCGCGGCGTCGATCTGGGCGGCGAGGGTCACGATGGCGGCGCCCATCTTCTCGCGCACCAGGGTCGCCTTCGCGTCGACCTGCGCGCTCTTCGCCCGCGCTGACGCGAGCTTGCCGCGGCCCTCCCGGAGCAAGGTCGGGAACGACAGGTCCAGTCGAGCATCCAGGGTCGGCTCAGCGAGGGCGCTGCTGCCCTGTCCGTTCTGCGGAAGGTCGACGGCGGCGCCGACCTTGAGATCGAGCTTCGGCAGGGTCTGTGCCCGGGCGAGGCGCTCGGTGACGCGCGCCACCTCCTCAGCGGCACGCCAGGCCTGCCCCTCGGGGCGCCGGACCCACGCTTGCTGCGCGGCTTCGCTGGGGCCCAGGCGGAGCTCGCTGGCCGGCTCGGGCAGCACTGGAGCCTCCTCTGTTGCGGGGAGGAGCGGCTGGCCCGTGGCGTCTCGCAGGAACAGCGAGAGCTTGCTGGCCGCTGCCCTCTCCTTCGCGGATGCGGCAGCGAGCTTGCTCTCCCGGGAGAGCACGGACCGGCGCGCCTCGAGGGCATTGATGGGAGCGACCGCACCCTCCTCCACCTTGCGCCGCAGCCCCGCTTCTCGCCGGGTCGCGAGGTCGAGCTGGTCCCGAGCGATCTGGAGCGCCTGCACCGCCGCGGCCCAGCCCCAGTAGGCCATCTCGGCCTGAGCTGCGAGATCGAGGGTCACCGAGGTCCTCTCGGCCGACGCGAGGTCCTCCCCGAAGCGGGCCTTCAGTCGGTCTGCGCGGGCGTCGTCCATGGGGCCCCCCTTGAGCAGGGGAACGGAGACTCCGACGAACAGCTCTCCCCCCGGGAGCGTCTCGCGCTTCCCCTCGTAGGTGGCGAAGTCCCCCACGCCCACGCGCCACCCGCCTTCGACCTGCAGCCCCCACACCGGGGTCGCCACCGACAGCGATGCGCCCCCCACCGCCTGGTCGTAGTAGCCGAGGGGACGACCGCCGACGAAGGCGTTCACTGTGGGATCGAATGCCCCCGCGCTCCGCAGTCGTTCGCCGGCGGCCTGGCGCACGACGGCATCGGCCGCGACGAGGTCTGGGTGACGCTGCACGGACTCCAGGACTCGCTCCAGGGGGAGGGCCTGAGCCCAGGCCGACGGAGAGAGCACGATGGCGAACAGCGCGAGGACGACGGGGCCGACGAGCCTCACTTCGAGGTCCCGGACGATGAGGGCGGCTGCACCGAGGGCGGGAAGCCATTGAGCTGGCGCCAGAGCTCGAACCCCAGCGGGACCTGGTCCAGGAGGACCCAGCCGTGGGTGCGCACGCCAGGGCGCAGGCGCTCCGACGGGGGCCAGGGGGTGTCGAAGGGATCAGGCCGGACGACGACCCGGAAGTTGCCGCTGCCGTCGCTCGCCGCATCGATGAGCTCGACGACGCCGCCGAAGGTCCCCACCGCCACCGAGGGCCAGCCCACGAACTGGACGGCGGGCCATCCCTCGAACTGCACCCGCACCGTGCGCCCCGGGTCGAGCAGAGCAGCGTCGTTTCCGTCCACGGTGAGGGCCACCCGCACCGTCTCGCGGGGCGGCACGATGACGGCGAGGTCGTCTCCTCGCTTCACCTGCTCGGAGCCCTCGGGGACCAGCTGTCGCATCACGACCCCGTCGCGCGGCGCCTTCACATCCTGGGTCATCTGGCGGCCGAGCTTCGTCTCGAGCGACAGGAGCTTCGCGCGGGCCGTCTCCACGTCAGACCGCGACGACTCGAGCTTGCTCTCCAGCTCCGAGAGCTTGGACAGGGTGCTGCTCTCCACCTCCTGGAGGGAGCTCGCGGCGGAGCGCAGGTCGGCGGCGGCCCCGGCTGCGTCTGCCTTGGCCCCTCGAAGCTTCGCCTCGGCCTCAGCGACCTTCAGCCCCGCTACTTCGCGCTGCCGCACCGAGGCGAGCCCCTCGGCGCCGAGGGTCTCCGTGCGGTCCCGGTTGCGGGTCTCGGTGTCCAGCTTCGCGATGGCCGCCTCCACCTTCTGGGCTACGGCCTCCTGCTTCTGACGCACGCTTCCGACCTTGTTCCGAGATGCCTCGATCTTCGCGTCCGCTGCGAGCTGTGCGGCCACGAGACCCGTCTCCAGCGCCAGCACGCTGTCGGACTTGCGGTCCACGGTGGCCGCCACGGCGTCGCGCTCGGCGCGGAGTCGGTCGAGCTGCCCGGGGTCGTTGTCCGTGACGGAGACGAGGAGCTGCCCCGCGACGACCGAGTCCCCCTCCCGAACGTGCCACTTCCGCACGACGCCCGAGGTGGGCGCCTCCACGGTGACTGGACGCTCCGAGGGCGCAAACGCGATGACCGAGCCATCTCCACGGACGGACTGCTGCCACGGAGACAGCACACACGCGAGGGCGAACACGAGGAGGAACACCGCGAGCCGACGGGCGACGCGACGGGCGCCCCTGGGCGGGGGCACGAGGCGCCAGGCGGGCAGCAGCTCCGGTGGAGCCCATCCCTCCTCGGTCTTGACGTCGGGAGAGTCGGGGTAGGCGCGAGCGAGGAAGAGCATCAGGAGGCCTCCTCAGAGGCAAGAGTGATGACGCGGTCGCAGCGCGCGAGCACCGCGGGGTCATGGCTGACGACGAGCACGGTCCAGGGACGGGCGTAGTGGAAGACGGAGTCGAGGACGGTCTCGCCCTTGTCCTCCTCCAGCCCGTCCAGCGCCTCGTCGATGAGCAGCAGGTCTGGGTTCCCGGCGAGGCTCCGCGCGACGACGAGGCGACGGGCTTCCGCGGGGACGAGCGGGGAGCCGGACGGAGTCAGGGCCGCATCGAGCCCTCCGTCGAGGTTCGCGACCGTCGCGTCCAGCCCCACTCGGCGCAGCGCGGCCCAGGCTTCGGCCCGTGTGGGCTTGTCCCGGCCGAAGCGCAGGTTGTCGAGCACCGTTCCCTCGATGACCTCAAAGCCCTGCACGAGGGCGACCCGCCGACGCAGGAGCTCCCGGTCGAGGTCCGCCACGGGCGTGTCGGAGATCTCTGCCTGGCCGTCGACGAGGCCAAAGAGCTCCTCCAGCGCCGTGCTCTTGCCGGCTCCCGAGCGCCCCGTCAGCGCGATGCGCTCGCCCGCGGCGACGCGCACCTGCTTCGTGCCGAAGGTCAGGGCCGCGGACAGCTGTCCCTCGTGCAGTCCCGTGGTGCGCTCGCCCGCGGGCTCCAGGGGCAGGTCTGTCAGCTGGCCGAGCTTGTCCGCGGCGGCGAGCAGGTCGTACCAGGACTCCAGGAGCTTGCTGCTCTTGGCGAAGGCGGCGACGGTGGTGGCCACGATGAGCTCGGCGGCGACGAGCTGCCCCAGGGTCAGCTGTCGGGCGATGACGAGCCATCCGCCGACGCCCAGGAGCCCAGCCGCGGCGATGACCTGGAGCCCCAGGGCGCCGGCGACCTGACGAAGAACGACCCGGAAGTGAGCGTGGCGCGCCTCGAGGAACTCGCGGGACAGCACGTCGGCCCGGTTCCGCGCGAGGTCCGCAGCGCCCGAGGCCTTGAACGCAACCGGGTTGCGCGCGATCTCCTCCATCCAGGCCGCCACCCGGTACTTGGCCTTGCTCTCGTTCACCGCGGTGGACGTGCCCCCGCGCCCGAGGACGAGGAAGGTCGTGGCGACGGCGGTCCCGAGGATGAGGTCGAACACCAGCAGAGCCGGGTGGTAGACGGCCAGGACCGCGAGTCCAACGGCCGCCGTGATCAGCGCGCCGAGACCATCACCGAGCCAGGCGGCGACTGCCTTCTCCAGGGTGAAGATGTCGAAGAAGCGATTGAGGAGCTCGGGTCCGCGGCCTCCCCGCAGCGCGTCGAGGCGCACCCGGGGCAAGCGGTGGGCGAGGTCGGAGACGAGTCGAATGAACAGGCGCCTGCGCAGAAGCTCGACGACCCACGCCTGCATGAGCTGAAGGCCTGCGGCGAGGGCCAGTCCGCCGCCCAGAAGGATGGTGAGGACCAGCAGGGGCTGGACTGCGGTGCCGAAGGCCACCGTGTTCACCAGGGCCTGCACGGCCACCGGGGTCGCCAGCGACAGGAGGCCGACCCCCACGGAGTAGAGGGCGACGGTCCACAGATCCTCGGACTCCACCTTCATGAGCGCCTGGACGCGCTCCCAGGGAGTGGCCGACGAAGACACCCCCGGGAACACCGGGGCGGGAGCTACGAGCACCCAGTCCCGGAGACCCAGCGCATCGAGCCGCGCCGGCCCCAGCCACACGGGCTCGTCGCTGTGCTGCTCGAGGACCCGGACTCGGCGCCCCTGACGGTCGTCGAGAAGAACCCACCCCCGCTCCCCGCGAGCGAGGGCCGGAGCGTTGGAGCCGATCGCGTCGATGACCTCCGTGGGCGCCCGCTCGAGGTGATCGTTCGGGACCCCCAGGTCGACCAGGGCGCGGGCCACGTGGCCCTTCGCGCGGCCCAGGGCGGCCGCGATGTCCGACGGCGTGCGGGGGTGCGAGGCGCCGGCGAGGGCGCGTCCAACGAGGTCTTGAAGCTGAGCTAGTTCGTTCGTATTAATCATGTTCAAACATTAAAGATTATTAATATGAGCACGTAAGCTAGACTCGATTTCAGCAACGTCAAGCAGGAAGTTCGTGACGGGCGCCAGAGCAGCGCCGCACGGAGTCAGGAGCCCCCATGCCGCAACGAGAGATCGTCACCCAGGAGCTCGCCTCCCTGTTCGGAGCGCTGTCGCACCCCCATCGGGTGCGCATCATCGAGGAGCTCGGGCAGAGCGAGCAGGATGTGAACCACCTGGCGGAGATCCTCAAGTGCTCCCACTCGCGGGTCTCCCAACATCTCAAGCAGCTCAAGGCGCACCGCCTCGTGACCCCCCGCCGGGAGGGCCGCCACGTGTACTACTCCCTGGCCGAGCCCCGCGTGGCCCGCTGGGTGCTCGAGGGGCTGGACTTCACCGAGGCGGCGCTGCTCCAGCCGGGCCGAATCCGCGCCGCGATGGCGTCGGCGCGCGATGAGTGGGGTGAGAAGTAGGGGGGTGCCTTCGGCGCCGTGTGTCGAACCCGGGTCCAGCCACACCGACACCGGAACCGGCGGCTGGACCGTCGACTAACACTCGCTCCAGTCGCTCAGGTGGTCCGGGCGTCCCGCATGGTCGGGGCGCCCGGTCGCCTCCGGCGCCGCAGTCCGGCGCCGAGCAGAAGCCCGAACAGGGCCACCCCGCTCGAGGGGCCCGGGCTGACTGCAGCCTCGCAGTCGCAGCCCTGCGGCACCGCCTCGAGGTCCACCGAGATGCACGGGGCATCTTCGCCATCGCAGTTGTTGTCGATCCCGTCCTCGCAGCTCTCCGGGGCGCCGGGCGAGATGAACAGATCGCTGTCATCGCAGTCCTCGCCACCGCAGGCGGCGTCCTCGTAGCCGTCCTCGTCGAGGTCGTCGCACTCCCCGCAGTTGATCTCGTCGATCTCGCCGTTGCAGTCGTTGTCGATGCCGTCGCACACCTCGGGGAGGTCTGGCGCCACTTCGTCGTCGAGGTCGTCGCAGTCCCCGTCGCACGACGTGATGCCGTCCCCGTCCAGGTCATCGGTGTCCAGCGATTGGCCGTCGCAGTCGTTGTCGATGCCGTCGTCGCAGATCTCCTCTGCGTCGGGGTTCACGTCCGGGTTCTCGTCGTCGCAGTCCTCGCCGTCGCAGTCCGTGGACACCCAGCCGTCCCCATCGAAGTCGACGGAGTCGACGCCGTCGCAGTTCTGGTCGATCCCGTCCCCGCAGATCTCGTCCTCACCGGGGGACACGGCCTCGTCGTCGTCGTCGCAGTCGTCGTCGTCAGTGCCTTCGATGCCGTCGTCGCCGCAGGTGGTGAAGCCGTCGTCGTCCGCGTCGAAGCCTTCGTCCACCGTGCCGTCGCAGTTGTCGTCCAGGCCGTTGCAGACCTCGGTCCCCTCGGGGTTGATCGAGGCGTTCGTGTCGTCGCAGTCCCCCTCGCACGCCGTGAAGCCATCAGCGTCTGCGTCGAGGTCCGAGCCCTCGTCCACGTCGCCATCGCAGTCGTTGTCCACGAGGTCGCACAGCTCGGGCGCGCCGGGATAGACGTCCGCCGCTCCGTCGTCGCAGTCGTCGTCGGCGGTCCCGGAGATGCCGTCGGGCCCGCAGATGCTGACGCCGTCGTTGTCCGCGTCCAGACCATCGTCCACGCTGCCGTTGCAGTCGTTGTCGATGCCGTCGCAGACCTCGGGGTTGCCGGGGAAGCTTGCCGCCGCTGCGTCGTCGCAGTCGTCGTCGCTGGTGCCCGAGACTCCGTCCCCACCGCACGTGGTCACCCCATCGGCGTCGAGGTCGAAGCCGTCGTCGTCCAGTCCATCACAGTCGTTGTCCGCGCCGTCGCAGGTCTCGGTGTTGCCCGGGAAGTTGTCGATGTCTGCGTCGTCGCAGTCGTCGTCCCCGTTGCCGGCGGTGCCGTCGGCGCCGCAGGTCGTCACGCCATCGCCGTCTACGTCGAAGCCGTTGTCGATGGTCAGGTCGCAGTCGTCGTCGATGCCGTTGCAGGTCTCGGTCTGACCGGGGAACACCGCGGCGTCGTTGTCGTCGCAGTCCCCGGAGCAGGTGTCGACGCCGTCCCCGTCGTTGTCGGTGGACACATCGGTGGTCCCGTCGCAGTCGTTGTCGATTCCGTCGCCGCAGCTCTCGGAGTTGCCCGGGAAGGCGAGGGGTTCGGCGTCGTCGCAGTCCTCGCACGCCAGGGCGCCGTCGCCATCGGCGTCGCCTTCTCCGCCGGCGAAGTCCGCGCTGCCATTGCAGTCGTTGTCGATGCCGTCGCACAGCTCGGCGGCGTTGGGGTTGATGGACGCCAGCGAGTCGTTGCAGTCGCCGTCGCAGGAGCTGAACCCGTCGGCGTCGCCGTCGAAGCCTTCGTCCACCTGGCTGTTGCAGTTGTTGTCCTGCAGGTCGCAGATCTCGGCGTTTCCGGTGAAGTTTGCGCTGTCCGCGTCGTCGCAGTCGCCGTTGCACTCGGACTGGCCGTCGCCGTCATCGTCGGTCTCGGTGGGGGGCACGACGCCGTTGCAGTCGTTGTCGACGCCGTCGCAGAGCTCCGCCGCTCCGGGGTAGGTCGTCGAAGCCCCGTCGTCGCAGTCGTTGTCCCCCAGGGTCAGCACGTCCCCGTCCGGGCCGCAGGTCGTCACCAGGTCCTGGTCGACGTCGAAGGGCTCGTCGGTGGCGCCGTCGCAGTTGTTGTCGACGGCGTCGCACACCTCGGTCGCGCCGGGGTTGGTCGCCGCCTCTCCATCGTCGCAGTCGTTGTCCCCGGTGCTGAGGGCGTTGCCGTCCGCGCCGCAGGTGGTGTAGCCGTCCCCGTCCACGTCGAAGTCCTCGTCGAGGCTGCCGTCGCAGTCGCTGTCGATGGCGTCGCAGAACTCCGCACCGCCTGGATAGGTGGCGGCGTCGCCGTCGTCGCAGTCGTTGTCCCCGACGGTCAGCGGGTCGCCGTCGGCTCCACAGGTCGCGAACCCGTCGCCGTCGGCGTCGAAGCCCTCGTCCACCGTCAGATCACAGTTGTTGTCGGCTCCGTCGCACACCTCCGTGTTGCCGGGGAACACGGTGGGGTCGGAGTCGTCGCAGTCCCCTGAGCAGGTGTCCACGCCGTCCCCGTCCGCGTCGGTGGAGACGTCCGTGGTTCCGTCGCAGTCGTTGTCGATGCCATCACCGCAGACCTCGGAGTTGCCGGGGAAGGCCAGGGGCTCGGCGTCGTCGCAGTCTTCGCAGGCCAGGGCGCCGTCACCGTCGCCGTCGCCCTCACCTCCGGCGAAGTCGGCGCTGCCGTTGCAGTCGTTGTCGATGCCGTCGCACAGCTCCGCGGCGGTTGGGTTGATGGCGGCGTTGGCGTCGTCGCAGTCGCCGTCGCAGGTGCTGGCCCCGTCTCCGTCGGCGTCGAAGCCCTCGTCGACGAGGGTGTCGCAGTCGTTGTCCTGCAGGTCGCAGCTCTCGGTGTTGCCGTCGTAGTTGGCGATGTCTGCGTCGTCGCAGTCGCCCTCGCACTCGGCCTGACCGTCGCCGTCGTCGTCGGTCTCGGTGGCCGGCACGCCGCCGTCGCAGTTGTTGTCCGCCCCGTCGCAGATCTCCGTGGCGGAGGGGTAGGTGGTGGCGTCTGCGTCGTCGCAGTCGTTGTCGGTCGTGATGCCCGCGTCGCCGTCGGCTCCGCAGGTGGTCACGCCGTCCCCATCGACATCGAAGCCCTCGTCGACGGTGGTGTCGCAGTCGTTGTCGCCGGCGTCGCAGACCTCGGTGTTGCCGGGGTAGTTGTCGATGTCAGCGTCGTCGCAGTCGTTGTCGGCCGTGATGCCGGCGTCGCCGTCAGCTCCGCAGGTGGTCACGCCGTCGCCGTCGACGTCGAAGCCCTCGTCGACGGTGGTGTCGCAGTCGTTGTCTCCGGCGTCGCAGACCTCGGTGTTGCCGGGGTAGTTGGCGGCGTCTGCGTCGTCGCAGTCGTTGTCTGCCGTGGTGCCGGCCAAGCCGTCGGCACCGCAGGTGGTGACTCCATCCGAGTCGCCGTCCACGCAGCTGCCGGTCACGGTCACGTTCAGCGCCGCCTCGCCCGTCTCGGGGTCACCGGAGGTGTCGCTGGCCAGAGCCGTGACTTCGGTGCCCGCCACGACGCCCGACACCACCAGGCTCACGCTCCAAGCCCCCCCGGAGGTGCTGGTCGTCGTCCCGAGGTAGGTCATGGGTTCGCCGTACCCGGTGCCATCACCGTCCGCGACGTAGATGTCCACGGTGGAGTCGGCGCAGGCGGTGCCCACGAGGTCGAGGTTGGTCGCGGTGGTCAGGTCCGCCGTCGTGATGACGGGCCGCGCCATGCGGCGGTTGCCCCAAGCGGTGTCGTTGGTGCAGGAGCCCGCGGAGGGCCCACTCCCGCTGGACGCGGCCCTGAGGTCGATGCCGATGCCCACATTGCTGTGGATGGAGTTGACCCCGATGGTCGTCTGCTTGTTCTCCTTGCTGCCGCCGGAGTCCGTGAGGGTGATGCCGTTTCCGCCGTTGAAGGCGATGACGTTGGCGGTACCCACGCCGCCGATGATGTACTTCTTGGCGTCCTTGTCGTCGTTGTCGGCCTCGACGTGGATCCCGTGGCTCGTGTTTCCGAGGTTCGCGCCGGCACTGTTGGTGCCGATGTAGTTGCCGAAGATGTTCACCTTTTGCGTGTCGGTGCCGAAGATGCCCTCGTCGCCGTTCCCGGAGATGACATTGTCGGTGATGGCCCAGAACTGAGCGTCGTCCGTGTTCCCGTCGATGTGGATGCCGTCCAGGGTGTTCCCCAGCGCCGCGGTCCCCGCGCCATTGGTGCCGATGAAGTTGAAGGCGATGAGGCTGCGATTCGATGCGTCCGTGCCACGCACCTGACCGTCGGCTTCGATCCCATGGGAGCCGTTGCCCGAGATGACGTTGGCGCCGCCGATCGTGCCGTCCCCCACCTCCACGTCCCTCATGTCTCCGCTGGCGTCGAAGTAGATGCCCCGCCCGGAGTTGCCCAGGGCGGCGGTGCCGGTCACGTTGGTGCCGATGAGGTTGCTGACGACGATGGTGCGGTCTTTGTCCCCGTCCACCTCGATGCCCTCGCCGGAGTTGCCGGAGAGCAGGTTGTAGGGGCCGACGACCACGTCGGCCGCGCCGTTGATCCACACCCCGTCGTTGTTCCCCTGGGCGGTGAGGCCGTCGAGGGAGGTGCCGATGAAGCAGCCGCTGACCACCATGTCGTCGGCCTCGATCTCGATCCCGTCCCCGTCGGCGCCCTGGATGTTGAGCCCCTTCACCACCGAAGCCGTCGCTGACGAAGTGAAGTGCAGAACAGGGTTCGACGAGCCGCTCAGCCCTTCGATGGTGATGCCGAGGACCCCGGTGAGCCCGTCCTGGGCGTTGCCCGTGGTCTGCTCGGTGGCGCCGCAGGAGCCGCAGGAGTAGCCGTTGATGGTGGTCTGCCCGCTGACGTCCGGGAGGTCCCCGGTCAGCGTGATGGTCGTCGCCGAGCTGAAGTCGAAGACGATGGTGTCGGCGCCGGAGTTCGAGTTCGCCGCGCTGATCGCTTCCGACAGGGTGCAACTGCCCGAGTTGCAGACTCCGTTCCCCGGATCTGCGCTGTCGTTGACGGTGTACGTCGCAGCGCTGGCCGGGCCAGCGAGGAGGAGGATGGAGACGAGGCTGCCGATCAGAGACAGAAGTCGTTGTGTTTTCACAGGCACTCCGCGGCGGCTGAGCCCCTCACCCGCCATGGTCAGTATGACGTACGCAGGCTGCGGACGCTCAGGGTGTCCTCGGGTCCTGACTCCTACTCTGTGTTGGTGCATGACATCCCCGCGTCTGAAGCCCTCTCCCAGCTCGGCAGCCGGCCCGGCGGGCTGACCGCGGCCGAGGTCTTCGCCTCGCCGGCCGGGCCGAACGCGCTGCCCGAGTCCAAGCGCTCGCTCGTCTCCCTGGTGAAGCGTCAGTTCCAGGACGTGCTCGTCTACATCCTCTTCGTGGCACTGGCGCTCTCCATCGCGGCGCCGGTCCTGGAGCACGAGCCGCTCACCTGGCGCAGCTTCCTCGACGCGTACGTCATCGGCGCCATCCTTCTTCTCAATGCTGCTCTCGGGTTCGTGCAGGAGTACAAGGCCGAGGAGGCCATCGCCGAGCTCGCGAGACTCGGAGCCCCGCACGCGAGGGTCCGTCGAGGAGGGGTGGAGCAGGACATCGCGTCCCGCGAGTTGGTGCCGGGGGACGTGGTGCAGCTCGAGGCTGGCGACCGGGTCTCGGCGGACGCGCGCATCCTCACCTCCTCCCACCTCGCGGTCGACGAGTCCTCCCTCACCGGGGAGTCCATGCCCGTGCGGAAGAGCGTGGCACCAGTGGCTGCGAACGCGCCGGTCGCCGAGCGTTCGTCGATGCTCTACAGCGGCACCCTCGTCACCCGGGGCTCGGCCGAGGCCGTGGTGGTCGCTACCGGATTGAGCACGGAGACGGGCCGCATCGCCGAGCTCGTGGGCGGAACCGTTCTGCCCGAGACACCGCTGCAGAGGAGGCTTCGTCGCCTGGGCTTCATGCTCGGCGGGGTCGTGCTCGTGTTGACGGCCATCGTCGTGGTGGCAGGGCTCGTGCAAGGGCTGCCCCTCATCGAGGTGTTGCTCGTCGGGGTCAGTCTGGCGGTCTCCGCGGTCCCCGAGGGTCTCCCCGCTGTCGTGACGGTCTGTTTTGCCCTTGGCGTGCGGCGCATGGCTCACGAGCACGCTCTCGTCAGGCGGCTCGACTCTCTGGAGACGCTGGGCAGCGTCACCGTCATCTGCGCGGACAAGACCGGGACCATCACCGGGAACCGCATGACCGTCGTGAGGACCAGCGTCGCTCAGGACGGCGACGGTCCACTCCTGGCGGAGATCGCCGCCTGCTGCAATCACGCTGCGCTCCCCAACCTCGGAGACCCCACGGAAGTGGCGCTGCTGCGGTGGGCCGACAAGGAAGGGGCAACGCGCCTCTCCATCGATGACGAGGAGGTGCCGTTCTCCTCCGAAGAGAAGTACATGCGTACCCGCCATGGGGAGCGCTCCTTCCTCAAGGGCAGCCCCGAGCGCATCGCGCTGCTGGTCGACGATGGAGGGGATGCCATCGATGCGGCTGCCGACAGCTTTGCGGCGCGCGGACTGCGGGTGCTCGCCGGGGCGGTGCACGAGAGCGGACGCACTCGATACGTGGGCCTCTGGGGCCTGGAAGACCCTCCCAGGGACGGCGTGCGGACGGCGGTGGAGGAGGCGCGGGCGGCGGGGATTCGCAGCGTGATGATCACCGGAGACTCACCGGCGACAGCGCGCTCCATCGCTGCGCAGGTGGGTATCGACGCCACCAGGACCCTCGTGGGCAACCAGCTGGACACGCTCACCGAGCCGGAGCTCCTCGCCCGGGTCCGGGACACCTCGGTGTTCGCGCGTGTCGCGCCAGAGCACAAGATCGCCATCCTCCAGGCCCTCCAGGCCCAGGGCGAGATTGTCTCCATGAGCGGTGACGGTGTGAATGACGCCCCCGCGCTCAAGGGCGCTCATGTGGGGGTTGCCATGGGAGACCGGGGCACTGAAGTCGCCCGGGAGGCTGCGTCCGTGGTGCTCGCCGACGACCACTTCGCCACCATCGTCGCAGCCATCCGCGAGGGGCGGCGTCTGCACGACAACATTCGCAAGTTCGTGCTCTTCCTCCTGCGGGCGAACTTCGACGAACTGCTGCTGATCCTCGCGGCCGTCGCGCTGAAGCTGCCCCTCCCGTTTCTGCCCATCCACATCCTGTGGCTCAACCTGATGACGGACGGCCTCCCCGCCCTTGCTCTCGGGACGGAGCCCGCCGAGCCGGACGTCATGCAGCGCCCTCCCCGTCCTCATGACGAGGGTCTGCTGTCGGGGGAATGGCCGCGTCTGATCGGCATGACGCTGCTCAGCTTCACGATGGTGGGGGGATGGTTCTGGTGGCAGAACGCGCAGGGAGTCGATCTCGATCACGCGCGCTCCACCACGCTGACTCTGACCATCGGCATCGAGCTGCTGATGGCCATGTCGGCGCGGAGCCGGCTGCCGGTGGTGACCGTGGGGCTGCTCGGTAACCGCTGGCTGCTCGCGGCCATCGCGGTGGTGCTCTGCGTGCACCTGCTCCTGCTCTACACGCCGCTGGCGGTGGCGTTCCATCTCGTGCCCATCAGTCTTGCGGACTGGGGCCGGGTCTCAGCGGTCGCCTGTGCCGGCTTCGTGCTCTTCGAGGCCAGCAAGCTGGTGGGACTCACCCGTCGCGACGATCCAGGGGATAGCCAGCCGCCCGCCACGCCTTGATCCCACCGGCCATGCTGCGCGCGTCGCAGTAGCCCATGGCGCGCGGGGGGCTCCGAGAGGGAAGGGGTCTTGGGCTCACCCTCGCAGTGAGCGCACCGCCTTGCCAAGGTCACGACCATCGAGCAACGCGATGCTCGCGACGAAGGCCGCCAGGACTCCGGCGCGCACCGCCAGGTCCTGCTCCACGCCCGCTGCGAGGGCTGCTCCACAGAGCCCGAGGAGGACGGCGGCGCGTGCGTACTTGAAGGGAACGATGCGGGCCCGTCGAGCCAGGAAGCCGGTGGCGATCGCCGCGCCACCCCAGGAGGCCACCGCGGCCCAGGCTGCCCCTGCCATCCCGTGCGCGGGAACCCACAGGAGGGTCAGCACCACGTTCAACACGGCGGCAGGGAGGGTCACTGCTCCGAGCCACCGCGCGCTCTGCTTGTTGGCGAGCACCACGGTGAGCGCCACGAGATAGTACGCCCGCAGCAGTCCCGAGAACGCGAGGATCGGTACGACCAGGGCAGCGGCGCTCCAGTCATGGGGGCTGAAGAGTCCGGCGAGGGCAACCAGCTCGGGGGAGAGCAAGCCCACTGCGACGGTGGTGAGGGCCACGGCCACCAGGCCGAAGAAGGAGAGCACCCGTACACGCTCCCAACCTCGCTGGTCCCGGTCCCGGTCCTCGCGGAGGAAGAACGGGACCCACGCCTTCTGCACGCCCACCGCCACCATGGCCACGACCTGGCCGAGCTGGGTCGCGAGGAGATAGGCCCCGGCGATGGCCAGCCCCGCGGATGGGTCGGCCGCAATCACCAGCTGACCCGTCGCCCCGAAGACGACCGTCGAGAACGCGTGGGGGAGCAAGGGCAGGCCATACACCAGCGATGCGCGCATCAGGTCGCGATGCACCTTGGGAGGTCGCCCGCGCAGCGACAGTCCGAGGGAGCCGATGGCGACGAGCCCGAAGGACAGGCTCATGGCGAGGAGCAGGCCGGGCGCTCCCCAGCCCAGTCCGATGACGAACAGCAGCACACCCCCGAGCAGCACGAGCCACCGAAGCACGGCCAGCAGAGTGTGGGCCCGGGCGCGGCGGACCGCCTGGAGCCAGGCTTGGGCGATGTTGAAGAGGCCCTGCCCCGCGACGAGCCCGAGACCTGCCAGTCCCAGGGGCCACAGGGGCACTCCGCCGACCCACCCGTCGAGCAGGGGCCAGGCGGCGGCGGCGAGGGCAGTGAGGACCAGAGACGACCCGAGGACCCAGGCCACGACGGTCTGAAGGAGCGAGGTGGAGGTCTCGCTGCTCCCCTGTTCGGTGTCGACCACGAGACGCAGCAGCGAGTGCACCTGCCCGGTCACGGCGAGGGGCACGAGGGCAACCACGAGCTGTCGGACCACCCCGAAGGCGCCGTACTCCGCTGGGTCGAGGAGGCTCAGGTACAGCGGCAGCAGGAGGAAGTTGCCGGCCCGCACGAGGAACATCCCGACGGTGTAGAGCCCGCTCTCGGCGGCGAGACGCAGGCCAGCTTCGCGGATGGGCGGCATCGCGAGACTCTATCCGGCCCGAGCAACAGCGGCGGGGTCTGCGCTCCGGACCGAGGGTCGGGCCATCGATCTCGGGCCCACTCTCACGGTGCCGGGTGAGCGAGACGAACTCCCCGGAAGTCAGGCGCCGCGGCCCGCGGAGATGGCGAAGCCGGTGTGACGGGCCCGCACGACCAGGTACGCGAGGAAACCCACGGGCATCAGCATCAAGAGGAGGATGAGGATGGGAACCATCGTGCGGTGGCGGATGCCGAGGCGCCGCGACTCGCGCAGGGCCCAGGACCCGATGAAGACGTCGGCCACGAGGTAGTGGGCCCAGCCCGCCATGGCGCCGATGGGCTCACTGAAGCCGAGGCCGAGCTCCTCGAGGTCACCGAACCCTCCGGGGCCGTCGCCGGTGAGGGTGAGGGTGATGTAGACGGAGTACAGCAGCGCCATGGCCGCTGGGGTGATGAGTGGCGCCAACACGTCGGTGCCGAACCGCCAGGAGGGGCGGAAGAGCATGGCCAGCCAGGCCGGAAGAACGAGGGAGTTGCCGAGGTGAAAGACGAGGTCGTGGTCCATGGTGCTCCGGCCCTACCAGGGCAGCTCCTCGCCCTGGGCGTGGTGGAAGCTGCCGGTCGTGTGGAGAGTCAGCTCGTCGATGCGCGCGATGAGGCCAGCGGCAGACTCCGCGGCGGAGAGGTGTCCCCGTCCCCCGGTCATGCCCGTCTGGACCCATCCGGGGTGCAGCAGGATCACCGCGATGCCCTGGCTCTCGAGGTCGTTGGCGAGAGAGACGCCGGCTGCGTTCACGGCGGCCTTGCTCATGCGGTAGCCGTAGGCGCCGCCCGACGTGTTGTCCGCGATGGAGCCCATGCGGCTGGTGACGATGGCGACCTTTGCGCCGCGGCCGAGGGAATCGAGCAGCGCTTGGGTCACGCGGAGCGGCCCCATCGAGTTCACCTCGAACTGGGCCCGCAGGTTGTCCCAGACCAGGGACTCGAGACCTTCGTGGCGGAGGATGCCGGCGTTGTTGACGACGATGTCGATCGTGCGTCCGGCGGCCTTCTCCTTCAGGGTCGCGATGCACGCGTCGCTGCCCACATCGATGCCGGCCCAGACCTCGGCGACGGCGTCGAGCTCGGGGCTCGAGGTGCGGCACACACCGATCACTTCGTGGCCCTGCGCAGCCAGCTGTCGGGCCAGTTCCAGCCCGATTCCACGATTTGCTCCGGTGACGAGTGCGGTGGTCATGGGCGCAACGTAGCGCTGATACGCTCCGCCGCCAGGAGTCCAGATGCCGATGACGACCGACGAGCCCGTGCACGCAGAGGGACATTGTTATTGCGAAGGGATCCGCTTCGCCGTGGATGTTCCGGCCGGACAGGGCCCGCTCTTCAACATGTACTGCCACTGCAACAACTGCCGGCGCTCCCACGCAGCACCGCTCTACCACGCGGTGTGTATCGAGGAGGGCTGGTTCAGCTTCCTGGAGGGGGCCGAGCTGCTCGAGGAGTTCCAGAAGCCGAACGGACCCGTGCGGGCGTTTTGCCGGACCTGCGGAACGAAGATCCTCAACCGGTTCCCCGGGTGGACACCGGGCGGCAAGGTGCCGCTGGTGTTCTTCCCCGACACGCTCAACAAGGAGCTGAGGGCTGATCTCCCCGCGGTGTTGCGGGCCGAGAAGAACGTGAACCAGGAGTCCACGGTGCTCGAGCAGGAGGTCTTGGAGAAGCACTTCGCCTGGCGGCTGGAGCACTCGTGAGCGACGGCGAGCCGACCCCCTTCGAGCGTCTGGGAGGCCTCGACGGCGTGCGCACCCTCGTGGACCGGTTCTACGACCTCATGGACAGCCTTCCCGAGGCCGCGCCCATCCGCGCCATGCACCCCAAGGACCTGCGCATGTCGCGAGAGAAGCTCTACCTCTTCCTGTGTGGATGGTTGGGTGGGCCCTCGCTCTACATCGAGCGCTTTGGCCACCCCAGGCTGCGGGCGCGTCATCTTCCGTTCCCCATCGGAGACGATGAATCCGCTCAGTGGATGCTCTGCATGAGCCGCGCGCTGGACGACCTGGACGACACGGAGCTACGCAACATGCTCGTCGGCGCCTTCGAGCGCACGGCGCTGCACATGCGCAACCAGGGCGGCATGCAGGTGGTGGGCCCGGGGCTCGGCGGCGGAGGGGGCGGCGGTCGAGGCGGTGGTGGTGGTCGAGGGGGTCGCCCGCGATGAGCGCGCTGAGCGAGGCCCTGGCCGACGCCGTGCGGTCGGTCTGGGCGGGGCTCGACACCAGCGACCTCTACGGGCTCGCCCTGTTCACGGACCCGGCGGCCGAGTTCATCCGGGTGACGGCCTTCTCCCGCGCTGGCCTACGCGCCACGGCCGAGCAGTACGCCAGCCGAGGCGGAGACCTTGCTGTTCTCGCCGACGAGCTTCGCTGGAGCCCGGCGGACTCGCCCAGACACTGTCTCGGCGATGACGCGTTTGCCGAGGTGGATGCGCTCCTCTCGTCGGATGCCCTCGAGGGCTGGGACCGGGTGGGTGTGAGGTTCGGCGCCGTGTTCGAGGCGCTCAGGACCCTGGACGGCGAGGGCCTGTTCGGGAAGGGGGCCGCCCGTGAGGGTCTCACGCTGCATGTCATGCAGGGGGACCAGAGCGACCGCTCCCGGTGGGAGAACGCCGAGCGGCTGAACCCCCCCGCGGTGCTCGCGCGGCTGCGGACGCAGCTCCAGCTGTCGGAGGAGGTGGGCGTCAGCGAGGGGCTGGGATCCGCCTACCAGATCTCCGCCCTCGACTATGCAGGCGGCACCTTGCTTGCCACCGGCTCCGGCGGGGAGTTCTTCGTGTGGCGCCGCGACCAAGAGGGCTGGGTCGCCGTGGACGACGTGCCCAGCGGTGGCGCCCGGTGGGCCGCAGCCCTCACCCCGGACGGCGCGGGTGTCTACGCCAGCGACGGCAACACCATCCAGACGGCCCCCATTCGCAAGCGACTCCGTGGACTTCGCGACTTCCATGTCGCCCCCAACCAGGTGCGGTGCATGGCGTGGTCGCCGGGGGGCGGAACGCTCTTCGTCGGCACCTGGGGTCCCTCGCTGGCCCTCGATTGGACTGGCGCCATCCGCTGGGAGACCGGCGCGGTGGGACCCATCGCCTGGGCCTCGGACGAGGTCCTGGCGGTGGGCACCGACGACGGCGTCGATTGGCTCGATGGCGCGACGGGCGAGGTCCGCCGCCGGATGCAGACAGGTGGGTGTCCGGGCGCCCTCGCAGTCTCAGGCGAGAGCGCTGCCGTGGCGTGGGGTGGAGGATTCGACGGCACCCCCGTGAGCCTGCAGATCATCCGCGACGGCGACGCGGTGCCGTGCGACGTGGGCGGGCTGCGCGAAGTGAAGGCGCTGGCGTGGTCCCCCGACGGGCAGTGGCTGGCGGCGGCCTGCTTCGGTGGGGACGTGGCCGTGTGGCACCCAGACGGTCGTCGGGCCCGGTCCTGGCGGGGTCGGCACGAGTCCATGGGCCAGGTGGTGTGGGTGGATGAGCGCACCGTGGCGGCCGCGGGTCGCGACGTGGACCGCGGGTCCGCGGTCGTGATGTTCCGGATGGACTGAGGGGCGGCGCCCGCCGATCCAGGCTCAGCCCTTCGAGGCCCTAGCCCTCACAGTTGCTCCAGCTCCGACCACTGCACGTGCACCGGGGTCTCGGGTGCGTCGGTGCGCCGGAACGTGTGGGCGCCGAAGAGGTCGCGCTGCGCTTGGATGACTCGGGCGGACCCTTCGGCGAGCCGGATGGAGTCGAACCACGCCAGGGAGGCGCTCAGGGCTGGGACGGGGATCCCCGCGCTCACCGCTGCGGCCACGACGCGCCGCCAGGCAGGGAGGCGGGCGGTCAAGTCCGCGGCGAAGCCGGGATCGAGGCACAAGAGCGGCAGGTCGGGATCGGCCGCGTAGGCGGCGTGTACGCGGTCGAGGAATGTCGCGCGGATGATGCACCCCGCGGTCCAGATCCGCGCCACCTCGGCGAGGTCCGTCTCGTACCCCCGCTCCCGCGATGCGGTGCGCAGCAAGTCGAAGCCCTGGGTGTAGCTCATGAGCTTCGCGGCGTAGAGCGCCGCCTCGAGGTCGTCCGCGGCGATGCCCTCGATGGCGCCGAGCTCCTCGCCAAAGGCCGCGGCCGCGGTCAGGCGGTCCTCCTTGCGCGCCGAGAGCGCCCGCGCATCCACTGCCGCGACCACCGTCGACAAGGGGATGCCCCGCATGATGGCGTCGATGGCCGTCCAGCGGCCCGTGCCCTTCTGCCCGGCGACGTCGAGGATCTGCTCCACCAGAGGGCCGTCCCCCTGGGGGTCCTTGGCGCCGGCGATGCGGGCGGTGATCTCGATGAGGAACGAGCCCAGCACTCCTTCGTTCCAGCCGGTGAACACGTCGCGGATGGCGGCAGGGCCGTGCCCCAGGGCGCGCAGGAGCGTCCAGGTCTCGGCGATGAGCTGCATGTCGCCGTACTCGATGCCGTTGTGCACCATCTTCGTGTAGTGGCCCGCGCTGCCGTGGCCGCACCACGTGACGCAGGGACCGCTGTCACTCACCGCCGCCGCTGCCTCCAACAAGGGCTTGAGCGCCTCCCAGGACGCGCGCGTCCCGCCGGGCATCATGGAGGGGCCCTTGAGGGCGCCTTCCTCTCCGCCGCTGACGCCCATGCCGACGAAGTGAATTCCCGAGGCAGCCGCCTCGGCCACGCGTCGGTCCGTGTCGGGGAAGTGCGAGTTCCCTCCGTCCACCACCATGTCGCCGGGCTCGAGTACCTCGGTGAGAGCACGGAGCACGAGGTCCACGGGCTTGCCGGCCGTCACCATCAGCAGCACCCGGCGCGGGGGGGCCAAGGCGGCGGCGAGCGCGGCGTAGTTGGAGCACGCCACGAAGCTGCCTTCGTCGCCGTACTCGGCCATGAACGCCGTGGTGACCTCGTTCTCGTAGTTGTTCACGGCGACGGTGAGGCCACGGCTGGCGAAGTTGCGAGCCAGGCTCGAGCCCATCACCCCGAGTCCCACGAGGCCGATGTGTGCAGTGGTTCCAGTCATTCGGTCATTCCTCGGAGCAGGGGGCTGAGTTCAGTCGCAGCGCCGGGGTCGAGCACCCACCACCAGGACCCAGTCGGTCGAGCCTGGGCCACGGGGACCGACAGGTCGCCCTGCATCGTCCGGCCGAGGACCCCGGCCTTCGCGCTGCCCGCGGCCACGAGCACGCAGGCATCGGCGCCAGCGAGGAAGTCCATCGTCAGGGTGATTCGCTCGGCGGGAGGCTTGGGGCTGTCCGACACCGCGATGCAGCCACCACGCGCCTCCAGTCCCGGGTGCCCCGGAAACAGGGAGGCGACGTGGCCGTCGGGCCCCAGTCCCAGAAGGACGACGTCGAGGCCGCCCATCTCTTCCACCTCCTGCGCCACCTCCGCGCAGGCCTCGTCGACGCTTCCGCCGCGCACCATGGACAGGACCTGGGGCGGAGTGGAGGCGCGGTCAATCCAGTGCTCCCGCAGGGAACGAAGGTTGTGCTCTGGGCGTAGGCCGTCGGGACCATCACCGTCCGCGGGCAGGTGCCGCTCGTCCAGCGTGACGACCACGGTCTGGCGAGCGAGCTCGCCCGGCAGATGCTGCGCGAGCCAACGGAACACCGGGGAAGGGCTGGAACCCCCAGCAACGCCGAGCCGGCACCGACCGTGGCGGGAGACGCTGGCCTCGATGGCAGAGAGCAGGTAGCCGCCCGCGACCTCTCCCATGTCTGACCGGCCGACGACGTCCACGGTCGTGGTCATGGACCGATGCTCCAGGTGCCCTCGCAGCCGACAAAGAGGTTGTTGGCCTCTTCGGGGCCGTGCGATCCAGCTTCGTAGCCGAACATCGGCACGTCCTCCTGGTCCCACCCTGCGCGGATGGAGTCCACGAACGCCCAGGCGGCTTCCACCTCGTCACCCCGGATGAACAGGGTGGCGTTGCCTTCGATGGCGTCGAGCAGAAGACGTTGATACGCCGGCGGTGACGAGCCGGCGTCCAGGTCCGAGTAGTCGAAGCCGAGCTCCGACTTCACCATCGTCATACCTGGGCCGGGGCGCTTGACGAGGAAGCTGAGGCGCACCCCTTCCTCGGGCTGGATGAGCAGCCGCAGGTCGTTGGGGCGCAAGGCGCAGTGCTCGCCCTCGCTGGGGCCGGCGAGCAGGTCCAGCGGCGGAGTCCGGAACCGCAAGACCACCTCGGTGTACCGCTTGTGCAGCGCCTTGCCGGAGCGAAGGAGGAATGGAATCCCGCTCCAGCGCCAGTTGTCGATCTGTGCGCGGACCGCCACGAAGGTCTCCGTCGAGCTGGCGGGGTCGACTCCCTCCTCCTCGAGGTAGCCGCGGTCCCGGACGGGGCTCGCGAGGTACTGCCCGCGGACGACATGCTCGGCCACCTGGTCTGGCCTCATGGGCCGCAGAGCCGTGAGGACCTTGACCTTCTCGGACCGCACCGCGTCTGCGGCCATCGACGTGGGTGGCTCCATGGCTACGAGGGCGAGGATCTGGAGGACGTGGTTCTGGACCATGTCCCGGATGGCGCCCGCCGAGTCGTAGTAGGCGCCGCGCTTCCCCTCCATCGCCACCGTCTCGCAGACGCTGATCTCGACAGACTCAATGTGCTTGCGGTTCCACAGGGGCTCGAAGATGGCGTTCTGGAAGCGAAACGACAGGATGTTCTGCACCGTCTCCTTGCCGAGGTAGTGGTCGATGCGGAACAGCTGATCTTCCCGCACATGCTCGAGCAGCTCGCGGTTGAGGGCCCGGGCGCTGGGGAGGTCCCGGCCAAAGGGCTTCTCCACCACCACCCGGCGCCACCCGAGCTTGGGGTCCTTCGGACCGTCGAGGAGGCCGTGGGAGGACAAGGTCCGGATTGTGGGGGCGAAGAGAGAGGGCTTCAGGGCGAGGTAGAACAGCCGGTTGGCGGTGCGCCCCTCAGCGAGGGCTTCGAGGTGATCTGCGAGGCCCTGAGTCTGCTCGCCGACCGAGGCGTCGACGGCCCGCCAGGAGAGGCTGGGGGCGAAGCCGCTCCAGGCTGCCCTCAGGTCGTCGGGGATCCACTCGTCGAGGGATTCGCGCCACTCCACGTCGGACCGAGCCGAGCGGGACACTCCGATGATCTGAAGCGGCTTGTGGAAGCGCTGCTCGGCGAAGTTCCTGAGCAGCGCGGGGATGAGCTTGCGACTCGTGAGGTCGCCCGAGGCGCCGAAGATCACGATTTGAGAGATGTCAGCCATGGAGCTCCTGCCTCGGCTCGTGCCGGGCGTGGAGTGGAGCACCGGGATGCGCGGGCGTCCACCGAGGCGGACTCCGGCGGGAGCGCGCCGTCTCAGGCGACGCGTCGAGCGTCTCCTCGAATCTCTCGAGATCCGACCTGATCCAGATCAACTCTGTGGCGAAAGGAGAGGGGCGCGACGGTCGAGCCGATGTCTCAGTCCGCTGCGATCAACGCCAGGGCCGGCTGGTCCCGGAGCACGAACCCCTCTTTGAGCGTGCTCACCAGACCATGCTCTTCCCAGGCCCGCATTTGACGCACGGCCGTCTCCTCGCGACACCCGACGAGATTGGCGAGGTCGATGCGCGGGAGAGGAAGCGGGACCATGAGACCCCGCGCGTCGTCGAGTCCGATGCGCTCGCCAAGCCGCAGGAGGAGGGCTGCGAGCCGGGTGGCGACGGTGCCGTTGCTCGTCGTCTCCAGAGCCTGGGCGAGGGTCGCGGAGCGCTGGGTGCTGATGGTCATCAAGCTCATCCAGGCGAGGGGCTTGGTCTGCACCGCGTCCGAGAGCTGTCGTCGAGGGAGCAGGCGACCCTTCCCCGCGATGAGGCCCACACAGGTCGCCGGTCGGTCAGCGCCCACCGCCACCTCCTCCCCCGCGATCTGGCCGCGCACCACGATGTCCACGAGGCGGCTGGTCCTTGCGTCACCACCCCGTCGCAAGCCCACGGCGCCGGTACAGACGGCGAGCATCCAGCCGGGCCCGTCCCCGGCGCGCCAGAGTTCGTCTCCTCGCCTCCAGCTCACATGGGAGCTCTTGGAGAGCAGAGCAGAGTTCGTGTGCACTTCGGGACACGGATAGGGGCAGGGGCATGACGCGTTCTTCATAGAAAGACGATTTCGGGGCGGGGCCCTACGGCACCTGACAAATGTCATGCCCGCGGGCCGTCTGGTGGCGCGGACGCACGCCCAAAGAACTGGCGTTTGCGCGCAGGGGCGCCAAGCTTCAGGAGTGCGCTCCCTCTTCATCGTCCTGTTGCTGAGCCTGCCCGGTGCGGCGCTGGCATGCCCCACCTGCGGCACGGCCTCCATGCCTGGCCTCGCCGCCTCCGACCTGTGGAGTGGCTACCCGCTCCAATACCAGCGCTCGGGTCCGCGGTTGGCCCTCGAGGGAGCCGCGGACCGGGTCATCCGCCTGGAGGGCGCCGGGTCGGTCTCAGCCAAGCCGGCATCGCTCCAGGTGTACGTCGCTTCGGACCTTCTGGCTCCGGCCACGGTGGCGGCGGGCTTCTCGTGGCAAGCGGCGCCAGCGGTGGGTCTGCACGTGTGCGGGCCAGAGATCACCCTGAGCCTGTCCCTCCCATAGGAGGTGGCGGCGCCAGCGGTCTGTGCGCCAGGGCCTCTAGCGTGCGTCCAGCGCTTCGTCGGCGGTCGCGAGGGCGTTGTCCATGCCGTTGCGGGTCGTGACCCGAATCAGGTCCTCGTCGATGGGCGGGTCGAACACCGTCTCCGCCCAGTTCGCTCGGTAGCGTCGGGCGCCTTCGTCGCTGTCGATCCACACATCGAGGGTCCAACTCTGCAGCAGCTCGGCGGAGCTTCCGGTCGCGGGGAACGTCTCCTCGGTCCAAGCCCGGGCGACCAGCACGGCGCGGCCGTCGTCGGTCTCGAGATGGCGGAAGTCCTTCTTCAGCTCGAACTCGAGCTCGAAGAGCATGTTCTGGCGGGTGATGTCGTTGACGGTTCGCAGAGCCTCGCAGTCGCAGGTGCCGAAGCATTCCTGGCCTTCGAGGAATGCACGCTCGTACATGTCCGTGTTGGGTTCGGCTGCGAGTTGGTCTGCCTCGACGCTGAAGCTCTCGTGGGCGGACACGGGATGGCGTGACTGGTAGAAGACCGCGACCTCGGTTGCGGCCTCCAGATCGATGCCTTCAGGGAGTTCCACGTCGAACACATCGTCTTCGGTGAGGCTCGCGGGCATCACGGCGCGCTCGGCGGTGGACGCGTCGTAGTCGACGGCGTCGAGGAGCTCGGCGAAGTTGCTGACTCCGGCTCGAAGCACGCCCGGGTTGGGGTTCTCGAACTCCCGCACCATGAACCGGCTCAGGTCGCTGATCTCGGTCGGAGCCTCCGGAGCGGCGCATCCCGACAGCGCGGTGAGGATGGCCAGAAGCCAGAGGGTTGTGCCGCGTGAGCCGATTTCCTGCACATGAAAATCATTGCACGCCAGCACCACCCCTCATCGATCTTTATTGGGCGTTTCATCGATCGTTTCGTGGTCGATTTCGGCGTCTCGATCCGCTCCGCTCGTCCCTCGGTGCGCACCGCCCCCTCGTCTCACCCCGAGCTGCGCCTCATTTCCGTGAGAAGCCGTTTAGGCTGCTGCGCGATGACTGTCTGTAGGCCCGTCTCCCTCGCCGCACTTTGGGTGCTCTGGGCAGCTCTCGTGGGGTGCGCAGCCGGAGACCCGTGCGCGAGCGGCCCGAGTCCGTCCATCGAGCTGGGCGAGGGGGACGCGGCGTTCGAGGAGCTGACAGACCCGCCGTCGATGGAGCTGGTCTTCGGGCCGCAGGGCGGCGTGCACCTGGAGGTGGCGGTGCGCGGGCGAGGGGTCCCGACCCAGGAGGGGTGGGCGGTCGCTCTCGAAGGTCGTTTGCTCGGCGAGGTCAGGGCGAGCGCCCCGCTCACCCTGGTGACACCTGCCTGTTCGGCAGAGGGCTCTGAGGTCTATGGAGTCCGTCTCATCTTCGACAACGGGGTCGCGCTCACCGAGCTGAACGACCCGCTGGAGATCAGCGGCACCGTCACCTACGTCGACGGCGTCGCCGAGGACGTGGTCTCCGGCGTGATGGTGGTGGTGCCGTAGGACGGTCGACGCTGGGCCCTTCAGCCTCGCGTCACCACAGGATGGTCACCACAGGATGGCGAAGAGCGCGATGGCGAGAATGGCGAGCCCGTAGACGAACGAGCCGTCGCTCGCTTCCGTCGTCGACTTCGCCAGGGCCTTGCCCGAACCGCGACAGGCGGGGCAGGGATGCGTGACGTACGGCGTGCGTCGGGCGGCGCCGAACTCGGAGTAGAGGCGTACCACCCCCGTGGTTCCGCAGCGTGCGCACGGCATGAGCCCCTGGTCCTTCGATTCAGGTGGTGCCGTCTCCTTTGGAAGGGATGCGTGGTGACCCACGGGCATGTTCATGACCTGACTCCTTTCGCCAGGGCGGTTCCCTGATGAAAAAAGGCTAGCGACCTGAATTGTGCTTTCCATTAGAAAATGGTCGGCAGACCGTTCGCTAGGGACGAACAATGTTCGTGTCTACCCCGCGCTGAGGAGTCGCGGGGAGAGTGGGAAACAGCGACAGGACCACTGTCGCCTTGGCAATCATGCGTTCCATTGCAAAAAACACACACAAGCATTCGGTCATAGCGAATACTGGTGGCGACGCAGTTGCCAGCGCCGTTCTCGGGCCGACGTGGGCCGGCGGCCACTGCGGAGGAGAATCCCTTGGACCTGAACTACCACCATCTGAAGTACTTCTGGGCGACGGCCCGAGAGGGGAACCTGACCCGAGCATCGCAGCGCCTGCGGGTAGCCCCGTCGACGGTGAGCGCCCAGATCAAGACGTTGGAAGCGACCCTCGGCCACCCGCTCTTCGAACGGCGCGGCCGGGGTCTGGGACTGACGGAGCGAGGCCAGATGGTGATGGCCTATGCCGACGAGATCTTTGGGCTCGGCCAGGAGCTCGTCGATGCCGTGCGGAGCAAGACTGGTCCCAAGCATGCGTACCGTTTCCGGGTGGGTCTCGGAAACGACGTCCCGAAGCTCCAGGCCTGGCACTTGTTGTCGCCCTGTCTGCGGATGGACGACCTCCCGGTGCACCTCGTGGTGCACGAGGACCGAGCTGATCGCCTCGTCGCGGATCTCGCCACCCATCACTTCGACCTCGTCCTGGTGGACGCGCCCGTCGCCCTCGCCTCCGAGGTGCGGGTCGAGAGCGTGCTCCTGGGCGAGTCGGGGGTGACGCTCCTCGCCTCTCCGAAGCTGGCCGCGGGGGTGCTCGCTGGCTTTCCCCAGAGCCTGCACGAGGCACCGCTTCTCCTTCCAGAGGTGGGCTCGGAGCTTCGGCGCGTGCTCGAGGAGTTCTTCACGACCCACGAGATTCGGCCTCGAGTGGTTGCCGAGATCGGGGACAGCGCACTGCTCAAGGCGTTCGGGCAGGAAGGGGCGGGGGTCTTCGCGGTCCCCTCAGCGGTGGCCGTGGCGGTGCAGGCTCAGTACCACGTGGTCCCCCTGGGGGAGCTGGAGGAGGCGCGCCAGCGGATCTACGCGATGGTCATGCCCAATCGGAGGGCGAACCCCGCGGTGGAGGCCGTCATCGACGCGGGGGTTGCTGCCCGTACGGGAACCCGGGTTCCACCCGGGGCCTGACAGGAGACCCGGTGAGACGTCACAGAACGAGGGTGGAGACCATGGGCCCCAGGATCGCGGCGCCGAGCCGCCGACATCGTTCAGGGCTCCATCCGCTGACCTCATTGGGGTGGTCGGCGTTGTCCTTGAAGGGCATTTCCAGCGTCATCGACAGGCACCCATAGCGCTGGGCTGTCTGGTTCGAGCAGTAGGTGAGGTTGCCCTTTCCGGGGGAGGACCTGGGGTACCCGTGCTCTTGCTGAAACTCGGGAGTGGCCGCCACGTAGTCGTCGAGAAAGCGCTGCAGGGCCTCAGCCCGAGCCGGTGACCAGCTTGGGACTCCGTGGGTGCCCGCGATGAAGTTGTAGGGCAGGGCTTCGTCGCCATGCACGTCGAGGCACAGGTCGACGCCGGTGGCGTCCATGGCGTTCCGCGTGTGGAACACCTCGGGTGACCGCTCCAGGCTCGGCTCGGCCCACTCTCGATTGAGGTTCGCTCCGGTCGCGTTGGTGCGCAGGTGCCCTCGGTAGGCGCCGTCGGGGTTGATCATCGGGACCACGTGGACCGTGGCGAGGGAGCGGAGCTCAGCGGCGACGGGGTCGTCGTCGTCGCAGAGGCGGGCGAGGAAGCCCTCCATCCACCAGCTCGCCATGGTCTCGCCGGGGTGTTGGCGGCCCACGACCCAGACGGCGGCTGGGCCGTCGCCGATGATGAGGCGGTCGAGGGTGCGCCCGTCGAGAGAGCGGCCCAGCGAGTCGAGTCGGACATGGGAACTCTGGGCGCTCCGCGCGATGAGGGCAGCCTGGCGCTCCTGCGAGAAGGGCGCGAAGTAGGCGAACCACACGACGTCGGCCGTTGGGGTGTGGGTGATGGTCAGCACCTCCTCCACATAGGTGGTGTCGACACGAACCCAGGTCTCGCGGTCCGTCGAGGCGACGGCGCGATAGCCCTCCCAGGCCTTCGGAAACGCGGCTCGTCCCGCGTTGACGATGCGCATCGTCAGCGGAACGTCACGAGCCCCTGCGACGCGGAAAGAGAACCACTGAAAGAACTCCCTGGGCCCATGCCGTGTCTCGGTCAGGGGGTCCTTGCGGATGCGCAGCTGAACGTCGGAGGGGTCGTCAGAGGAGACGACCTCGATGTTGCCGCCGTCGAAGCGGTCGTCGATCTGCATGGGGGGACCATAGCGACTCCACCCGGTCGGGCAGAATGGCCCCGGTGGCCAGCACACACACGATGCAACCGGGGACTGCAAGGAAGGCCGCCCTCGTCCGCGAGCTGACCGGCGCCCGCGAGGTGCAGTGGGGGCAACGAATCCAGACCCTTTGGGGTGGGTATGGGGAGGTCGTCCGGGTCCAGGTGGACGGCGCGCCACGGGTCGTGAAGCACGTGCGGCCGCCGCTGGATGCCCACCCGCGGAAGCTGCGCTCCTACGAGGTGGAGCGGGCCTGGTACGAGGGCCGCGCGAGTCGC
Source organism: Deltaproteobacteria bacterium (assembly GCA_023954745.1). GTDB lineage: Bacteria > Myxococcota_A > UBA796 > UBA9615 > UBA9615 > JAGSHC01. Next base: position 5,206 of record JAGSHC010000007.1, on the reverse strand, counting down.
TGCACCGGTGACTGTCGCGTGCCCCGCTGCCTCGGTACGTGGTCCGATGGCTCCGAGTCCCTGTTCGTCCTCGAGGACCTCGACGCAGCCGGGTTCTCCGGGCGCCGCCGGGGGCTCGCTCCTCGAGAGCTTCGTGACTGTCTGCGCTGGCTCGCGCGATTCCACGCGACGTTCCTGGGAGAGTCGGCCGAGGACCTGTGGCCCGTCGGCACGTATTGGCACCTCGCAACGCGCCCCGACGAGCTGCGGGCGATGTCCAACGCAGCGCTCCGTCGCGAAGCCCCGGAGCTGGACGCCCGACTCCGGTCCGCGAGCTTTCAGACCCTCGTCCACGGCGACGCCAAGCCCGCCAACTTCTGCTTCGGGCCTGGCGGCGTGGCCGCGGTGGACTTCCAGTACGTGGGCGGCGGCCCCGGCATCAAGGACGTGGCCTACCTGCTCTGGGGGGCACGGCAGGTGGACGAGGCCCTCGACGTCTACTTCGCCGAGCTCCGCGCGGCCGGCGCGGGAGCCGCAGAGGACGAGTGGCGGAGCCTGTTCGTGACCGCTCAGCGGGACTTCGAGCGCTTCCGGGACGGATGGGGGGCCTGAGAGTGGGGGCCTCGGAGTACGCGCGGTGCGCGCGTACTCACTCGGGGACGGTTGTTCCGTGAGGGAGCGGGTCGCGCCGGCGAACCGCCGGAGCCCACGGGTATCGTGGGTGGCGTCGACCCCCGGAGACCTCATGACATCGATCCGCCTCTTCGTCTCTCTCCTGCTTGCCCTGGCGCTGACGAGCTTCTCCGCGTGCACCGGCGCCTCCAGTGGACTGCTCGGAGACGACGACGACACAACCGAGGACGGAATCGGGGGCTCGGACGACGATGACGCCACGGGAGACGACGACGACGCCACCGGTGACGACGACGACGCCACCGGTGACGACGACGACGCCACCGGTGACGACGACGACGCCACCGGTGACGACGACGATGCGACGAGCGATGTGGACGTGCCGTTCGACACCGACGACGTCCTCGACTGGACCGGAGACGACATCGAAGACATCGCCGAGGACGCCTTCGATGACGTGCTCGATGACCTGGGTCTCGACGAAGACGACTTCGAGGACGCGAGCGAGGACTGCGAGGATGCCTTCGAAGACCTCGAGGACGAGTTCGAGGAGGACGTCGAAGAGCTGATCGGGGATGCGCAGGGTGCGCTCGTGGAGATCGACGATCAGCTGGACGGACAGGCCCAGACCGATGCCGAGGACGCAGTGCTCGAGCAGCTGTACCTGGATCTGCAGGCCCTCGAGGCTGAGCTCACCGCGGCGTTGCTGAAGCTCGAGAAGGAGTGCAACTGAGGGGGGATTCGCGTACCTGACGGCGGAGCGACTACTCCCGGCACCCCTCCTCCAGCGGATGCTCCATTCCCGCCCGAGGAGTCGACGACGTCACCATTCCTTGGGGCGGCCCTCCTACGCCGCGGGCAACGCCGCCGGCTCTTTCATCTCCACCTGCACCCCAAGCTCCGCTCGTACCTCGCTGAGCGGGGTGTCCCACCGCTTGGACCAGTCGACCCCGAAGAAGAGGTCAGCTCGCTCTCCAAGCTGGGTCCCGCGCACGAAGGCGGCTTGCAGCTTGCTCGGCGCCAGGTCCCGGTGACCCAGCGCTCCCCGCGCCATGGCGATGGCGATGGCGAGGGGAGCCATCCGGGTGTGCGGGAGCTGGGCCAGCATGAACGCCAGGATCTCCACCTCGCTCACCACGTCCGTCCCGATGCCCGTGACGACGTGCCAGATGTCGTGGACCTCGTAGAGGTGCATGGGCACCCAGTCCGTCTCCCCCAGGGCCTTGTCCGTCAGCACCCGAGGCTCCACCCCCTCCCTCGTCGTGAACTCCGCGAAGGCCCGTCCGAGGGTGCCCGTGGGGAGACGCCCCAGGGCGTCCACGTCGAGTGAGAGGTGAAAGGGGCTGTCGAGCGCCGCTGCTGCGCGGGGATGGGTCCTCAGATGCTCTCGCATGGTGACGAGCTGCGCCGGAGTGTTCATCGCACCGACCAGGCCGAAGATGGCGGGGAGGTGCCCCGGCCGCACCATCAGATGCACCCCGTGGAAAGCGGCGGCGAGGAGACGAAGCGGGCTCAGCATCAGTGCGCCAGGTACGTGATTTCGAGCACGAACGCGTCGCGGCTCAGGTACACGAGGTCGGCCACTCCATCCTCGTTGTTGATCGTCTCGAACCGGAGGCGGTACTGGCTGAGGGCGTCTCGCTCCTGGCGGTTCTTCACGTCGTCGTCGACCTGAGACGTCACGTCGATGCTCAGGGCCACATCCCCATCCGTGGCGAACACGCCCACTTCGGACAGCGGCTGCAGGTTGAAGGCGGCGTTGTCGAAGGCCTCGTAGATGCCGTGGTCGAGGATGAGGTCACCCAGGCTCCAGGGCAGTCCCGCGGTCTCGTACATCCGCGCCGTCAGCGTGGCCTCCACCACCTCCACCGCCGTGGTGGAGACGAACCACAGGTCCATGGTCACGAAGCCGCGGATGCCCTCGGCGTTGTCGTTGTCTCCCACGTGCAGCGTTCCTTCGGGGCTGTCGACTCCCCCCCCCGCCGTGCCACTGCCGGTCATGAGCTCGTGCAGCTCATGCTCGTTGGTCATGGCCTTCATGGTGGTGAAGGTGACCTCCGCCCCGCCATTGAGGATTCCGTTCCCCGCGGCGTCGGTCGCGCTGTCTTCGAGCTCGACGCGGTACCGCACGGGGTCGATGGCTGCGGGCGAACCACCCGTCCCCTCGGCGTAGAGGAGGAAGGTGGCGGGGGTGACGGTCAGGGTGTCTCCGGTCGCGTTCCAGCTGAGGGCGACCTCTCCGAGCTCGGCGGTGTCGAGGGCCGCTTCCACCGAGGCGGTGTCCATGGCCTCGCTGAAGACGAACTGCACAGTGGCGTCTTCGTAGACGCCGGTGTCGCCGTCGGCGGGGCTGGTGGAGAGCACCGAGGGGCCGGTGGTGTCGGGGGTGTCGTCGTCGTCGTCGTCTGCAGCGTCGTCGTCGTTCGACGCTGCGTCGTCGTCGTTGGAGGCCGCGTCGTCGTCGTTGGCTCCCGGGGCGGCGCAGCCACCCAGAGCCAGGAGGGAGAGGAGAAGCAGGTAGGGGGGCGGGGAGAGGCGCATGGGAGGTCCTTGCTCAGAGAGGTTCAGCCACGCGATTGCGTGATGAACGGAACCTACGAGCCGCTCGGTCCCTGCTGGGTCCCGTTGCGCGGCAAGGGCAGGGGACCAGAGCCGAGGCGTGGGTCTCTCCGAGGGGGGCGCGCTGCTCTCAGCTCGCGCGAAGTGCCTCGTCCAGTCGCTCCACCAACCCCACTGCGCGGCTGCTGGCGCCGAGACCGAGCTCGGCGACCAGGGCGCGGGACTCGGCGAGGGATGCCTCGGCTTCGCGTCGATGACCGAGGCGAAGGGCGACGTGGCCTCGATGGCACAGGCCACCGACGAGGCCGGCGTCGTGACCGCCCTCTCGGAGCAGGTCCACGGCGTGCTCGGAGATCAGGAGGGCCCCTTGGTCTCCGCCCTCGGCCTGGAGTCGAGCCTCGATGGCCCGCGCCTCCCCGAGCCAGACCCTTCGGTCGGCCTCGCGGAGGGTCCCGATGGCCAGCCCAATCTCCTCGAGGCCTGCTGAGTGGTCGCCCCGCTCCAGAGCAATCTCGGCCAGACGGACTCGCGTATATGCCTGATGGGGGTGCCGTCCGAGGGCCCGATATCCGTCGCGCGCGCGCTCCAGGTGTGTCCGCGCCTCCTCGAGCCGGTCCTGGGAGAGGGCCAGGGTTCCCAGGTTGTAGTTCGCGGCACACTCCTGGGCACGCAGACCGAGCTGGGCGGCGGTCGTCCGGCACAACTCGAACCAGCTCGCGGCGGCCGCCTGATCCCCCCGGTACGACGCGGTGGTTCCGAGCCGCGAGGCCATGCCGCTCTGACGCTCGAGGTTCCCCAAGGCCCGAGACCGGTCGTACACCCGCCGGTTCTCCCGGTCTGCTTCCTCGTAGCGACCCTGCACCAGTCGAATCAGGCCCAGGGTGTCTCCCGCGCCCAGATTCCACTCCTTTACCCCGGCGCGCTCGAAGGGCGCCATCGACATCGCCAGGAAGGCCTCCGACTCCTCGAAGCGCGTCTCCGCCTGGGCCATTCCTCCCAGCGAGATGCACACCTGCGACGCGGCAAACGCGCGGTCCTGGGTGCGGTAGAGGGCGAGGGCTTCCTGCAGGCGCTCCCAGGCTTGATGCCGTCGCCCTGCCCGGTAGTCGCACCACCCGAGGGAGGCGAGCAGGCGCGCACGAAGCAGGGGCTCGGTCGTGGACTCGAGGAGTCTCTCGGCGAGCTCCAGAAGGGGGAGGACGCGGTCCTTGCCGGCCCGTTCGACCGCGGTGCGCAGGGTCAGACCGACGTAGCGGGAGCGAAGGTCGCTCCGCCCGGAGCGCTCGAGGACCCCCAGGTCGTGGGCCACTTGCTCGTCTTGCGGAAGCTTGCTTCCGGCGCCGGCCAGGGCGCCGAGCACGAGGGCCACGGGGTCCTCCGGTGCTGCAGACCGAAGGAGCGAGGCCACATCGAAGGCTCGTCGTGGGCTGCTCTGCAGCATCAGGAGCGGCACGGTCCACCCTGCGATCTGGCGGGCGACGTCGATCTCCCCCGCGTCCAACGCTCCCTTCAGCGCGCGCAGCGCTCCGTCCAACTCCGCGGCGAGCATCCGCACGGCGGAGGGTGCCGGATACTCGGTGGCCGGCACCCGGGGCCCCGGCGCGGCGTACCAGCGCCGAAGCCCTGCGAGGGTCTGGCGCGCCACCGCTTCCTCTTCGGGACCCGCGTGGGCCTGCACGAACTCCCGGACGGCGAAGGTGGGTCCGATGCGGCCGTCGGGAGCCTGGCGGAGGAGCGCGTGGTCCATCAGGGAGTCGAGTCCGTCGACCACGTCGAACGACACCACGTCCCCTACGGCCGTCTCGATGGCGGCCACCACGAAGGGGCCCGGAAGCGTCGTGCAGGCGGTGAGGAGGAGACGGTCGTCTGGGGCGAGGGCGTCCCAGGAGCGGGCAAGGGCCTGCTCGAGCGAGGGGAGGCGCCCACTGGTCCCCCGGCGACTGGCGAGGAGGCGCAAGGGTTCGTCGAGGCGAGCGAGCAACCCATCGAGCCCCACGAGCCGAACCCGAGCCGCCGCGAGCTCGATGGCGAGGGG
>JAGSHC010000415.1 GCA_023954745.1 Deltaproteobacteria bacterium | reverse complement strand
GGCGCCAAGGGCTTGGACACCTCCCCCATTCTCGACGCCTCCGCGGAGTGCGGCCGCGAGATGCGGAAGCCGGGAAGCTCCTTCGGCAGCTCGCGAAGAGCGAAGACGCCTGGGGTCTGCTCGCGCGCGACCGCCGCAGCAGCCTGGCCCTCGCGCGTCAGAGGGATCAGCGCACCGACCGCTGAGCGCGCGCCTTACTCCGCGTCCCGCACGTCCCAGTAGTACAGACACTCCATGGCGTAGTCCCCGGCGACGGGCCGGTCGCCCGAGGTGCCCACGGGTGCGACGTCGCTGCTCCACCGCTCTGGCTTCGCGACGAACAGAGCGTCGTAGGCGGCGGTGTCACCGGTGTCGGGCGCCCAAGAGGTGTACACCGCGTGGGTGAAGCCGTCTTCATCGCGCGCGGAGACGTCGTCGGGCGCATCGGCCAGTGAGCCGAAGCCGAGGGAGTACGCGCGCTCCGACCAGTCCACGTCGAGGCAGGTGCCCTGGTCGACTTCGACGGCGGCGGTGCCTGACCAGAGGTCCGTGCACCCGGCGCACCCCGAGGCCTCCACCCGCTGCAGGTCGAGCTGCTCCCAGATCTCGCAATACTCGCGGGGCTCCTCGACCGTCGCCGGGTCGTCCGCCAAGTACACCCAACGCACGAAGCCGTCCGCGGCCAAGCCGTCTGCAGAGACCGCGACCCAGCTCTGGAGACGCAGGTAGTTGGGCGCCAGAGGCTCGTCCTCGGGCACCTCGAGACTCTGGGTACAACCGAGGCCGAGGACGAGGCAGAGAAGAAGAGCGACCCGCGACATGTCAGTCGTCGATGTCGAGGGCGAGCCACCACTTGGCGACCACGTTGTTCGCGCTGAACCACGTGTACTGCTCGATGCAGAGCTCGGCGCCGCAGTCCCACGACCCGTTGCTGAACGGGTCGTCTGGAGACTCGTCGCGCCAGAGCCCGAGGCGGGTCGTCCAGTCCTCGAGGTTGCCTCCCGGTGGGGTCCACTTCGAGTAGCCGAACTCGCGGGGCGCGCCCTCGGTTACCCACTCCTGGTAGAAGTTCGAGCCCCCAGATTGCGGAAGGAACTCCGGGTCTGCGAAGGCGATGTCTGCCGCGGCGGCCCCGAAGTCACACTCGGGTTCGGGGACGCGCAGCATCCCCAGCCGATACACCCGCGCGCACCCGACGCACGTGGAGTCGTTGATCTCGGGGGCTTCGTACCCGACGACCTCCTGCTCGACGACGCAGATGGTGTCGGCGACGGAGTTTCCCTGGAGCTCGTGGTAGCGCACGATGCTGGTCCCGCTCACGATCAGGTCGCGATCGAGGAACGCCTCCCCGAGGGTCGGCTCGTTCTCCTCACGCTCGAGGGGGCCGTACTGGCAACCAGCGAGCGCGAAGACGAAGAGAAACAGGGCGACTCGGCGCATGGGCGCACCTCCGACGGCGGACCGTACCACCTGAGCCAAAGGCTAGTCCTGAATCATCTCGCGTGCAGCACGGAGCAGCGAGAGGCGGTCTCGCGAGGCGTCGTCGTCCGGGTCGAACTTCAGGATCGTCTGGTACTCCTTGATCGCCGCGTCGAAGTCCTTCTGCTTCTCGTAGATCTGCGCCAGGTTGAAGCGCACATCGATGTCGCGGGGGTCGGTCTCCAGGATCGTGGAGTACTCCGTGATCGCCTTCGTGTAGTCCTTGGTCTTCTGGTAGGCGAAGCCGAGGTTGTAGTTCAGGTCGAGGCTGTCGAGCCCGAGCTTGCGCGACTTCAGGAACGCCGCGAGGGCGAGCTCCCAATCGCGGTCGTCCAGGGCGTCTTCGCCCTTACGGAACCACTCCTTCTGGTCGCGAAGGCGCTTGGCGTTCTCTTCGGCCTGCGCCTTGAGAGCCTCCTGCTCCTTCGCGATGGCTTCCTTGCTCACGTCGCTGCGAACGAAGGAGGAGTAGCCCACGAACGTGACGCGGCTCGACTCGCCCACCTGGAAGTTGCGCTTCTCGAGGGTGAGCTTCTTGACGGGGTTGAGGTCGAAGTAGGAGCGGAGCTTGTTCTCGGGGATGTACGCGCCCTTGGCCTTGTACCCCTTCTCCCAGTCTTCGTAGGCGTCGTCCGTCCACGCCTGGATCTCGTACTTGCGGCCGTAGAGCACACCGTCGTCCGCGTGGACCCCGAGGTCCCAGAGCGTGGCGTACGTGTCCGTGAGTCGGGTGCCGTCCTCGATGACGTACTGCCAGACGAGCACCCGCGAGGTGGCGTCCTTGACCCCCAGGGGGCGGTTCTGCCCGATGGACGGGAACACGAACTTGCCGCCCTTGCGGTCGGAGTCGATCTGCACGAAGTCGAAGAACTCGCGCATGACGTCGGACTCTTCGATTCCGAACGACTGGTTGAGGAGGTCCGGGCACTCGGCGCAGTCCACGGGGACCTCGTACCAGTTGCCTGAGTGGCCGTAGCGCTTCGGCTCCGCCGGAAGCTCGCGCTTCTTCTTCGGCTCTTCCTTCTTGACCTCTTCGACCTTCTCCGTCTCGCCCTCGAAGGACCAGTCGTCGACGTCGTCCTCGTCGTCTTCGCGGGAGATGTTGGGGTCGCCCGACTCCTCGCCGTCCCCTTCGCCTTCGTCCTCGTCTTCCTCGAGGTCTCCGAAGGGGTCGTCCTCCTCTTCCTCCTCGTCCTGAGCGTACGAGACGCTGGGCAGAGCGAGGCCGAGGGCCAGGGTGAGGGTCAGAAGCCAGTTCTTGTTCTCGTGAAGGGTCATCTCAGACCTTTCCTTCCGCGGGGCGGGCGTGCCGCCGTGCAACTCGGGTCTCCGCCGCAGAGCCTGCGGTCGAAGCCATTTCCTTCCGGTGGGACCGAACTCGTCGAGATCGTGGGCCGTGTCCACGGGAAACGCGCGCCACCATAAAGCGAGGCCCCCGTGTGTCAACAACGACGCAAGGTCCGGTAGAGTCCGCACCGCAAAGCGCGGCAGTCCGCGCCTTCTGAGGGACAGCCACCATGCTCCCAGGTTCCCTGGACGACCCCCGGTTCCTGACCTTCCTGCTCCGCAACATGCTGACTGCGCGCGCCGTCGAGGAGCGCTGCATCAAGAATGTACGGCAGGGGGTCCAGCCCAAATTCTTCTCTGCCTGGGGCAACGAAGCCACCGCAGTGGGGACGTCCGCGGCGCTGATGCCGCACGACGTGCTCGTTCCGATGCATCGGTCCCTCGGGGCGCATCTCGTGCGCGGGCACTCGCTGGACGACTTGTTCCTGCAGATGTTCTTGAAAGCCGACTCCCAGACCCGCGGTCGCGACACCGGGATCCACCTCGGCGCTCCCGGGACCAACATCGTCGGAATGATCTCGCCGCTGGGGTCCATGAACTCGGTCGCCGCGGGCATCGCCTGGGCCGAGCAACTGATGGGCCAGGACAGCGTCGTGCTGGCGTACATCGGCGACGGCGGAACGTCGACGGGAGCG
>JAGSHC010000150.1 GCA_023954745.1 Deltaproteobacteria bacterium | reverse complement strand
CTTCGCACCGGGCCCAGCTCCCTCGTGCACGAGCCGCGGGTCGCAGCAGGCAAGACGGAGCTTCGTGATCCACGACAGCACCTGCATCCGCTGCTGCGGCGAGTCTGCGGCTCCTTCGAGCTCCTTGGCCGCCGCCATGCGCAGGGCTTCGTAGATCGACGCCTCCTCTTCGCCGGGCTGTACGTGCCACACCACGTCCGTGCGAGGAGGCAGCGTGTCCAGCACTTCGCTCTTGAGTCGTCGGAGGATGAAGGGACGCACCATCTTGCGCAGGTCGGCGATGCCTTCGCCGGTGCCGAACCGCTCACCAAAGCGCTTCTTGGTCCCCAGGAAGTTGGGGAGCAGGAACTTGAACAGGCTCCACAGCTCGTCCAGCCGGTTCTCCACCGGGGTGCCGGTGGTGGCGAGGCGGAAGTCCGCCTGCAGCCCAAAGGCGGCGCGGGCGCGCAGGGTGGTGGCGTTCTTGATGGCCTGGGCCTCATCGAGCACCACCGTCGACCAGCGACGGCCGCCGAGAACCTCAGCCTCCCGCTGAAGCAGTCCGTAGCTACAGACCACGACGTCGCGGGGTCCCAGGGCGGCGATCTGCGCTTCCCGGTCCCCCGGACCGAAGGAGTGCATCGTCAGGCTGGGGGCGAAGCGGGCTGCCTCATCCATCCAGTTGAACGCCACCGATGTGGGGGCCACCACCAAGGCAGGGCCCTCGTCGGCGCGGTGCAAGAGCAGGGTCAGCGCCTGGATGGTCTTGCCGAGGCCCATGTCGTCGGCGAGGCAGGCACCAGCGCCCCAGGAGGAGAGTCGCGCGAGCCACTCGAAGCCCGCCTTCTGGTAGTCGCGCAGCTCCGCCTGAAGGGCCGACGGCACCTGAGGCTCGGCGCCATCGGCCGCCGTCATGCGGTCCCGGAGCTGCTTGAGGCCTGGGGTGCGACGCCCCTTCGCCTCGTCGAGCATCGGCGTCAGCATCGGCAACGCCATGGGGTGGAAGTGCACCCCCTTGGCGCGCACCTCACCGAATCGGCGCAAGGTCTCGAGGCCGCGAGCCAGGGCGTCCGTCAGGGCCACGAAGCGTCCGTCCCCGAGGGCGACGAAGCGGCCCGTCTGCGTCCCCGCCAGCAGCTCGGCGAGTTCGGCGACCTCGGCGTCGTCGAGGTCCACGGAGCCGGTGGCCGAGAACCAGCCCTTGGCTGCCCCGATGGCGATCTGCGGGGTTCCCCCCATGAGGACCCGCAGCGAGTTCGTGCCCTCCCACTCGAGGCGCCCCTCGTCTTGAAGGGGCGAGAGAGAGAGGATGAGCTCCAGGCTGTCTTCCAGACCTTCGACCGTCAGCTCTCCGCCATCCTCGAGGCCGTCGAGCCGCGGGTGCGCCTTCACGAGGTCCGCAAGCGCAGCGAGCTCCGCCTTCAGGTCGCGATCCGTCTGCGCAGGGAGGTCGTCGATGGTGGCGAAGACGGTCTTGGCCCCTTCGCCAGGACGCACGCCGGGACCCGACGGGCCCAGTGGACGCACCCGAGCGCGCACGACGACGCTGTCGCCCGACTTGCGGAGCTGAAGCACCGTGCGCGGATCCGCGGGCAGGTTGGTGTTGTGGCCTGGCAGGAGGTCCGAGCTGATGGGCACCAGGGCCGACAGAGTCTCCAAGACCGCAGTGACCCGCTTGCGCTCGGTCGCGGGGACGGCGAGGGGCGTCTCGAGGATCTTCACGAGGTCGGAGTCGTGCTTGCTGTAGTCGAGCAGCGCCACTTCGCCGGGCCCGATGTCGAGCAGAGCATGGCCGGCCTTCGGCGGCGCAGGCAGGAGGGAGAGGATGATGTCCTCCTCTTCGTCCTCCACCACGACGCGCGGCGTGGCGCGACGAAGGGTCAGAGGATTTCCGGCGCCGTCGATGAGGTTGGGGTGCCCCACGAGGGCAGAGAGCGCCTCCGGCTGCTTGAGTACGTACTCGAGCTCCCCGTCCCCGCCCCAGCCGACCTTCTCCTCCCGGAGACAGGCCGCCACCGCGAGCCCCTGCTTGCTCAGCCAACCGAGCCGCAGCGGGTTCTTGAGGCGCTTGAGGTCCACGGGCGTGCCGGTCAGCCAGCCCGTCTGGCTCTTTCGCTGCACGAGCAGCGAGAGGTTCACCTCGGACCCCGTGCGCTCGAGGACCCACATCTCTCGCTCTCCGCCCCGGGTGCGGCTGGGCTTGAGGGCGGCCAGGGCGCTGAAGCGACGCTCCCAGTCGGGGCGGCCAGCGAAGGTGGCACCCAGGGGCTTCCCAGGGACTTCGGCCAGACGCGCGGCGACGTCGGCACTGGGCTGCTCGGAGCCGCCGTCCCGGGTGTAGACGTCCCACAGCTCGCGGCTGAGCCACCAGAGCTCTGCGGCCGACGCGGCCTGGGCGTGCTCGAGGATGCGGGCAAGCACCGACGGCTCCGCCGGCTCCCCGAGGAGGAGGGCCATGAGTCGGGCAATCAAGCACGACATGGGGTCGGGAGACGCGTCGAGATAGCGCTCGGCGGTCATGGGTCGAGGAGGCGCTCCCAGCAATCCCTTGGCGCCAGCCGTCACCACGAGCCCGAGGTAGTGGGGAATGCCCCCAGCGTCGACGCTCAGCTCGATCTGCTCGGTGGCCTTTCGCACCGAGGCGGGGTCGGTGGTGGAGAGGAGCGCCATGGGCCACAGAAGTCCGCCCACGCCCGTGAACGTGATCTTCTGCTTGCGCGTCGTACGCTTGAGGTCCTTGTGTCCCTCCAGCCACGTCTTCAGGGCAGCCTTGCGGCGACCCCGCAGCATCGAGAGGCGGCCCAGCTGGAACGTGGCCTCCGGGCCCTCCATGGGGACCAGGAGCTTCTCAGCCTCATCGAAGGCGCCCGTGAGGATGAGGTGCTTGGCCCAGTCGAAGCGAAGCTCCTGCGAAGCCTCTTCGCGCTCGGCGCGGGACTGAACCCAGGCCATGAGCTCCCCCGTGGGACGCTCCACCAGGCGACGTTGGACCTGCTCGAGAGCCAAGGCATCGGCGAGGGCCGGTTGAAGGGAGTCGAGCCACTCCCTGCGTACGGGAGGGACGATGGCCGCCGTCAGGGGCGGGATGTTCGACGCGGCTTCGTCCCATCCAGACTGAAGGGCTGCGGCCCTCTTCAGGGTCTGGGCGGTGGTGCCTGCGTACATCTCGATCCGGATGTCACGCAAGGCCCGCAGGTCGGGCCCACGCTGGAGGCGGTTGCCGAAGGTGGAGCCGGGAGCGACGTCGGTGACGACCTGGGCGACATCTGCAAAGCGCCCCCGGTCGAGCAGACTCCGACAGATCCGGTCGTGGGTTCCCTCCGGGGCGTGCACCCAGCCGTCGATGCGAATCTGGCCTGCGCGCTCCATGGGGCGCAGGACGCCGACCAGGGTCTGCACGGTGTGCTTGAACCGCCCGACGTGCTTGACGCCCAGCTGTCCGAGGCCGTCGCAGAGGTCGGCGTGGCTCAGGCCCCCCAGGCTGACGCCCAGGAGGTTCAGGATCTCGTCTTCAGCAGCCTCGGGCATCTCAGTCCGGTCCTTCTTCTGCCGCCCCATCAGCTGCCTGCGAGGCATCTGATCCACGGCCCCACGGCATCCCGCGGGCGGTTCGACTCGGGCAATGGGCCCGGCCGGCGTCTGCATCCGCCGCGCTTCGGCGCGGCTCTTTGGGCCGGGAGGGAGCTCCCGACTGGAACCCGGGCTCGTCGCATTGGGGCGAGCGGGTACCCCGTCATGCCACAAACTGGCCTCGGAGGACAGTGCCGGGCGCGCTTCTTCGCGTCTCGGCGACAAAGAACGGCGTCGGCGACGTCCCGCTGTCCCCTGCGAGGGCCGCCGCGGGACCGCCCAGCACAGGGCGCTGTCTGATAGAGATCAAAGCGTGAACGAGGGCTACATCTACAAGGAGGTCATCGACCGCCGCGGTGCTGGCCAGCCCGTGGACACCTACCTCAGCGGGCGGTACACCCACTCGACCCTGGACCAGTGGCGTCGACACATCGCCGAGGGGCGCGTCCTCCTCGACGGCTCACCGTGCGCGACCGACGCCACGCTCCAACCACTCCAGCGGCTCGAATACCACCGCGCTCCCTGGGAGGAGCCCAGCGCGCCCCTCGACCTGCCCGTGCTCTACGACCACGCTGGCGTGCTCGTCGTGGCGAAGCCCGCAGGCCTGCCCACGATGCCCGGCGGGGGCTTCCTCCAACACACGCTGCTCCACCAGGTGCATCTCCTGGCCCCCAGCGCCTCCCCGATGCATCGGCTGGGACGCTGGACCTCGGGCGCCGTGGTGTGCGCTCGGACGCCCCAGGCCGGGGCCGCCCTCACCGCCCAGTTCGTCGCACGCTCCGTCCACAAGCGCTACCGCGCGTTGGCGAGCGGCTCTCCCGATGAGGAGTCCTTCGCCGTCGCCGCGCCCATCGGCCCCGTCGCCTACCCGCCCCTGGGCACTCTGCACGCCGCCACCCCCGGCGGGCGCCCCGCCTCGTCCCAGTTCACGGTCCTCGAGCGGAGGAACGGCTGCTTCCTGGCCGACGTCACCATCGCCACCGGGCGCCCCCACCAGATCCGCATTCATGCGGCGGCGGAGGGCCACCCCCTCGTCGGGGATCCGTTGTACGAAGCCGGAGGGAAGCCGTCGCCCGACGGGACCGCCCTCCCCGGCGACCCGGGCTACCGGCTCCACGCCGCAGAGGTGGGGTTCGTGCACCCCACGTCCGGGGAGGCCGTCAGAGTGCAGGCGCGGCCACCGTCCCTCCTGCAAACCGCCGCCGAACGTCGGCGGTGAAGGCTGCGCTCTACGCGGTGGACTGCCCCTGGGCGCCCCCGGCCCTGCGCGCGGTCAGCCGCGCGACGATGAAGTCGATGAACGCCCGCACCTTCGGATCGAGGAAGCCACGATCGGGGTAGACCAGCCTCGCTCGGTCCTCACGGCCGAGGATTCCGGGGAGCACGTGCAACAGCTCCCCCGTCGCCACCAGGGCCTGGGCGTTCCGGTCGACCACCATGGCGATCCCCAGGTGGCGCTTCGCGGCTTCGAGGCGCAATCCTCCGTGGTTGGTCATGAGCTTGCCGCCCACATGGCACCAACCGCCGGCCAACAGAGGCCAGCGTGGGTTCGGGATATTGCTCCCGGTGTACCCGATGATGCAGTTGTGGTCTGCCAGGTCGGCGGCGGTCTCCGGAGTCCCGTGGGTGTCGAGGTACTCCTTGGACGCGACCGCGATCTGCGAGTTGACGACCAGGGTGCGCGACACCAACGAGGTGTCCTTGATCTGGCCGTACCGAAGAGCCACATCGAAGCCTTCGGCAACGAGGTCGACGTGTACGTCGGTCCCGACCACATCCAGGCTCACCTCGGGGTACTCCTCCAGAAACTCGGCGAGCCACTGGGTGAAGGTTCCCGCGGGAACCCTGGGGGGAATCTGAACCCGCAGCAGCCCGCGCGGGACATTGTCGATGCGCTGCACCGCCGACTCCGCCTCCCGGGCCGCATGCACGACCCGTCGCGCCCTCTCGTACAGCAGCTCCCCATGCTCGGTGAGCTTCATTCTGCGCGTGGTCCTGTGGAGCAGCCGCACTCCGAGGCGCTCCTCCAAGCGGGCGAGCCGCTTGCTCACGGTAGGACGTGGCACCCCAAGGGCCTCCGCCGCTCCGGTCACGCTCCCGCTGTCGACGATGGACACGAACTCCTCAAATCCGGCTGCCAGCATTCGTAATGAATATGAGCCTTTGAGCCCAACCTCAAGCCATTGATCGTGATTTCGCCCAAATCGAGAGAGCCCCCCGCCCTCGCGACGACGACAGGAACGCTCGGCTGTCGAAACTCCGGCTGAATCCTGAGCAAGGACCCTTGGTACCGTCCCGGCATCACGAATGGGGTCGAGAAGGCCCCACCTGGGGGACCTACGATGTCGCGCCTGAAGAACCCGCCCAAGCTGAGCCTTCCGCAGAACGACGACCGGGAGGGCCCCCGCGCGAGGGACCTCGAGAAGGCCCGAGACTCGTACCGGTACACCTACGACAAGCCCAACATCCGCGGGCTGGCCATGCTCGAGAAGCTGCCCCTTGCCGAGCTCCCCTCGCCAGAGTGGGCCGCCGAGGCCGCTGCGGCGGGGGTGAGCATCTCGTTGAACAGCGCCAAGATCAAAGGCGACGCGGAGCGCTCAGACCCAAGCCACCCAGACCACAAGGGGTTGCTCGGCCGGCTGCTCGGGGCCGGGGAGAACTTCGTCGGCGACTTGTTCGACCACGTCTCCGGCAAGGAGGAGGAGGTGGACACCCACTCGGCGAAGCAGGTGGCGCAGTTCGCCGATCTCTATCAAGAGTGGCGCGTGCCCGATGTCGCGTCGGAGTGCTTCTTGGACGACACGTTCGCTCGGGCGCGGGTGGCCGGCTCCAACCCCGCTTGGACCCGGCAGGTGGACCCCTCCACCGGCATCCCGGACGACTTCGGTGTGTCCGAGGCCCACTACGCCGCAGCCATCGGCGGCGACGACACCCTCGAAGCAGCCCTCAAGGAGGGGCGTCTGTTCCTCGCCGAGTACCGCGAGTTGGTGGACGCGACCCCCGGCAGCTTTCCGGTCCCTCCTGGCATCGACATCGACTACGACACCGACCCTCGAGGCTGGGACGCCGCCTACAAGGCCCGCGAGGCCTCCTACGCCACCACTGGCCAGCCCAAGACCCCGGCGGCTCCCCTCGCCCTCTTCGCCGTGCACGGCCCCAACAAGGTCCTCAGCCCGGTGGCCATTCAGCTCTTCCCCAACGGAACCCACGGCGGTGCACATCGCGTCTTCACGCCCAGCGACGGCATGAACTGGGTGGAGGCCCGGACCGCCGTGCAGTGTGCGGACTTCAACGTGCACGAAGTGGTCAGCCACCTCGGGCTCACCCACCTCGTCCAGGAGGCGTTTGCGTTGGCGATGCACAACTGCCTCGCCAGCCGCCACCCTCTCTATCGCCTGCTGCACCCTCACTTCGAGGGCACCTTCTTCATCAACACCTCGGCTGACAAGAGCCTGGTGAGCCCCGGAGGCGGGGTCGACACCATCCTCAACTCCACCATCGGGAGCGGAGTGGCCATCACCGGGAAGGCAGTCCAGGGCTACGACTTCAACGCCTCCATCCTGGCCAACGACCTGGCGCGGCGAGGCATGGCCGACGCCGACCTCCTCCCCGACTACCCCTACCGCGACGACGCGCTGCTGGTGTGGGGAGCCATGCACGACTGGGTCACTGCCTACGTGCACACGTTCTACGGGTCTGATGCGGACGTCGTGGCCGACACCGAGCTGCAGGCGTTCGTGCGCCAGGTGGGTCAGTTCAAGGTGGACGACGGGTCCGGAAACCTGGTCGGCGGGGGCATCGGCGGCGTCGGTGAGGCAGGAGGCGGCGTCTCGACTCGGTCGTACCTGACGACCATGCTCACGCAGATCATGTGGAACGGCAGCGGACAGCACGCCGCGGTGAACTTCCCCCAGCGCGACCTGATGTCGTACCCGCCCAACATGGCGGGCGCCCTGGTGGGTCCCATCGCCCAGGGTGCAGGCGGCGACCCCCGCAACCTCCTCGCGATGCTGCCGGGGCACAGCCTCGCGCGTGAACAGTTGGGGCTCACGGTCCTGCTGGGCATGGTCCACCACACGAACCTCGGCGCCTACGGAGCCGGCGCGTTCCCACCGCAGGTCTCCGACCATCTCAACGCGTACCAGGCCGCCCTCGGGACGGTGGAGAGCACAATCAAGGCTCGAAATCAGACCCGCCCGAGCTACAGCTACCTGCTCCCCTCGCTGATCCCCCAGTCCATCAACATTTGACGGTCTCAGCGGGCCAATCCGCCTCCCCCTGGCTGCGCCATCGGAGGTCCATCCGCGCCAACACATAGGCGTGGTCGCTCGCCTTGCCGCCCATCCCCCCCGGATCGACGCCGGTCAGCTCGTTGCCGTGGAGGATCTCGTACTCCACCGCCCCCGCATCGAAGGCGCGCTTGCACACCACCCCGTGCATCAACACCTGGAGTTGGCCCCGGTGGTTGTAGTCGTATCGCTCAGCGGGGTGGAGGGTCTCCACCATGTTCACGCTGTCGTCTCCGCAGAGCGCGCGCAGGGTGGGGCTGAACTCGAAGTCGTTGAAGTCGCCGGTGACGTAGTAGTCCAGGTCGGCCTCGCGAACGCCGTTGAGGGCTTCGCGGATGAGTCGGGCCTGGGCGACGCGCTTCTCCTCCTTGGCATCGAAGCCGGGGTTCTCCGGCGCGAACACGCTGTGTTGGTGGCGCTTGCTCGCCAGGTGCACGTTGACGACCACGATGTCGCGGTGATGCGCCAGCACGTCGAAGTGGGCGAGCAGCGGCTTGCGCGAGCCCTCGAAGGCCGGTTCGTCCTCGCCGATGCGCCGCATCGACTTCCGACGCAGCTCCACCCGCTTCGGGTTGTAGAGGAAGCCGTTGCGGATGTTCCCGCCGGGCTGACCGCCGTCGCCGTCCACCTCAGGAGGGATGTCCGCCCATCGGTACTTCGGGCCGCCGAGCCGGAGCACGTCCTTGACCAGCTGCTTGTAGGTTTCGGACGCGTCGACCACCGCCGTGAGCTCCGCGCCGTCGTTGTCCTGGATCTCCTGGAGGGCGACGATGTCGGGCGCTCCCGCCTGCCGGGCGATGGCGCGGGCGAGCATGTCGAACCGGCCGTAGAGCCGGTCATCGTCGATGTCGCGGTCGGGGTCCTTCACCGCCTCGGCCCTCTCGACGTGCACGTCGAGGTTGAAGCCGTTGAGCGTGAGGATGGTGATGCCGGAGCCATCGCTGGTGAGTGATGCCTTGGAGCGCACCAGCGGGGCGTCCTCCACCTCAACGCCTCCGCGCGCGACGATCTGATAGGCCTCGGAGCGGTAGTTCAGCGGCCCGACGACCGGCGTGAGCAGCGTGCTCCCCACGTGCACCACCGGGGCCCGGTCGTAGTCCAGCACGCGGAAGCCCGGGAGCCAGCGTTGGGGGCGCGCGGGATCGATGACGATGCCGCCGTGCTCGGTGCGGAGACCACGCAAGCCAGGGGGGGCGCACACGTAGTCCCCGAACGGATTGCTCGGCGCCACGAAGGTCGAGCCCTTCGGAATCCCCACCAGCATTCCCTCGAGACCATTGAGCACCCGCGCCAGCTGCTCCTCGTTGTCCGGGAGGAAGTCCGCCGTGAGCCACACGGGCTCGATGGAGGGAGCGTCCCCGGGGACGAGCTTCGCCTCGAAGGCCTTGAGCTGGGTCGTCGGGCGCCCGTTGTCGCCCTGGACGTAGTCCACCACGCGTCCTTCCAGCTCGAGGTGCAGGCCGACCCGAGCCTTGCGCTGCGGGCTGTAGACAAACAGCGCGTCGGAGACGAGAGGGTCCGGCGAGCCCACGGGGTCCTGCACGAAGTAGCCCTTGCGCGCGTGGCCCGTGACCACTCCGCGGGTGCGTACGGTCCGCCCCGCCAGAGGTGATCGGAGGCCTGCGCCTTGGATGGCGCGGATACGGGTCAGGGGGAGCGGTGCCGTCATTGGTGCGACGATAGCCGCGCCAGGGGCCTCCCTGGAGGGCGCCCTGGTCTCCTCCTGTGGGGGGCATGGACCGGCATGGGAGGACCCTGGCTGCGTGATATACCCCTCCTCATGAACGTGGACTACGCCTCAATCGCCCCCCTCGTGAGCTCCTCTGAACAGAAGGGGACGGTGATGATGGTCGTCTTCCAGGACGCCGCAGGCGGAGACCCGGTCCAAGCGTCTGCGCCGCTCCAGCGCGGCAAGGACCTCGCCGGCGCGACCCGAGCGACCGCCCAGCGCAAGCTGCTGTCCCAC
The DNA here is from genome assembly GCA_023954745.1 of Deltaproteobacteria bacterium. Lineage (GTDB taxonomy): Bacteria > Myxococcota_A > UBA796 > UBA9615 > UBA9615 > JAGSHC01. The sequence goes on along the minus strand of JAGSHC010000150.1, from coordinate 6,512 downwards.
CTCGGGTTCGCCATCTCACGGGCCGTCAACTCGGCGCTGGGCGACGTGAACATCCTGAGCAAGATGGCGGGGAGTCAGGCTCGCTCCGCCGTCCAGAGCCTCAGCTCCGCCATCGACAGCAAGTACTCCGACAAGGAGAAGCAGGCCGCGATCCTGCAAGCGTTCCGCAGCGTCGCGGACCGGTTCTCCTGGGACGGGGATGCCTGGGTCCTGAGCAGCGCGGCGGCGGTGCCGCAGGGCCCGTTTCACGAGCAGCTGGACAGCGCCCCCATCCACCAGCGCGCCGACCTCGGGGTGCTGGCGCGCATGCTGGTGGAGCTCGCTGGCGCCGATGGCGACGTCGGTGAGGACGAGCGTGAGTTCCTGGGGACCTTCCTCCCCCCCGACATGGGAGTCGATGCGCTCATCGACGGCCCTGCCCTCAGCGACGCGGATCTCCGGAGCGTGAGTGAGGGGGCGGTGCGTGAGTCGATGTTGATGCTGGCTTGGGGCCTGGCCTTCTGCGATGACGAGCTCGCGAAGGAAGAGCAGGAGACCTGCCGCCGATTTGCCCGTGGCCTCGGGGTCTCGGTGGCGCGGGGCAAGGCGATGCGGAACGCTGCTGCTGGCTTCGTGCTGGAGCATGGCTTCGCGGAGGCGTGGTCCGGCGGAGTCGCTGACGAGGCGCTCCGCGAGGAGGCCCTGTCCGCCGCCGACCGGCTCGGTCTGCCCCGGCCTGTGGCCCAGCGCATCGAGTCCCAGTACAAGCGGCGGCACGGGATCTCCTGAGGGTCGCCCTCAGTTGCAGGAGCCCTTTGCGGCTCGGCGCACGATGGCCGCCTTCTCTCGCCCCGTGAGCAGTCCGTCGGCCTTCGCATCGTTCGATGCCTGAGCCACGCAGCCCACGTAGGTAGGGGCGCCGCACAGCCCGGCACACTCGAGGCTCACGAGTTGCTGGCCCGAGCAGCCGTCATCGCTCACGGCGACGTCGAGCGCCGTCCCCGGGCAGAGGTCATACACGTCGTCGATGTCGTCGGCGTCGTCGTCTCCATCACACACGTCCCCCTGCCCGTCGCCGTCGGAGTCGGTCTGGGCCGCGTTGGGGAGCAGGGCGCAGTTGTCCGAGCCGTCGCCGACTCCGTCGTCGTCGTCGTCGCCATCGCACACGTCGCCGAACCCATCACCGTCGGTGTCCCCCTGGTCCGCATTGAAGACCGCCGGGCAATTGTCGAGGTCGTCGATGGTCCCGTCGGCGTCGACGTCGGTCTCGCACACGTCCCCGATGGAGTCGCTGTCCGAGTCAGCCTGGCCCGGGTTGGGGTCTGTCGGGCAGTTGTCCGAGGCATCGCAGACCCCGTCGCTGTCCGTGTCTCCGCTTGCATCGAGGCCCAAGCAGAGGTCCTGGTCGTCGGGAACACCGTCGCCGTCGCTGTCGGGGGTGCTTCCGGTGACGCACGACCGGCCGTCGTCGACCGTATCGATGCGGAACTCGCTCAACCCACCCCAGCCGTACGTCTCCTCAAAGAGAATCGCCAACTCCACGCCCTGGCTCAGGTCCATGTCGCACACGTCAATGAGCAGCGGGGCGACCTCCCAGCGAGGCCCGTCCCGGTTCGTGAGCGCGGGGCTGGTGGCCGGGTCGGAGATGCTCCACAGGGCGTCTCGGGCGCCGTCGAGGTAGGTCGTGATGCTCGAGTTCAGGTGGATGGCGTCCCCGAGCAGCGCATCGGAGATGCGCAGGTGACTGACCGGGCCGGTGGGCAGGGGCAAGGTCGTGCGGAACCAGTACTGGGTGCCCTCGACCCCCGGTGCCGCCGCGTAGTCCAGGGTGTAGAGCCACCGCTGCCCCGTGCTGCTCACGTGGGGCCAGACCTGGGTTGGCTCGGCGGTCCAGTTCCAGGCTTCACCGTCCGACGCGTAGTGGTCCCACGCCGTGGTCTCCGCGGAGGCGCCGACTCGGTGATTGGTGGTGCGCTCCCAGCTCGCGTCCAGAGTCTCTGCGTGAGCAGCCGTGAGCGTGAGAGGGGCAGTGAGCGTGAGGGCGACGAGCAAGGACCGCATGGGGACTCCTGGTTGGGGTGCCCATTCAGACTCTCGAAACGCAACGAGCACCACCATCCCAGGAATCTGGGGGGGGTCGAGACCTCGCCGACTCAGCCGCTCTACAGGTGCGGCCCGGCTTCGAGGACCTCGGCCGACGCGCCCGAGGCGTAGCTGGCGAAGTTCTCGATGAAGAGCCGACCCAGCTTGCGGGCGGTGGCGTCGTAGTCGTCACCGCTCTCCCAAGTCCCGCGGGGGTCCAGGATCCCGTCGGGCACGCCGGCGCAGGAGGTGGGGAGCTCGAAGCCGAAGATCGGGTCCGACACGGTCGCCGCCGCGGCGAGCTCCCCTGAGTGGATGCCGTCGATGATGGCGCGGGTGTAGGCCAGCTTCATGCGCGCACCGACCCCAAACGGTCCCCCGCTCCAGCCGGTGTTCACGAGCCAGACGTCGGCGCCGTTGTCCTCGATGCGCTTCGCGAGCAGCTCGGCGTACTTCGCCGGGTGCCACACCAGGAAGGGGCCGCCAAAGCACGGTGAGAACGTGGCTTCGGGGTCCGTCACCCCCATCTCGGTGCCCGCCACCTTCGCCGTGTACCCGCTGATGAAGTGATACATGGCCTGGGCCGGCGTGAGCTTCGCGACGGGAGGTAGCACGCCGAACGCATCGCACGTCAGCATGATCACGTTCTTGGGGTGCCCCGTGACACAAGGGATCTTCGCGCTGGGGATGTGCTCGACGGGGTAGCTGCCGCGGGTGTTCTTCGTGATGGAGGTGTCGTGGTATTGCACCGCCCGGGTCTCGGGATCCAGGAGCACGTTCTCCTGGATGGAGCCGAACGTGAGGGCGTCGTAGATCTCAGGCTCCTGCTCGGGGCTGAGGTCGATGGCCTTGGCGTAGCAGCCGCCCTCGATGTTGAAGACGCCCTCGTCGGTCCAGCAGTGCTCGTCGTCGCCGATGAGGTAGCGCTTGCTGTCCGCCGAGAGCGTCGTCTTGCCCGTCCCCGACAGACCGAAGAGGATGGACGCGTCTCCGTGCTCCTTGCCCTCGGTGGCCGAGCAGTGCATCGACAGCACCCCGATCTTGGGCATCAGGTAGTTCATGATCGTGAAGACGCCCTTCTTCATCTCGCCCGCGTACTGCGTGCCGAGGATGACGAACTCCTTGCGGGCGAAGTGCAGGGCGACAGAGGTCTTCGACGTCATCCCCGTCGTGTGGCGGTTGGCCGGGAAGCCGCCACCGTTGAACACGACGTAATCGGGGTCGCCAAACTCGGCCAACTGCTCGGCGGTGGGCCGAATCAGCATGTTGCGCATGAACAGCGCGTGATACGCCCGGGCGCAGACGATGCGGATCTTCTTGCGATACTTCGGATCCCAGCCCGCGTAGCCGTCGATGACGTACAGCCGCTCGCAGGTGTTGAGGTAGTCGATGGCCCGCTCGCGGTTGATGAGAAACGTGTTCTCGTCGATGGGCATGTTCACCGGCCCCCACCAGACCTCGTCCGTGGTGGTGGGCTCATCGACGATCCGCTTGTCGGTGGGGCTTCGACCGGTCTTCTCGCCGGACATCGCGACGAGCGAGCCGCGGGCCGTGATCGCGCTGCCCTCCTCGAACCGCAGGGCGTGCTCGTAGAGCACGGGCGGGTGCGGGTTGCGGATGACGTTCTCCACGCGGATTCCGTGTGTGTCGAGCAGGGTCATTCGATCCTCCGGGGCCGATGGGCCTGGGCTGTTGACGTGGTGGGGGGCGACACAATCCCAGACTGGGGGAAGGCTATCCATGACGGTCGCAGGTTCGACGTGCGAATCGACGCGGGAGGGCCAGGGGCCGCCGGTCTGGCTATGTTCAGTCCCCGGAGTCCGCATCCCGACTGGAGGGCCACCATGCGACTGACCCCACTCATCCTGGTGCTCCTCCTGCCCGGCTGCGAGATCAGTGCCCCCGACGGACCTGCGATCTCCGCCCCCGCCCCGGTCTCAGACCGGCAGCGTCCTCCGAACCCCGACCAGCCCCCCATCGTGGACGACGAGCCGCCGGGGGAGGTCATCCCGCTGTACGACGAGGACACGCTCCTCGAGCCCGATTGGATCGTGGAGACAGAGGATGCGGTCATCACGCGCTTCGCAGATCGGGGCCGCGACCGCCATGCCCGGGAGGACCAGTTCCAGAGCTACGACCACTTTCTCGCGCAGTACTGGCATCACCGCACCGCCCGGATGCGGTTCGTGGACTACGTCGCTCGGGGTGGCGACACCATCGAGGTGTCCATGGTCACGGAGTGGCGCCTCACGATCCCCGAGTTTCGGGCCTGGTACCTCGGCCTGAACACGGTCGCCACCTACTCGGGGAACTACGCCCCCACGCTCTCCGAGGAGGGCCCCGGCACCTTCGACATCGACCACGATCAGATCGACGGCTCAGGAACCCAATACAAGTACAGCTTCGTGATGGACTCGGGCTTCGACCTGGGAGCCAACATGCCCCTCGCCGTGGGCCAGTACATGGAGTTCGAAGCGAGCCAGTTCCTCGACGGAGCCCCCGGCGAGCGCCAGAACTACTACGGCACCACCGGCCTGTACGCCGTGGGGGTCGGCGGTGTGGTCCCCTGGAAGGCAGTAGGCGACTTCGCGAACCCGGGCTCCCGGCGCGAAGACAGCGAGCCCATCGACGAGAAGGGGTGGCTCGGAGGTCGCACGACGCTGCCCTACCAGTACTCCGACGAGCCCGACAACCACTTCATGCAGATGCCCACGAACCTCTCGAGCCTCAACGGGCAGCGCTTCGTGCGGGGGCGGCGGGTCCATCACACCAACATGCAGGACGGCAGTCACGACGAGAGCGCCGCCAACGGCACGTTCGGAGAGCTGGTGGGCCTCGTGGGTCCCAACTACGTGCACACGTCCTGCGATGGGTGTCACCGCCGGAACGGGCGGGCGGAGGTCGTCGGTCCCGGCGAGCCTCTGGACAAGTGGGTGTTCAAGGTCGCGGCGGGAGACGGAGAGCCCCACCCGCAGCTGGGACGGGTGCTCCAGCCCAACGGCACGACGGGCTCGGGTGAGGGCGGCGTGGTCATCTCCGAGTGGGTCGAGGACGACGGTCTTCGTTCGCCCGTCTACTCGTTTGAAGACGAAGCTCCCGAGCTCTTCTCGGCGCGCCTCGCCCCGCAGATCGTCGGCATTGGATTGCTCGAGTCCATCCCCGAAGCGGACATCCTCGACTGGGAAGACCCCGACGACGAAGACGGGGATGGCATCTCCGGGCGTGCCCAGCGCGTCCCCGACCCGGAGACGGGCGAGCTTCGACTGGGGCGGTTTGGATGGAAGGCGGCGAGTACGAGCACGCGCCACCAGGTAGCCGGAGCGCTGAACACGGACATGGGCGTGATGACCTCTGTCCTGCCGGAGCCCGACTGCGGAGCGGAGCAAGAGGGCTGCGGGGACGAGGACGGCGCGGAGCTGAGCGACGAGCACCTGGCCGACCTCGTGAAGTACGTCTCACTCCTGGGAGTCCGGGCCCGGCGCGACCTCGACGATGCCGAGGCTCTGGCGGGCGAAGAGGTGTTTGGCGCGGCGGGCTGCGATGGGTGCCACCGAGCGTCCTATACGACGAGCCCCTACCACCCACTGGCTGAGCTCCGGGCGCAGACCATCGCCCCCTACACCGACCTCCTGCTGCACGACTTGGGCCCAGCCATGGCCGACAACCTCGGTGAGGGGGACGCCTCCGGCGCCGAGTGGCGCACGGCGCCGCTGTGGGGGCTCGGACTCGGCCCTTGTGTGACTGGCGGCGTGATGGGGCCGGAGCAGAGCGAGAGCTGCACGCCGTCGGAGAGCTACCTGCACGACGGACGCGCCCGGACCCTCACCGAGGCGGTGCTCTGGCACGGTGGGGAGGGCTCCGCCGCGCGAGAGGCGTTCGAGGCGCTCACCGAAGAAGACACCGCGGCGCTGCTGCGCTTCCTTCGTTCGCTCTAATCGAGGCTGGGCCCGCGGGGCGTTGCGCCCTGGCGGACTACCGCGCCGCCACCCCGTACTTGCCCTCGGCGTGGACGTAGAGGATGCAGTCCCCATCGCCCACGCAGGACACCGAGTGAGCTGCCTCTCCCTTCGAGGCGAAGTAGCTGCCCGGCTCGAGTCGCTGGCTCGCCTTCTGCCCCGAGAGGGCGACCTCGGTCGAGCCCTGGGTCGTCACGACCCGCAAGAGGGGGGCTTTTGTGCTCAGGGTGCCCGCGTAGCCGGGGGGCAGCTTGAGGAAGCTGCCGTGGGTCTCGCCGGCGGCGACTTTGCCCCACAAGTACGCGACCTGCGGCCCAGCGTCACCCACCCACTCGGCGTCGGCGGCGGACAGCCACATCAGGTTTCGAGCCTCGACGTTGATGGGGCGCTCTCCCCCGTCGAAGGCCTCGTCTGCTGGCTGGACCAGGTACGGCCCCGACAGAATCTCGAGGAAGATGGTGGTGTCCGTGCCCTTCGCCGCGGTGATGTGCGACT
>JAGSHC010000276.1 GCA_023954745.1 Deltaproteobacteria bacterium | reverse complement strand
GCTGGCGTCGTCGTCGTCCCCGTGGCTGGCGTCGTCGTCGTCGCTGGCGTCGTCGTCGTCGCTGGCGTCGTCGTCGTCGCTGGCGTCGTCGTCGTCGCTGGCAGCGGAGTCATCGTCGTTGGACGCGGAGTCGTCGTCGTCGTCGTCGTCGCAGTTGCCGCCACGTCCGCCGCGCAGGTTCGTGCACCCGTCCACGACCAGCAGCGCCGCGAGGAGGAGGAGGACAAACCAGGAGCGAGCGAGGTAGTTGCGCATGCCGGGCTTCTATCAGACCGCGATCTCCTCCCCAAGCTCCGTCAGACCCCGGCGATCCGCTCGATGAGGGGCTTGAGACCCTGGACCGCGGTGCGCTGCATGTAGAAGTGCAGGCCACGCACTCCGCCCAGCTCCTCACCGCCGCCAGCTCGCCCAGGACCACCGTGCACCATCTGGGGGAGCACCGTTCCAGGGCCGGGGCTGTGGTCCGCCACCTTGCGTCCGCCGAGGTGCAGACGCCCGTTGTAGGGCGCGAGCCCGAGGATCATGTCGCGGGCGAAGTTCTTGTCGTCCGTGTAGACCGACGACACGAGGCTTCCCTTGCCGCGGGCCACCGACGGGATGGCCTCGGCCGCGGTCCCGTCGTAGGGAATGAGCGTTTGCACGGGGCCGAAGACCTCGAGGTCATGCACCGCGCCGGGGCCGGGGCCGTCCACCTCGAGCAGCGTGGGGCCGACGAAGTAGCCGTTCTCGAGGCCTTCGCCTTCCAACGTGCCGGGGCCGCCGTCGCCGTAGACGAAGCGTCCCTCCTTCGCGAGGGTCTGGATGCCCTCCTTGACGTCGCGGTGCTGCTGCGCCGTCGCGACGGGTCCCACGCGCACCTGCTTGAGGCCAGGGTCGCCCACGAGGTTGCGCTGAATCTCGCCGATGAGCGCCTCGCGGACGTCGTCCAGGCTCTCCCTTGGAACGTAGATGCGGCGGATGGCAGTGCACTTCTGGCCGGCCTTCTGCCACATGTCCCGCGCTGTCTCACGCACGAACATGTCGAAGGTCTCGGACTCGTCGTCCACGTCGGGTCCGAGCACCGCGGAGTTCAGGCTGTCCGCCTCCACGTTCACCGGAACGCCGGCGGCGAGCAGGTTCGCGCGGCCCCGAATCATGGCGCCCGTCCCCGAGCTGCCCGTGAACGCCACGGCGTCCTGGGGTCCAAGGTGGTCCAGCAGGGAGCCGGCAGAGCCGCAGAGCAGGGACACCGCGCCCTTCGGCAGCACGTCTGCCGCCGCCAGGATCTCGAACATGCGCGCGGTCACGAGGGACGTCGACGTCCCCGGCTTGCAGAGCACAGGCATGCCCGCGAGCAAGGCGACCGCTGCCTTCTCGCCGAATCCCCAGCCGGGGAAGTTGAAGGCGTTGATGTGCACTGCGACGCCGTGCCGGGGCACGCGGATGTGCTGCCCGATGTACCGCGGGTTGCGCGCCAGCTGCTCGCTCTCGCCGTCCACGAAGAACGTGCGGTCCCCGAGGGTGCCGCCGAGCTTTCCGTAAAAGGCCAGGGTCCCGGTGCAGCCGTCGATGTCGAACTTCGCGTCGCCTCGCGTGTTTCCACCGTTGAGGCGTGCGAGATCGAGCAGCTCGTCCCGGTACTCGTGCAGGGCCGAGGCCATGGCGCTCAGGAGCTCGCCGCGCTGAGCGAAGGTCAATTCGCGCAGGGCGGGACCACCCACGTCGCGGGCGTAGTCCAGGGCCCCGGCGATGTCGAGGCCCTCGGTGGAGGTCTCGGCGACGACGGTGCCCCGGGCGGGGTCGTACAGCTTGGCGGCGCGGCCCGTGCCGGCCACGAAGGTGCCGGACAGGTAGCTTTTGAGGACGCGAGTCATTCCGTCTCCTGGCTCAGATGCGGGCGTAGGGGTCGTCGGAGAACTTCACGTACTCGAAGTCGAATCCGTTGCCGTTGAGGCCGGTGCGCGGAGGCGCGATCCACGGCGCGATCTTGCCCACCTCGTACACGGGCTTCATGAGTGAGGCGATGTACTGGGTGTCCGCCTCGGTGGCGATCCAATCGCCGATGCGCTTGTCGTAGGCCTCCTGCCCGATCCAGTTGCCGGACGGGTCCCAGGGCTGGTTGGCCCACATGCCCTGGTTGCGGTGGAAGCGCTCGCTGGGCAGCACGATCTGGAAGTTGATGCCGGCGCGCTTGATCACCTTGTTCCAGCGGTCGACGCCCTTCTGGCAGTCCACCTTGTACTCGTCCCGAAGCAGCAGGTTCATGGCGCGGCGTAGGGGCACCTCGACGTTCTCGGTGGCGCCGTCGCCCTTGGGCTTCTGCGTCTCGTAGACCTGGTCCAGGGCGAGGTGGTCGGCGTACTTGCCGGGCTTCGTCTCGTTGAAGCGGCCCTTGAGGCCGGCGGCGAAGTAGGCGGCAGCGTTGCTGCTGTCCTCTCCACCGAAGAGGTCCATGGAGACGGAGAACCAGCGGTTGACGTACTTCTGGATGATGTCCAGCGGGATGCCGCCGCGGGTGGTGACGTCCTCGCCGGGGGCCTCCTTCATCAGCTCGCAGGTGCGCTGGATGACGCGGCTCACGCCGGTCTCGCCCACGAACATGTGGTGCGCCTCCTCGGTGAGCATGAAGCGGCAGGACCGAGCCAGCGGGTCGAAGCCCGACTCGGCGAGGGAGGCGAGCTGGTACTTGCCGTCGCGGTCCGTGAAGTAGGTGAAGCAGAAGAAGCTCAGCCAGTCAGCGATGGGCTCGTTGAAGGCGCCCAGGATCCGGGGGCTGTCGACGTTGCCGGAGCGACGCACCAGCAGGTCCTCGCCCTCCTCGCGTCCGTCACGGCCGAAGTACTTGTGCAGCAGGTACACCATCGCCCAGAGGTGACGGCCCTCCTCGACGTTCACCTGGAACAGGTTGCGCAGGTCGTACATGGACGGCGCGCACTGGCCCAACAGGCGCTGCTGCTCCACGGACGCGGGCTCGGTGTCCGCCTGGGTCACGATGATGCGGCGCAGCTCGGTGCGCCAGTCGCCGGGGACCTTGTCCCAGGCGGGCTGCCCCATGTTGTCGCCGAAGTTGATGAGCTTCTCTTCCTCGTTGGGCGTCAGGAAGATGCCCCAGCGGTAGTCGGGCATCTTGACGTGCTCGAAGTGAGCCCAGCCCTTGCTGTCCACGGACACCGCCGTGCGCAGGTAGATCTGGTCCATCTGGAAGCCCTCGGGCCCCATGTCCATCCACCAGTTGATGAAGTTCGGCTGCCAGGCCTCGAGGGCACGCTGGAGCTTGCGGTCATCGGACAGGCCGACGTTGTTCGGAATCTTGCTGTCGAGGTCGACGCGCATCGCGGTCTCCTTTCGGGGCGGTGCCCCAGGGCGGATCAGGTTCGGTTGAAGTCGTATTCGGCGGTCTCGGGGCGGCCGTAGAGCGTCAGCGCGCCCTTGGGTCCCACCGCGTTGGGGCGCTGGAAGATCCAGTTCTGCCAGGCGGTGAGCCGGCCGAAGATCTTCGTCTCCATGGTCTCGGGACCGGCGAAGCGCAGGTTCGCTTCCATGCCGGTGAGGGCGTCGGGAGACATGGACGCGCGCTCCTCAATCACGAGGCGCATCTCGTCTTCCCAGTCGATGTCGTCGTAGGCGTCGGTGACGAGGCCCAGGTCCATGGCGTCGTCGGCGTCGATGCTCTCGCCGATGGCGTCCTTGAGCTTCGCCGGGTGCTCGGGCTCGCCGAGGAAGCGCGTCTCGAGGCGAGTGAGGCCGTTGCTCATGGGGAAGGTCCCGAAGTTCAGACCGCTGAGGCCGATGGCGTTGCCGTCCTCCTCGAACATGTACTGGCGGTCGGCGGCGAGGGCGACCTCGAGCAGGCTGCCTGCGAACGCCGAGCCTTCCTCGATGAGGGCGAAGAAGGTCTTTGCCGTCAAGTCGAGGCGCTTGAGCACGCGCTTCATGTTCAGAGTGACTTCGCGCACGTACCAGTTGTCCTGGTTGGCGAGCAGTTGGGCGTCCGTGGCGAGCACGTTGGCGGCGTCTCCCTCGGTCTTGAGGAGCACGAGCCCGGTGCCGAGATGGTTGAAGCGCAGGTGCAGCAGCGCGTCGTCCAGCTCACGGAAGGCCTTCAGGGCCCACCAGGTGTCGCCGAGGTCTGCGGGGTTGGCCGGCAGGTCGGGGACCGAGGTCGGCGCCTTGACCGTCAGCGTCGCCACGCGAGGCTCGGGGCCGAAGGTCAGGGTGACGTGCTCGTAGGTGCGGTTGCCGTCCTCATCGACGTCGGCCGTGATGTTGGGGAGGGTGATGCCGACGTTGCCGGTGTGTCCATCGCCAGCGATCTCCGACGCGCGGGCCTGGATGGCGTCGTCGAACTTGCTCAGCGGGTAGACCCCGTCCACGAGGTTCCACTTCACGGCGCGCTTGCCCTTGATGCCCTCCGCCAGGGTGCTGAAGATGTCGGCCCGGTCGCGGCGCACCTTGCGCTTGTCGACCACGCGGGTGAGACCGCCGGTGCCGGGGAGCACGCCGAGGAAGGGCACCTCGGGCAGGGCGACTGCGGAGCGGCGGTCGTCCACGAGGTAGATCTCCTCGCAGGCCAGGGGCAACTCGTAGCCGCCGCCCGACGCGACGCCATTGAGGGCCGCGATGTAGCGCTGGCCGGAGTTCTCCGAGGCGTCCTCGATGTAGAGGCGGGTCTCGTTGGTGTACTTGCAGAAGTTCACCTTGAACGCGTGGGCCGAGGTGCCGAGCATGAAGATGTTCGCGCCGGAGCAGAACACGCCGGAGATGGCGCTCGTGAGGATCACGCACGCGACCTCGGGGTGCTCGAAGCGCAGGCGCTGCACGGCGTCCGCGAGCTCGATGTCGACGCCCACGTCGTAGCTGTTGAGCTTGAGGGTGTAGTCGTCCGGCCGCAGGCCGCCCTCCTCCAGCACGTTCAGCGAGATGCGCGCGATGGGCCCGTCGACGCTGAGCATCAGGTGCTTGTAGCGGTCGGGGTGGGTCTGGAAGGAGACGGTCGGGTGCGGTTGATCTGCGGCCATGGCGGCAAGGGTAGAGATCGATCGGCAGGCTTGCAAGATAATGCATGCGCGTGCGTCTGCCGATGCACTATAGTGCTTCGCGAATGAGCGAGACCCTCCCTATTCTTCAGCGCGCGGCCCGTCGTGTTCGATCGAGGCGGAGCCAGTTGGGGATCACGGCCAAGGAACTCGCGGACCGGGCGGGGCTCTCTCCTCGATTCATCAGCCAGCTCGAGAACGGGCAGGCCAACATCGCCATTGGGCGCCTGGACTCCGTCGCGCGGGTGCTGGGGATGGACCCCGGCGAGCTCATCGCAGACCGCCAGTGGCTGGCGATGGTGGCGAAGTCTGGCGGGTCCGGGGGCGAGGGCGCGGCGTCGGGACGTGAGCGCCCCGTGGCGCTGCTGGGCATGCGAGGCGCTGGCAAGAGCACGATTGGAAGGCTGCTCGCGGACGCACTTCGCTGGCCGTTCGTGGAGGTCGACGAGGCGGTGACGGAGTTCGCGGGCCTCGATCTCGCCCAGATCTTCACCGTGCACGGCGAGGACTACTACCGGCGCCTCGAGGCCTTGTGCATCGGGGAGCTGCTCGGCCGCGGGCAGCCCATGGTCCTCGCGCCGAGTGGGGGAGTCGTCCGCAACAGCCCTGCCTTCGCCCTCATCCGCCAGCGCTGCATGACGGTGTGGCTTCGGGCGACTCCCGAAGAACACATGAATCGAGTTCTGGGTCAGGGGGACGAGCGCCCCATGGCGGCTCGGGAGCGCCCCATGGAGGAGCTGCGGGCGATGCTCGCCGAGCGCGAGCCGCTGTACGGGCAGGCCGACCTGGTGCTGGATACCAGCGAGGGGTCGCCGGACGCGGCGGCGGGGGAGCTGCTGGTGGCGGTGGAGGCGCTGGGCGAAGAGCTCAGGAGGCTGGGAGGATGACCATGACGACGCGATGGAGGGCGGTCCACGATGGGCAGCGGGTGGAGATGGAGCTGAGGCCCGAGGGCCTCTACTTCGAAGTGGGAGCACACGACAACGTGAAGAAGCGAGGGCACGAGGGAACCGGCGGAACGCTGTCGCTCGACCAGTTTCGCGCCCACCCCGAGTACTTCGAGGAGTTCCCGGGCTTTCACGAGCGCGTTCTGAGCGATCTGGAGGGGCCCGGCGTCGGGTAAGGTCCCGCCGCTTTGATCGTCGCCATCCTCGCCGCTGTCGTTCCCGTATTGATCGGCAGCCTCCTCGCTACGTCTCCGGGACTGCTCTCGCCGTCCCGGCTGGGCCCGGCGCGGACCTTTGCGCTCTTCGCTGCGCTGTCCGTCGTTCTTGTGGAGCTGTTGCCCGAGGCCGCCGCGTCCACGGGGGCGTTGGCCCTGGGCTTGTTCGCAGTGGGCCTGGTGCTGCCTGCGCTGGCCGAGAAGGTGGTTGGCGGGCGCGGAGGGGAGCACTCCACGGCGGGCGAGGAGATCGCCTTCGCCGCGCTGGCGCTGCATCAGCTCGTCGATGGAGTCGAGGTGGGCGTCGCCTGGTCCGTCAGCGACAGCGCCTGGGCCGTGACCCTCGCCATCGCCGCCCACTCGGTGCCCTTGCTGGCGGCGGTCTTGCTGGAGTTCGCGCGGCATGGGACCCGGGTGGGAGCGCTGCTGCGGGGGGCATTGCTGGCCGTGTGCACGGGTGCGGGCGCCGCTCTGGGGCATGGCGGGACCGAGATCCTGCCGGGGGCGGAGACCTGGCTGCCCGCCCTCCTGGCCGGCCTGCTGATCCACGTGTTGTGGCATCAGCACGACGAGAACGTCCCGGCGACGATGGGGACCCGCTGGGCGGACCTCCTCGGAGCCGTCGCAGGATTCGCGGTGCCCCTCGTGTTCATGGACTTCGGGCACCACCATGGAGAGGTCGCGGAGCACCGGGCGGGCGCCGCGGAGGTCTTTGGCCACTCGCTGCTCGAGCTGTCCTATGAGACCGCGCCCATGCTGTTGCTCGGGCTGGGCCTCGGGGCGGTTGTGCAGTCCATGGGCAATCGGATTCCGGCGCGGTGGCTCCGGGGCGGGAGTGCGCTGTCTGACGCCACGCGCGGAGCGGTGGTCGGGGCGCCGCTGCCCCTCTGTGCATGCTCGGTGCTGCCCATCAGCGAGGCCTTGGTGGCTCGGCGGGCGGGGGCGGCGCTGGTCGTGGCCTTCCTGCTGGCGACGCCCGAGCTGGGGGTCGAGACGTTCGTGCTGTCGGTGCAGTTCCTCGGTTGGGAGTTCGCCGTCCTACGGCTGGTGGGCGCGGTGCTCGCGGCGGGGGTCGCGGCGGTGGTCCTCGCCCGGGCGGTGGGCCCCCAGGAGGCGGGGGAGCCACAGGATGTCGAGGTCTCTGGGGAGTCGAGCCTGCTGACCCGACTCTGGGAGAGCTTCGAAGAGCTGGTCTTGCACATCGGGCCCTTCGTCGTGGCGGGGCTCGTGTTCGCGGCCCTCGTCGATGCCTTCGTCACCACCGAGCAGGTGGTGGCGCTGGCGAGGTCCGGCTGGGACCTGCCGGTGGTAAGCGCCGTCGCGGTGCCCATGTATGTCTGCGCGAGCTCCGCGACGCCGCTGGCGGGCGTGTTGTGGGCGAAGGGCCTGACGCCCGGGGCCGTGCTCGCGGGGTTGCTTCTCGGGCCGGCCACGAACGTGGCGACCTTTGGCTTCCTCTGGAAGACGTACGGCCGCAAGGCGGTGGTGGCGGGGCTGTTGGCGTTCCTGGCGGTGACCTGGGGGCTGGCGTTGGCGGCGAACCAGGTGCTGCCGGCGGTTCCGCCCGAGGGGGTCGGAGTGGCGGGCGAGCACGCCCATGGGCCCTGGACCATTGGCTTCTCGGTGCTCCTGGCGGTGATTCTGGTGCGCTCCGCGTGGAAGGCCGGTCCTCGGGCGTGGCTCGCGGAGATGACGGCGAGGGGGGGACACGACCACGACCATCACGGGCACGGGCACGGGCACGGGCACGACCACGGGCACGGG
>JAGSHC010000243.1 GCA_023954745.1 Deltaproteobacteria bacterium | reverse complement strand
CACCCAGCTTCTCCCAGGAGTGAAGCGCCGCCTCAACCTCGATGGCTCGGCCCTCCCTCGGGACGAGCAGCGGGACAAACTCGGTGGGCAGCGGCGGCCTCGCCGGAGCAGGAGGCATCCACGGCACGACGGGAGTCTCGACCCACGCCTGGACCACCACCCGGAGGACCTCGATGCGCCCGCCGGGACGTGCAAAACCAAAGAGGCGGCGATGCTCGTCTTCGAAGGCGCTCCGCTCTCTCACCCGCAGCGTCGTCTGTGATCCCGAATAGCGAAGGTCGTACCGGGTCTCGATGCGAAGCTCACGCGTGATCCCTTCGTCCTCGAGTTCCCGGGTCACCCGTTCGACGAGCTCCTGCACCACGTCTTCGAGCTCTGCCGGGAGCGTCTCCGCCCAGTCCCGGTCCACCCGCGCCTCCGCTGTCGCCACCGAGGGAGCGCCCGCGATCCCCCAAGCTGAGAGGACGCCGGCCCGCGGGTGCACCAACACCCGCCGTACCCCGAGGAGCTCTGCCACGGAGCAGGCGTGCTGAGGGCCGGCGCCGCCCAAGGCCACCAGCGCATGCTCACGGGGGTCGTGACCACGACTCACGCTGAGGCAGGCGATGGCCTCACCCATCGCTTCGTCAGCCACCGTGAGGAACCCCGCGGCTGCCGCTCGGACCGCCGCGAGGTCCTCGGCGGCGACTCCCGCGGCCGAGGCGATGGCGCGCCGAGCACGCTCCATGGAGAGAGGCTGGTCTCCACGCTCCCCGAAGACTGTCGGGAATCGGGACGCCTGAATTCTCCCCAGGACCAGGTTCGCGTCCGTGACCGCGGCCGCGGAGCCCAGGCCGTAGCACGCCGGGCCAGGGTCTGCGCCGACACTCCCGGGACCCACCTGCGCTCGCCCGTCGCACAGCGTGAGTCGGGATCCGCCCCCGGCCGCGACGCTCACGACGTCGACCCCGGGCAGGGGAACGGACATCCCCGCGAGCTGCGAGTGCTCCCGCTGCTCCGTCCGCCCTGCCCAGCGGCAGACATCCGTCGAGGTGCCCCCCATGTCGAATCCGAGCACTTGCTCGACGCCCATCGCCCGAGCGAGCCTCGCGCAGGCCGCGACGCCTCCCGCGGGGCCAGAGAGCAGCGCCCGACGTCCCCGGAAGCGAGAAGGACCCACGAGCCCCCCGTCGCTCGCCATGAAGTGAGCGCGCACGCTCGGCGCCACGCGACTCACGCTACGCACGAAGGCCTGAACTGAAGGCGTGAGCGAGGCATCAAGACACGATGCGTGGGCGCGATCAACGAGCCCGTCACGTCGACTCACGCGGTGACTGACCACAACCTCACGGAAGCCCATGCCCCTCGCGATCTGTTCGACTGCGAGTTCGTGCTGCGGGTACGCCACTCCGTGGGCGAGGCAGACCGCGAGTGCGGAGCACCCCTCACGCAGGAGACCAGCCAGGGCCTCACGCACCGAAACATCGTCCACACCACGCTCCTCGAAACCATCGGACCGCAGGCGCTCGTCCACCTCCACGACCCAGCCAATGGGCCAGTCAGGACGAACCACATCGAGGGCGAAGATGTCTGGGCGTGCCTGGTGCCCAATGAGAGGCAGGTCGCGGAAGCCTCGTGTGATCATCAACGCGGTGGGCGCGCCGGTGCCCGTCAGCAATGCATTGGTCGCAACGGTGGTTCCGACCCGGAGACTCAGGTCTCCGCGCTCCCGCTCCGAGAGGACGTGTGCGATCGCGTCGAGACCATCGCCCGTGCGAGCAAGAACCTTGGCGGACCGGACCTCCCCGTGGGGTCCGTGAGCGACGACATCGGTGAAGGTCCCCCCCCGGTCGAGGGAGAGGCGCCAGCCCTCAAGGGACATCGAGGACGCAGGGTGCGCCGCCGCACGGGTGTTCGATTGTGCCTTCCGCCCCGGCGGTGAAGAAGGCCTGGACCTGACTCATGACCTCGTCAGTCTTCCGAATGGAGGTGTGAGCGTCGGTGGACCCCTCGGCCGGACGATTCTCAAACGGAGGCAAGCCCTTCTGGGGATCGAATTGCATGTACCCGGAGGCATCGGGCCCCAGGGGTGCCTCGGCAGGCGTGAGTCCTGGAACCGTGGTCACGGCCGGCACCACCTGGGGGATCCCAGCCCCCCGCGCGAGAAGCTCCGCAGTGAAGTTCGGGACCTGCTCATCCCCAACCGAGACCTGCATCAGTGCGCTCTTCCCAGCGAGGCCTGGGTAGTGATTGACCGGGTCCACCGGGTCCCAGAGCAGCTGGCTCACGGTGTAGAGCAACTGGCGATCGGACGCCTCGAACACGTGGTCGATGACGAAGGGCTCAAAGGCGTTCCAGTTCGTGCTCCGCTCCAACATCGTGCTCCATGTGGAGCCGGGCACGTGCAGGACCGCGTGGTCGAGCTGCTCCGTGTTCGCGAGCAGCGTGAGCCCCTCGATGCCGCCGAGGCTGATCCCGAAGTAGTACATGCGGCTCGGATCGACGAGCGACTCACCGCCCTCATGAAGGAAGGCCTCGTGGTCTCGAAACTGGGTGCGCATCAGCCGCGGCATCGCCATCTGATTGCTCACCCCCTGCACCATCTTGTCCGTGAGCAACGGGAAGCGTCCAAGGTCCACCGCCACCCGAATGGCGTCGGGCCGATCCCGCTCGGTGAGCCCTCGCCACTCCCCGCCGATCCCAATCGCGCCCAGACGGTCCAGCAGTTCCACCGTGGCGTTTGGGTCGTTCGGCGCAGCCAGGTAGTCCTGAGGCGACGAGAAGATGCCGTGCCCGAAGACGACCACCGGGACCGTGCCTGGTGCAGCATCCCGCACGCTCTCCGGCACCACCGCAAGGAAGAACGCCTCGTCGAGAGCACGAGGGGTCGGCAATCCAGCCGCGTCCAACCTGAACACGCCTGCGTCGTGCTGATCGTCTGTGGCGTCGTCGTCTTCGGCGAAGAGGAAGTGCGTGAGCTGGACCGAGCCGCGCAGCTCACGCCACAGGCCCGAAGCGGGCGCCCCTCCGGTGTCGCGGTCCAGGAAGGCGTCGATCGACACCGCGGGAGCGAACGACGGCTCCGCAGGAAGCTCGGCCCGCATGGTGTCGATCACCACGTCGAGGGGTGCCGTGATGTTTGCCCGCGTCCCCACGGGAAAGTCCCAGGCGAGCACCACGTGCGCTGGGTCCTGGCCAAGCCCCTCGAGCCGCGACAGCAGGTCTGCGTAGTGCCGTTGGACGTCGGAGTCGGCCGCGCCGGAGAGGATCGCGGAGAAGGCAGCCACCGGCGCGACAGCTTCTCCCTCGGGGGACCGTACGCCGTCACGCACCACCACTGCGACCCGCGCGCCG
Source organism: Deltaproteobacteria bacterium (assembly GCA_023954745.1). GTDB lineage: Bacteria > Myxococcota_A > UBA796 > UBA9615 > UBA9615 > JAGSHC01. Next base: position 6,247 of record JAGSHC010000243.1, on the reverse strand, counting down.
AAGGGAAGTGGAGCGAGTGGGCGAACGAGCACGGCTCGGTCAGCGTCAGCCTGGGCGGGATAGGCATCCACCTCGGCGAATGCAGGAAGCCGGACGCCCGCGTCGAGATCCCACATCTGCACGGACGCATCGGGCTGCAGCCCGCCACCGGGATCATCCCAGCGAGGCAGCGTCGCCGGATCGATGGCGACGCCCGGGCGCCAGAAGCTCGTCTGCCCCGCCGAGAAGCCATCGCGCACATCGAGCCGGGCCACGGGGATCGGATTGCTGTCGATCCCCACCGGGAGGGCGTCTTCGGGGATGCGAACCGCGCATCCCTCCGGGGTGCTCGCGGTCACGTGAAAGGAGGGGAAGGGGTTCACCGGGGTGCCATCGACGAGACCGGCGGTGCCGCCCACCGCCTCACACGGCGGGAGGGTCTCGATGGAAGGAGTCGGGCACGCGACGAGGGTCGCGGCCAGCACGAGAAGGAGGGCGCTGCGCATCGTCGTATCCTACCGATGTGGCCCGGGTCCAGATCGGGCAGACTCAGCGGATGAGTCACCCTCCTCCCGGCAGTCCAGCCTTCCTCCACTGGCTGCACGACCGCAGCGAGCCATGGAATCTCAGGGTGTACGCGGTGACGAGGCTGGTCCCCGCAGGGCACCTGACCACGTATGGGGACATCGGGTCCGTGCTGGGGAGCCCGCGCTTCGCGCGCCAGGTGGGCTGGGCCCTCGCCGGTCTCGGGGACAGCGACACGGACGTCCCTTGGCATCGGGTGATCAACGCCAAGGGGAGCATCTCCTACCGGGGGGATGTGGACCGCGGGGCCGAGCAGCTCGCTCGACTCGAAGTCGAAGGCGTGCTCTTCGATGCAGCCGGACGCTGCGATCTGGCGCGCCTCCGGTGGCCGTACCCCCGCATCGACCGCGAGCGGGGCGAAGAGGGGGTCTGACGGAGCCGTCCCCGGAACGGCCGCATCTAGCGGAGGTCCGGACCGCCCTCGAGTGCGAGCACCGAGTAGACGGGCACCGGCTCGGCCTTGCCCTTCACCTGAGCCGGCTCCAGCGCATGCAGCTCGAAGCCCGACTCCGGGAGCGCGTTGCGGACCGTCTCGCTGATGAGCACCTCGCCCCCCTTGGCCGCGGAACAGAGGCGGGAGGCGGTGTTCACGACGTCCCCCACCACGGTGTAGTCCATGGTCTTGCGGGAGCCGAGGGCCCCCCAGACCACTTCTCCGAAGTTCACCCCCACCCCCATCGCGATGGCGGGCTCCCCTCGAGCCTGGCGCGTGCGATTGAGCGAGCGGAGTGCGAGCTGCATCTCGAGACCCGCCCGGACCGCCTTGGCGGCGGCGTCGTCATCGTCCTTGGGCACTCCGAACAGCGCCATCATCCCGTCGCCGAGATACTTGTCGAGGGTGCCGCCGCAGCGGAACACGATGTCCACCATCACCTCGAAGTACTCGTTGAGCATCGCCGTCACCTCCTCGGCGGTCATCCGTTCGGACATGCTCGTGAATGCCCGGATGTCCGTGAACATCACCGCGGCGCGGCGGCGTCCCCCTCCCAGGCTCATGTCGAGCTTCCCTGCGACCACCTCTTCGACGAGGTTGGGGCTCAGCAACCGCCCCAGGCGCGCCCGAGTCTCGGACTCCTTCTGGATTTCCTGCACGAGGGCGGCGTTCTTCAACGCCGCGGAGGTCTGATTTGCGATGGCCGAAAAGAGCTGGAGGTCTTTGGCAGTGAACGCCTGCTTCACGCTGCGCGTGTCCACATGCATGACTCCGAAGATGGAATCCTCGTAGATGAGAGGGACGCACATCGCCGCCCGAATCGCGAGAGCGACGATGGACTCCGCGGCCTCGAACCGCCCGTCGGAGAGGGTGTCGCTCGACAGAATCGCCTTGCGGTCGGTGATCGCCTGATTCAGCACGGTCTGGGACAGCGGCATGGTCTCGAGCGGGGCCCCGCCCCCTCGCTCCATCACCATGCGGGGCTCGAGTGTCACGCCGTCCTCCTGCATGAGCAGGACCGCGCATCGGTCGGCCGGGAGCATGTCGAAGATGCGGGTGACCACTGCTTGCAGGAGCTCGTCCAGGTCGCGATCGAAGCGGATGTCTGCGCTGAGTTCGTGAGCGATGCGCAGCTTGTCGTAGTCAGCCCGGAGCTGGGCTATGTCGTCGATCCGGTCCGCGGGCTGGAAGATCGCCCCCCCGAGATCGAACGAGGAGCGGTGCTCGATGGACGCGCCCACATCCGTGAGTTGGACTGTCGCCCTCCCCCCGCCAGCCCGGCCGAGCAGGGTCACGCTGCGGGACTGGCCAATGGCGGACTCGGGGACCCGCAGAGCCCCGGTGACGGGTCCCGGCGCCCGCTCCTCGTGGTACCGGAACCTCACGGTCCCCAGGACCACCTCGTCCCCGTCCCCCAGGGTGTGGACCTCCGTGCGGCGCCCGGACACCCAGGTGCCATTGCGGGAACCGAGGTCCTGGAGCACATGCCGCCCGTCTGGCCCACGCTGGATCTGCGCGTGGAACTTGCTCACGGACCGGTCCGGGATCTCCACCGAGTTCTCGGGGTGGCGACCAAGGGACGTCAACGCGCCGAGACGGTGCCGCTGAAGGGGAGCCGTCTCGGGGATGAGGAACGCGGCGGGCATTGCCCAATGCTACCCGAACCGGTGCACGCCGTCCCTGGAGCGCCCCCGCCAAGACGGGGACGGGCACCCAATCAGGGACTGCCTCACGGCGAGGAGAGGTCCGCCACGGATCCCCTCCCTTCGCGGACCACGAAGCCCCGCTCCAGGCGGATGAGATCGCCCCCGACTCCCCAGAAGGTGCCGCCGGGACCGATCCAGCACGCGTGGTAGTCCAGGGCGAGGTTCGTGGGCAGCTCCCCCGGCTCCGGGCTCGTCCAGGCTCCGTCCGCCCAGGTGTGCAGGGTGTCCCGGGCCCCCACCGCTCTGAGGCCGCCGCCCCCGGAGCACACACCATTGATCGCAGGCTGGAACTCGGGCGAACGATCGACCCAGGCGCCGTCCTCCAAGTGCAGGGCGAGACCATTTCCCGCGCCCCCCACCGCCACGGTCTGTTCGGCGCCCACGTCCACCGTGAGCAGGGAATCACTTACGGGTGAGTCCAGGAGAGCGAAGCCGCTGCCTTCGTTGCGGAGCGTGAGTCCTCCGCTCCCCACGATCACGGCCTCCGAGCCGCTCCCGTGCACCTTGAAGTAGGTCTGCCCCACCTCGCCGAGACCGCCAAGGGCGTCGGCCCAGCCCGACCCTGTGTCTCGCCAGAGCAGCGGCATCGACGCCCCCGCCGGGTCGCCCCCCACCGCCCAGAGATCGTCCTCCGAGGGGCCCCAGACACCGAAGAAGATGCCGTCCCCGCCGGGTCCGCCGAGGTCGGTGATGTCGCCGGACGTGCGGTCGAGGGCGACGATGGTTCCCCCCGTTCCGACGGCGGTCACCCGGGTGCCCCCCACATGCAGCCACCAAAGGTCGACCCCTGCAAAGCCCGACGTGTCGAACCGCTCCCACGCGGAGCCATCCCAGTGCAGGAGCGCGGGCCCGTCTCCCCCGTCGGCCCCGCACATCCAGACATCGTCCTCCGCTGCCCCCCGCACGGAGAGCAACGCACCGGGAAGCTCGTCACCCACGACGATCAAGCCCTCGGCGGGGCAACCGAGGAGGAGTGCGAGGGGGAGGGTGGCGAGAAGCGATGTGTTGCAGCGCATGGGCGCAGTTTAGCGACGCTCGAAACGGCGCCTCCGGGCACCGACCCGGCTTGACCGAACCCCGGAGGGAGGGGATCCTTCCACCTCCACCGCTGAAAGGACCGCCATGCGCTCGCTGTTTGCCTCCGTCTCGCTGTTGCTCGCTCTGCCCCTCGTGGGCTGCCCCGTCTCGGTGCCGGCTGACTTGGGCGACTGCCCCGACGGAAGCACGGTCACCTGGACCACCGTGGAGCCCGTCTTTGCCGACAACTGCACCCGGTGCCACTCGACGTCCCTCGTGGGGAGCGCCGACCGACTCTCGGCCCCCGAGGATTGGGACTACGACACTGCGGACGCCTCGGTTCGCGACCCCGACGAGAGTTGGCGTCGCATCTACATCGAGAACATGCCGCCCGACGCCGAGATGAGCGACGCGGACAAGCTCCTGGTGTGGGAGTGGTACTCCTGCGACGCGCCGAACTGACGGCTTCGTTGACCTGAGGCGCGGGTCGAGGCGTCGGCTCAGGCCGCGGACGGCCCGCTCAGGAACGTCTTCGTGATTCCGAAGGCTGCCTCAAGCCCGCGCATGAGCTGGGCGGGCTGCTTGATCCGGCCCAGGGCGAACTTTGCGAAGCTCGGGCGGAAGTAGAACGACATGTAGGTCTGGGTGACGAGGTGCCGAATGGTCTCGTCGTCGAGGCCCGTGTCCAACCGGAGGGTGGGCTTCATCGGGGTGCCGTGCAGGATGTGCTCCTGCCAGGGGTCACGGCCCGTCATCCGCATCAGCTCCTCGTAGATCGGCGTCTTCGGCAGGGGGAAGAGGCTCGCGATCTGCACCAGGTCGATGGGCAGGTCCTTGAGGAGCCGACGGGTCATGCCGACAGTCGTGGGTGTCTCGAGCGGGTTCCCAATCATCACGAACGCCAGAACCTCGAACCCCCGCTTCTTGGTGGCGATGATGGCGTGCCGGATGTGCTCGGTGGAGGTCTGGCGCTTGTCCACGCGCTTGAGAATCTCGTTGGAGCCTGACTCGATGCCGTAGAAGATCCGTCTGCAGCCGGCGGCCCAAAGGGCATCGAGCATCTCCTCGTCCACAGCGTCGGTGCGCGCTCGGATGGACCAGACCATGGAGTCCAGGCCCCGCCGCTTCACCTCTTCGCAGATCTGGAAGACGCGGTCCCGGCGCATCGTGAAGACCGGGTCGAAGAAGTCCATCTCGTTGATGCCGAGCTCGTGGTGGCAGAGCTCCATCTCATCCACGACGGACATCGCCGAGCGCTGGCGCAAGGCGTCGCCCCGCAAGATGCAGAACTCGCACCGGTAGGGGCAGCCGAAGTTGGACATCGCGGCGGTGAAGTACTTCTCTGTCGAGACGATGGAGAAGTGCTTCTCCGTCGGCCACAGATGCCGCGCCGGGAACGGCATGCCCTCGTCCGTGCGAGGCCGCTTGTTCTCGGGCACCAGGACCACCTCGCCGTCGTCGTCCCGGTAGCAGGCTCCGGGAACGGTGGAGAGATCGCCCCCTTCTTGATGCCGAGCGAGGAGCTCCACGAGCCCCTGATCCGCGTGTCCCACGAGCCCAAGCTCAATGCAGTCGTGGGTCATGGTCTCGCGGGGGTAGCACTCCATGTGGATGCCCCCCACCACGATGGGGACCCCCAGAGCCTCCTTGAAACCTGTCATCCACTTGAGCGAGCTCAACCAGTCCACGGTCGCCAGCGTGAAGCCGACGTAGTCGGGACGAAACGCCCGGACCACCTCGACCGCGCGGTCGACGCGCATCCCCAAGGTCGGACAGTCGAGGAGAAGGACTTCGGCCCCGGCCCCTTCGAGCACTGCGGCCACGTAGCCCAGGGAGATGGGGGGGACCGCGCCCAGATATCGAGCGTTGTCCTGGTAGGACGCCAGCTCGACATCGATGAAGACGGGAAAGACGAGGGCAACGCGCAGACCAGCGAGGCGCCCCACCCCGGTCGGGGGCCCGTGCAACGACTGCCTCTGCTGCTTCGTGGTCATCGGCTGGACCGTAGCACCGGTCCGCTTTGGCCCGCCTCACGGGGGCTGACCCGACCTAGGAGAACTCCATCTCCTCGCTGAGGGCGAACGCCGCCACTTCGGCGTCGAACGGCGCGCCATCCTTGGTCACCATCTGGAAGCTCCCGGACATCTGGCCCGACGGAGTCGGCAGGGGGCAGAAACTGGTGTACTCGAAGGCCTGACCTTGCTCCAGGACGGGCTGTGCCCCCACCACGCCGGGCCCGCGGACGTGCTGGGTCCGTCCGGCGCCATCGGTGATGATCCAGTGGCGCGAGACCAGCTGCACCGTCTCCTCCCCGGTGTTGGTGATGCGCACGGTGTAGATGAAGAACCACTCCTTCGAGGCCGGGTCACTGCGCTGGGGCAGGTACCGACTTCGCACCCGGACGTGCACGGCGCGGGTGGTGGCCTCTGAGCTGGTGCTCACGCGCCCGCCGAGTCGTCGTCGTCGCTCGAGTCGTCGTCGTCGCCCGAGTCGTCGTCGTCGCCCGAGTCGTCGTCGTCGCCCGAGT
>JAGSHC010000001.1 GCA_023954745.1 Deltaproteobacteria bacterium | reverse complement strand
GAGGCCACGCCGGAGGCCACGCCCGAGCCGACCCCCGAGGCCACGCCGGAGGCCACCCCGGAGCCCGCCTCGGCCGAGGTGGAGCTGAGCGAGCCCCTGACGAAGTTCCTGGCTGGTTTGTCGGACTCCGACAAGAGCACGGCGAACCCGAAGGCCGGCGACGCAGCGGCCATCAAGAAGGGTGGCGAGGAGTACGCCTCTTCGTGCAAGCAGTGCCACGGCGCCGAGGGCAAGGGAGACGGTCCCGTCGCGAGCCGCTTCAAGCCCCCCGCATCAGACCTGACCCACGCGGGCCGCGCGGGCGCGATCTCGGCCGGCGCGAACTTCCAGATCATGAAGCAGGGCATCCCGGGAACGGCGATGCAGGCCTTCGGCGCTGCCATGAGCGACGACCAGATCTGGGGAATCCTCGCCTACACGGCGTCCCTGGTCCCGGCAGCTCCCGAAGGGGACGCGCCCGAGGCTGAGGGCGACGCCCCGAAGTAGTCAGGACGCGACGCGCGAGGGTCTGGTGGTCCTCGCGCGTCGCACTCCTTCAGCGCCCCGAGAAGCTGAACTTGTGCCGCGCAGGCATGTAGCGCCCGTACTTCGGGATCGGGAACCGCAGCTTGCCCAGCTGGTCGAGGAAGCAGGCGTTGAGCCACTCCTCCTGCTCATGGCCCGACCACGCGCTCTCGGTGACCTTCGGGTTCACCACCCGCCCGAGCCCGTCGATCATCCACACCGCCGTCGTGCTTCCGGACAGCTCGGCCTTGCTGGCGTATTGAGCGAGCGAATGGCAGTGCCGGTAGCTCCGGGAGCGTGAGAGGATCACGGTGCGCTGCTCCTGGGGATCTACGCCGTACCAATCGAGTGAGCCCATGGTCCAGCCCGGGTCTGAACGCTCGGTGAGGTGGCGCACGAACAAGCGGTGAATGGGTCCCTTGCTCCCGAGCTCGTCGCGCAGGAGCCGGTAGTCCATTTCGTCCGCCGGGAGGAGTTGGTTCCCTGCAGCCCGCTCGTCGACCAGCCGCCGGATCATGTCCTCGACTTCGCGATTGAGGGGCTCCTTGGCGAACGAGGCCTCGACGTTCTCCATCGCGTTCACTGCATCCCCGGACCGGCGCAGGCAGAGGCCGCGAATCAGGAAGATGCTGGGCTCGGTGCGACGCTCCACGAGCTTCGTGGCGATCTGGGCGCACGCCGACCACTTCAGCTGACCCATCGTCAGGTCGAGGAGGTCTGCGACCGCCACGTCGTTGCTCAGCTTGAACCAGGCGATCTCCATCAGCGTGTCGATGGACTCCTGCAGCTCGCCCCGGCCCGTGCGGGCGGCGATGTACTGGGAGAGCAGGTTGGTCTGGCCGACCTTGAGCCCCTCCTCGCGCAAGGTGACGAGGTCCTCCTCCGTCAGACGCTCCAGCCGCTCCGCCTCCGAGATTCGGTTCTCCAAAGCGGTGCTGCCCGTCATGGCACGCTGCGGCGAGTCGAACTCGGGCGGCGGAGCGGGTGCCTTCTTCTTGCAGGAGACGGCGAAGGCCGCGAGGCAGGCGAGGCACAGGAGAAGCGGAAGTCGAGGTCGCATGTCCGGAGGCTACCCGGGGACGCCCGCTCGATACAAAGCGGCGACCAAGCCTCTGAGACTCAGCGCCAGCTGTATCCCTCGATCTGCAGGCCCCACTCGGTCACGCTGCCATCGGTGAAGAGGTGCACGGTGACGGCGGCGTGAGGGAGCGCCTCGGAGACGACGGCGCCGAGGTCACCCGTCCACTCGGCGAGCTTGGTCCCCGCCGCGTCGCGCACCACCACGAAGTCGTAGTTGGCTTCGACGTCGATGCGGGTGAAGTGCACTCGGAGCTCCGTCGCCCCCGCGGGCGCCTGAATCTGCACCTGGCCCGAGAAGTTGTTCGAGTACGGATGCGGGGACGCCACGGAGAACGGCTCGAAGGTCCACTCGGCCGGCGGCGGCTGCTCGGGCTCCTCCGGCTCCTCCGGCTCTTCCTGCCCCGGGTCCACCACCGCGCCCACCCGGTCGAGGGCGGCGAAGGCGTCGATGCGTCCGCTGGCAACGAGACCCGACAGGGCAGGGACATCGACCGCGGAGTCCATCAGCGCCTGGCGCACGCCTGCGGGGGTCAGGTTCGGGACGGCCGCGCGAAGCAGCGCCGCCGCACCCGCCACGTAGGGTGACGCCATCGACGTGCCGTCCTGGTACTCCCAGTTGGGCCCGGGCACCGTCGACACGATGTCGACCCCGGGAGCCGCGACGTGCACGCGACTCGCCCCGTAGTTGGAGAAGCTCGCGAGACGGTCTCGGCGATCGGTCGCCGCCACCGCGATGACGTTGTCGAGGTTGTAGTTCGCGGGGTAGCTCCCGGTGCTGTCGTTGTTACGACCCTCGTTCCCGGCGGCCGCCACGAAGACCACCCCACGGGATCGGGCGTAGGCGATGGCGTTGCGGATCGCCGACGAGTACCCGGGGCCTCCCCAGGAGGCGTTGATGACGTCCGCGCCGTTGTTCACCGCGTAGGTGATGGCCTCAGCGGCCTGAGAGGAGAGGCCCCCGTTCCACCCATCGAGGAACTTGAGCGACATGATCTGGGCCTCGTACGCGACGCCGGGCACGCCGTAGCCGTCGTCTCCTCTCGCCGCAACGGAGCCCGCGACGTGGGTCCCGTGGCCGTCCCGGTCGTTCGGGTCGGCGTCCCGGTTCACGAAGTCGTAGCCGTTGACATCGTCGACGTAGCCATTGCCGTCGTCGTCAATGCCGTTGCCCGCGATCTCGCCCTGGTTCACCCAGAGGTTGGGCACCAGGTCAGGATGGGTGACGTCGACGCCCGTATCGATGACCGCCACCACCACTCCGCTCCCGCGGGTGATGTCCCAGGCCCCGAATGCGTCAATGTCTGCGCCGGCGGTGCCACCGTTCATGCCCGTGTTGTTCAGTCCCCACATGTACTCGCCGTAGTCGTTCGGCATCGAGGAGGGGCGATAGATGAACTGCGGCTCGGCCCACGTGGTGGCGAGGTCTTCGTCGAGCGTGCCGAGCAGCGCGTCGCGCTCGCGGCCTTGGGGATCGACCAGAACGGCGAGCCGATCCGAGTTCCGCATCTCCACGAGGTCGAGACCCTCACGCTCCGCGAGGCTCTGCAGGTCTGCCTCCGACGCCTCGTCCGAGATGCCGACCACGTACTCACCCGCGATCTCGTGCTCCGAAAACTCGATGAGCCCGGTGTCCTCCCCCACGTAACAACCGGGGAGGGCGAGGAGAGAGGGCGCGAGGAGGCTGAAGATTCTGCGCATCGAAGGGGTCCTTTCCATCGCTGACCGAGCGACGTCCCCCAAGAGAGCAAGTTCCGGGCCACATCTGTAAATCGCGCATTCACGAACAATCGTAGTTACTTATGCCGATAGCCGGTCACCGCAGTGACCATCGGCACCTACTGCAGACCCTGCCGAATATGTTGAGAAGTTGTGTAGGCGTTGGTTGTTCCAACTTCGCACCAAATCAACACCCTCCGGGTCTATTACCGAGCGATGTCCAGCAGACGCGCTGCCACGATCGTCCCGCTTCCTGCCGCGGACGCCGACTACAGACTCCTCGTCCCGGTGATGAAGTCGCTCGCCGGCGGGGTCGACACGGCGTCGGTGTTCGAGGCTGCGGGGAGGGCGCTGCAGACCCTGGCCCCCTTCGACTGGATGGCTCTGTCGTATCGCGCCGAGCGGGGGAACGCTCTCACCCTGCACCGCAGCCTCCCGGGGCGACCTGCCTGGCTCGCGTCCTCTCAACCCCTCGACGTCAGCGGGCGTCGGGATCGCGCGTGGTTCCTCCCCGACGTCCCCCGGATCGTGGGAGCCGAGGGAGTGCGCGGCATCTCAGAGGACGTCGACTGGCCCGTCCCCCACGAGGTCGGCGCGCTGCTGACGATCCCCCTCCCGGCGGGCGCGGGCGGGCAGCGTCGCGATGCGCAGCGGGCCCGACGCCGCGGAGCGTTGGTGCTGGGGCGCACCGGAGGAGACGCCTTCGAGCCATCGCTTCTCTCCCTGCTCGAGCCCTGCGTGGCGCACATCGTGGTGCTCCTCGAGCGGCTGGAGTGGCTCGAGGGCTTCCGTGCCACGAACGCCGAGCTGCGGGGCAAGGTCGCCCAGCTGGAGCAGGCATCCACGACCAAGGTGCGCACGCTACGACGGACCCCCGCCAGCACCGACGTACACGAAGCGCCCCGCTGGGTGGCGGTGGACCCTGGAGGCCGTGAGGCCCTGGAGATCGTGGAGCGGGCCGCGGAGACCGACTTGCCGGTCCTTCTCCATGGCGAGTCGGGAACGGGGAAGGAGCTCCTGTCGAGGACGCTTCACCGCATGTCCCAGCGCTCCGACGGAGCGTTCATCGCGGTCAACGTCGCGACCCTCCGACCCGAGCTCGCGGCGTCGGAGTTGTTCGGCCACGTGCAGGGTGCCTTCACCGATGCCCGCGGCAACCGCAGGGGCCTGCTTCAAGAGGCCGACGGCGGCACCTTGTTCCTCGACGAGATCGGAGACATGCCCGCCGCCATCCAGCCGGCCCTCCTGCGTTTCCTCGAGGACGGCTTCGTTCGCCCCGTGGGGGGCAACGACAAGCACCGGGTGGACGTGCGCGTGGTTTGCGCCACGCACCGGGATCTCCGCACCGCCATCGCCCAGGGGGACTTTCGGCAGGACCTGTACCACCGCCTCGCAGGCGTGGTGATCGACGTCCCGCCCCTTCGCGACCGGCCCGCAGACCTCCTGCCCCTCGCCCTTCGGTTTCTGGAGGAGGCTTCAGAGGGTCGGCGCCGCGAGCTGCCACCCGCCTGGATGCCTGCCCTGCGCGCCTGGTCGTGGCCCGGAAACGTGCGTGAGGTGCGGAACTCGATGCGCGCGGTAGCGGCGCTCTCACGCGGGCCGGACCTCGAGACACGCTTCCTGCCTCAACCGCTTCGCGGTCTGGTGGAGGAGGCGGTCCAGGCCGCGGCCACGGATGGGGCCGACTACCTTCTCCACGCAGACTCAGTACGCACCGAGACGGCCCTGGAGCCGGTGAGTGATGCCCCAACTCGCCCCAGCCGACGGGAGTTCGACGGGTGGACCCTGGTGGAGGTCGAGCGAGAGATGCTGCGGCGGACCTTGAACGCCACGTCGGGTCACCGAGGCCGCGCGGCCGCGCAGCTCGGAATCAGTCCACGCGCTCTGTACGACAAGATCAAGCGACTGGGAGTCGAGGGCTGAGCGGCATCTCATGGATGAGACACCGGTTGGACGGCCCGAGACTCAGGAGCTCGGTCGTCGAACTCCAGGCTACTTCTTGCGGAGGACCCGCTCGTTCTTGGCGCGCTCGTCGATCGAGCTGCTCAGCCGATCCGCGTCGACGCTCACTGCCTGGTCGCTCATGCCGAGCACCTTGCAGCCATTGTCGAGCAGCAGGGAGAATGGCGCTCCGTTGATGCCGTACCGCTGGGCCACGATTCCGTAGCTGTCGTCCAGAATCGGGAAGCTCTTGCGCCCCTTCATGGCCAACTCGGACATCGCGGTCTGGTTCGACTCCGTGGAGATGGCGATCGACACGAAGCCATCGCGGGAGTACTTGCGGGCCCACTGGTTCAGGGCCGCAAAGTCGGCCTCCGCGGTCGAGTTGTTCACGAATGCGACCAGCAACGTCGACGTGGAGCCGGGACGCATCCCGCAGAAGTCGTCGAGCTGCACGACCCGCTTCGAGGTCTCTTCCTCACCGCGGGCGCGGAATGCCTCGAGTCCGAAGGCGGGCGCCGTTCCACCGATGGTGGGCAACGCGCTGGGATCGAGCCGGCCCGCGTACGACGCGGGCGCCACGAGGAGGGCTGCCGCGAGCGCGCTGAGGACCAGAGCCCGCATTACTCGGCGCCCCCGACCTCGACAACGATGAGCGTCGTGTTGTCACGGCCTCCCTCGTCGTTCGCTCGGTCCACCAGGGCCTGACAGGCGTCCTGGGGGAGGGGGTTGTCCTTCATCAAGGTCTGAATGTCGGCGTCGGAGATCTCTCCCCAGAGCCCATCACTGCAGATCATGATCCGGTCTCCCCTCTGCACCTCGACGTGATAGACGTCGACTTCGACCTCCGGCATCGAACCGATGGAGCGCACGAGGATGTTCCCCGAGGGGTGCGTACGTGCCTCTTCGGCAGTCAGCTCCCCGAGTTGAACCAGATAGGCCACAAGGCTGTGATCCTGGGAGATGGGCTTGAGTCGCCCCTCTCGCACCAGGTAGGCCCGCGAGTCACCCACGTTGGCGACCACTGCGTCCGAGTCCTTGTAGACGAGGGAGCACGTCAGCGTGGTCCCCATGTTCGAGTCGTTCTCCTCGCCGGCCGTCACCACCGCGCGATTCGCGGTCTGCATGGCCTCGCGAAGCATGTCGCGGAGCGCCGGAATCTCCCGCGTGGTGAGGGTGGCGAGTCCCGCGCGGGCGGCTACAAAGAGCTGCTCCACGGCGACCTGGCTCGCAACCTCGCCCCGATCGTGGCCACCCATGCCATCCGCAACCGCGTACAGCACGAGTTCCTCGTCCAGGGGAGCCCAGAACCAGTTGTCTTCGTTTAGTTCCCGGACTCGACCGACGTCCGACAATCCACCCACGGCTGGAGCGAGTCGGTTCTTCAGCTCGCTGAGGGCGGAGTCCTCCGACTCTCCCTCGCCCGTGTTCCCGCTCTCATCCGACATGCAGGTCCGCCTCGACTTCGCTGGAACGCAAGGAGCTTCGCTCCAAACTGCCATCTACGAACGCCGGATTATAGGGCTCACGAGCCCCTCCCGTCCATTCAGGCAGGCTGGTCGCGTTACTCTCCCTGCCGATGAGCCAGGGTTTCGCAGCGCTTTCAACGTCCTCACGATGGGCCCTGATCCCCGCAGCGGCGTTGGCTCCGCTCCTCATCTCGTGGGGAGCGGGGACCTCTCCAGAGTGGCTCGATCTCGCCTCGATCCCAGGTTCGTTTCTCGCGCGAATTCCGTCTCAATTCCCCCTGACGGGGGGTCTGATCTGTCTGATTCTCACTGCGATCGGCCTCGCGCGGCCCAACTCCCGGGTCCCTGGGACCATCCGACCGGTCGTTTGGATCGCGGCGCTGGCCATGCTGGCCCCAGTCGCGGCCGTGGCCCGCCCACTCCCGTGGATCGCGGCCGTCTTCCTCGTCGCCGCATGGTTCACAGCCAAGGACCCCTCACCTCCCCCGGCCGACGCCGAGCGGGGCCCTCAGCCCGGTCCCGCGCGTTGGGAGATCGCAGCCCTACCAGTTCTCTGGTGGGGGCTGGCGACGTCTCGGCCCTTCGGGCCCGGCCTCGTCCCGCAGGACGCCCTCGACCTCGTGGCGCACTTCTTCAGCGATCGTCCCCTGGTGGCAGATGGCGCCGCGGTCCTCCTCCCCCTCGCGGCCATCCCGCTCCTCGCCGGTCCGGCCATGCGCGGCGCGGCCAGCATCCTTGGCGGGGTCGTCGGGTCCCTCGTCCTCGTCGCGACGTTCGGCAGCGACCAGGCCTGGCTCTCGGCGGCCGTCCTCGGGGCCGTCGTCGGGGCCTACCCACCCCAACTCCCTCGAGACGCCCGGGGTCGATCGCGGGTCCTGCTCTACGCCCTGGTGGTCTGCGCGTGCGCCTCGGGACGGCTCGCCCTCACAGAACGCTGGCGCTGCGCGGATGTCGCCGAAGAAGCCCCCGTGAAGACCCTGCTCGAGGCACGCGACGTGCACGGCATCGCTCTGTCCGCCGGCAACCTCGGCTACCTCGCTCTTCTCGCCGACGAGGGCGCCTCGCTGCGGCGAATGACCGTGACGGGGGCCCTCGGAGACAGCATCGCGCTGGATCCCCCCGGGGGACTCCTCGTGAGCCCCCTCGAGCCGGGAGGACTCGTCACCCGCGTGGTGCCGCAGGAAGAGGGAGCCCTCATCGAGCGCTGGGATGTTCCTCGGCTCCTCATGGAGAGCGCGGAGACCGTCGAGCTCGGCTGTCGGCCCGACCGGGCGCTGGATGAGGGAGCCCACCTCCTTCTGGGATGTGGGGAGCGGACCGTCCGAGTCACCGGAGTCGCGACTCAGCCCCTCGACCTCCCAGGCACGCCACGCGAGGTGCTGTCAGGAGGCTTGCTCACCCTCGGGCCCGGGCCTCTCGCCCAGGCGCAGGTGGTGAGCCCAGTAGGGGCCGTGGCCACGAGCGGTCCCGTGCCTTGGGCCGCGGACGTCGCCTCCTCGCCGGGCCGGTTCCTCATCGCGCGAGGCCCCACTGGCCACCTGGAGCTGCGGGGGCCACCCGTCCCCGTGCCGACCCTTCACGCCTCCGCCTCCGACCCCGAGGCGCGCGTGCGAGAGACCCTCGCGGGGCGCGCCGACACGGTGCGCGTGGGGGTCTGGCCCGGCGCCGTGCACTACTCGCCAAAGCGACGCGCGGCCTACGTCTCCTCCCCGATCGATGCCTCAGTGACCCTGGTCGATCTCGACGTCACCTGGCACCAACGCGCGGTCAGCGTGGGCGCGCCTCCGAGGCAGGTTGTCCTGGAGTCCGGTTCCGCTACGTTGTACGTCGCAAATCGCTGCGGCGTCTTCGCTGTACGCGTCCCGCGTCCCGACCCTTGGGAGTAGCCACCACTCCGTGGACAAGACCGGCCAGTACGTCATCCAGCCCGAGGTGCTGTTCGCTCACGCGTACATGCTCGGACTCGACCGCCGTCGTCCGGGGGCCGTGCACCCGTTGCCCCCACTGGAGCCCGCCGAAGTAGCTGCCTGGATCGCGGACCGCGCGTTTACAGCGGTGGAGACCTGGGACTCGACCTTCCGGCGCGATCTCGGAGCGTTCGAGGTGGCAGTGTCACGCCTGCGCCCGCGGGTTGCCTGGCTCTACACCCACCCCACGACCCGTGACACCGCCACTCAGTTCTGCCGCATGGCGCGCCGAGCCGGCGCCACCGTCATCGCAGCTGGTCCCGACGCGCTGCTCCGGCCTTCGCTCTATCTACGCTCCGGCGCCGACGCCGTCGTCCTCGGGGAAGGGGAGAACGCGACCCTCGACCTGGTGCTGGCCCTCCGCGCCAACGACTACCGCCCCGACAGCGACGTGCTCTCGCGGATCCCCGGCACCTGCTGGATGGATCAGCACGGGACCCTGCGCTACTCCGCCGGCGCCGAGAGGTTGGTGCCCATCGAAGAGCTCCCGCGTCCCTACCGGGACCCGGAGGTCACCCGCGTGCACCTCGATCGCTGGCTCACCCTCGGCGCCGGGAGTCAGCTCGCGATTCGCTCGGCTCGGGGCTGCCCGATCTCCTGCGGCTTCTGTACGAACACGGTGTTCGGACGCCCCTACCGGCGGCGTACCCCAGCGGACGTCGTGTCGGAGATGATGGATCTGCTCGATCGCTTCCCCGTCGATCGTTTCGTGTTCACCGATGAGGTCTTTCTCTTCGACCCCACCTGGATCGCCGACTTCTGTGATGCCATCGAGCAGAGCGGCCGCGAGGTCGAGTTCGAGGCCAGCGCCCACCCCGCGAACCTCGACGAAGCGAGCGTGGAGCGGCTGGCCCGCGTTGGCTGCGTCCGCCTCGAGCTCGACGCGGCCAGCGGGTCGTCTCGCCTGATGAAGGCGCTCTCCTGGTCCTACGAGCCCGCGAGCGTCTACCGGGCGGCGACGACCGTGCGCTCTGTCGGGATCGAGCTGGGGCTGCAGGTCCTCGTGGGGCTCCCCGGTGAGACCCGGGCCGACCTCGACCAGACCTTGCAGATGGTGAGCATCGTGGAGCCCCATGGGGTGGAGGTCACGCGCGTCGACCCCGACTCCCCGGCGCTCTTCCGCAAGGACTGGGCCCGGGTGGTCGAAGGCCCGGTCGCCGACCGTGCAGCGAAGGACGGCGTCCTGCCGTCGGCCGTTCTCGACGCCGCCGTGGGTTGGCTGGACAGCCGCGGAGCCAAAGGCAACGGCTCGGTGTCCAGCCGCCTCGTGCGCTCGGCACGACGCCCCCTCCTACGCGCGGCCGTGCGCGCGCTGCCTGGGCGTCGGCGCCGCTGATAGAATCAACCGCTGTGGGGCGGGTGCGCGGATTCACCGTGGGCCTGACTTCCGCTCCGGGGCTGAATGCCTGAAGACGGGACGAAGGGGCTTGGGACCCTCGCGGACACCTTGCGCAAGGTCCCCGCGATCCCGACGCGTATGCCCGACGTGGGTGAGGTCTTCGCAGGTCGCTACGACATCCAGCGACTGCTCGGACGCGGTGGAATGGGCGTCGTCTACCTCGCCAACCAGTCGCCTCTCGGCCGCGAGGTCGCCCTCAAGATCCTGAAGCCTCCCGAGTCCCTCGAGGACGATCCGAACTTCGACGAGCGCTTTCTACGCGAAGCAGCCGCGGCGGCTCGACTCTCACACCCCAACACGATCACAGTGCACGACTTCGGCCAGGCCGACGACGGAGCGCTCTACATCGTCATGGAGTACCTCGAGGGCAACGACGTCCGCGCGGTGCTCTCCCACGAAGGTGCCTTCTCGCCGGCCCGGGCGATCCACGTGGCCAAGCAGGTGTGCAAGTCGCTGCGCGAGGCGCATCGCAAGGGGATCATCCACCGGGATCTGAAGCCCGCAAACGTGCTGCTGGTCGACCGCGACGAGGACCTCGACTTCGTGAAGGTCCTCGACTTCGGGCTGGTGAAGTTTCGCGGTGAGGCCTCGGAGATCACCCTCGCCGGCAAGTTCCTGGGCTCACCCCGCTACACGTCGCCCGAGGCCCTCGATCGGAACAAGGAGGTCGACCACCGGGCGGACATCTACGCGCTCGGCATCCTGCTGTTCACCATGATCACCGGCCACCCGCCCTTCGACGGCGATCCCATGCAGGTCCTGCACGCGCATCTGCACGAGAAGCCCAAGCCGATGTGGAAGCTCAACCCCGCATCGCAGACCACGCCGGAGCTCGAGGAGCTGGTGGCGAAGTGCCTCGAAAAGGACGCCGAGAAGCGCTACCAGTCCATGGGGCAGCTCGTCATCGCCCTCCGTGCGGTGGGCGCCGCCTTTGGACAGGAAGACACCGAGACCCTCGACCTCGAGGTGAACGAGTCTCTCGAGCTCGATCTGGAGCCCGGCTCCATCCCGGCGGTCGAACCACTCGCGCCACCGCCGCCGGCTCCTCGGCCCGCCGCCGCGCCTGGAACGTCGTCAGCCCGCGCCCAGAGGCCAAGGAAGGTCCGTCGCAACAAGCGCTCCCCGGTGCTCCCGGTCCTCGGCGGAATCGCGGCCCTGCTTCTCGCTGCGATCGCCTTCCTCGTGCTCAAGCCCGGGGACAGCAGGATGCCGCCCCCCGAAGAGAATCTCGGAGCAGCCGCCCCAGGCGAGATCGAGGTAGGGGACGCCGCCGCTCTCGCTGTCTCCGTCACGAGCGACCCCGCGGGGGCCACCGTGGACATCAGCTTCGACGGGACGTTCGTTCCTCTGGGCACCACCCCTGTCACCCTCCCCGAGTACCGCGCCCCATACCAGCCCGACAGCGTGACACTGCGCATCAGCCTCGACGGCCACGTGACCCGCGAGGTCGACCTGCCGACCGACGACGGCTCGCTGAGCTGGTCGGGGACCCTCCGACCCGATCCGAGCGCGGTGCCGACCCCCCGGACCGAGCCGGCGGCGAAGGCAGCGCCACAGCCCGAAGTGAAGCCGACCCCCAAGCCCGAAGCGAAGCCGACTCTCAAGCCCGAGGCGAAGCCGACCCCCAAGCCCGAAGCGAAGCCGACTCCCAAGCCCGAAGCGAAGCCCGACAAGGTGCCGTCGGGCTACAAGGACAATCCCTATTGATGTCGACACGCCCCCTCCGTGCGCTCGCCCTCCTGCTCCTGCTCCTGCTCGTGCCGGGACAGGCTCTGGCTGATGCCCGAGATGACGCGCGTCGCGCCTTCCGCACGGGGATGGAGCTCATCGAACAGGGAGCGCACGCCGACGGGGCGCTCCTGCTCCAGAAGGCGTACGACCTGCTCCCGCACCCTTCGGTCCTCTACAACATTGGTCTCGCGTGGGCCGATGCCGGGGAGTTCGACAAGTCCGTCGAGGCCTTCGAGGCCTACCTCGCCGAGCGACCGGACGACACCGCGGCTGTGGAGCGGCTGATCGTCCTCCTCCGTCAGCAGGAGGACGAGACCAACCCCACCACGGACACACCGACGGGTCCGACGCTCCCCGGAAGCGAGCCCACGGGCACGACGACTCCAGCCCCCTCGGCATCGGGAAAGATGGTCGCGGCTCCTGAGATCGCTGCGCTCCTGGAGCGTCTCGAGGCCCTGGCCGACCGCATCGAGGGCACCTCCGAGCCCGAGGTCGATGTGCTCGCCGATGCACCCGAGGCCGAGCTGCTTCAGGCGAAGGGGGGCGACTTCTACGAAGAGCAGGTCGTCTCCGCGTCGCGCACCGCCACGGCGCCGGTCGACGCGCCGTCCGCGATCACCATCATCACCGCTGAGGACATCCGTCTCTCCGGAGTCACCAACATCCCGGACATCCTGCGGCGGGTGCCTGGCATGTCGACGCTGACGATGGGGGCGGGGAACGCGAACCTCGCGGTGCGCGGCTTCAACCAGCGCATCTCCAACAAGCTGCTCGTGCTCGTGGACGGGCGGTCGGCCTACTTCGACTTCCTCGGTGGCACCTTCTTCCGCACCCTCTCCATCGACCTCGCGGACATCGAGCGCATCGAGGTCATCCGGGGGCCCGGCTCGACGCTGTACGGCGCAAACGCCTTTGGCGGCGTGGTGAACATCATCACGAAGGCTGCCGGCAGCTCCCAGGGCGGCCAGGTGACCATTCGCGGCGGCACCGGCGAGACGCTGCAGGGGAATGTGCAGTTCTCGGGTCGCAAGGGGATCGTGGGTTGGCGGGGCTCCGTGGGCTACGAGCAGACCGACCGGTATGCGCTGGAGTACGGGCCCGATCGCACCGACGTCGAGCTGACGACCCAGGACGCCAGCCTCGCGGTGCGCGCTCTGCGAGCCAACGGTGGGGTGACCATCGTGCCGGCGGAGAACGTCAGCATCGGAGTGTCCGGTGGCCTCTCCTACGTCTTCGACAACTTCTTCGCCATCGGTGTGTTCCGGGACTACTGGCTCCAGGGTCTGATCACCGACGTACGTACGGACATCAACATCGGGGGCCTGTCGGTCCGCGCGTTCTGGAACGTGTTTGACGCCGAGGCGAGCCCCACATGGCAGCCGGTGGGAGGTCTCGACCTCGGCACCGACGTCAAGAGCCACGTCGTCGACGTGGAGGCGCTGTACAGCGGCACCGCCATGACCGGCCCGGTGCGCCACGACCTGAGCGCTGGCGCCGGCTATCGGCTCAAGACCATCAACTGGGACTACCTCGACGAGAACCACCTCGAGCAACACCTCAACGGCTTCGTGGAGGATCGGATCACCTTCGTGCCCCAGGTGGTCGCCGTGCTCGGGTTCCGCTTCGACCAGCATCCCCTGGTGGGCTTCACGCCGTCGCCCCGAGCCACGGTCCTGCTGAAGCCCACTGGCGGCCAGTCGCTGCGCGTCTCGGCGGGGACGGCCTTCCGCACCCCGACGTTCCTGGAGAGCTACCTGGACCTCGTGGTGCCGACCAACGTCAAGGGTGTGGCCCTGCAGTCCCTGGGGAGCACGGAGCTGGCGCCCGAGAACATCTTCAGTGTCGAGCTCGGCTACACCTTCGAGGACAGCGACTACATCAGCTTCGGGGTCAACGCGTACTACGAGCGCGTCTCCAACCTCATCGCCCTGGGGGGCGTGCAGAGCGCGGACCGCGTAGAGCTCCAGGGCTCGCAGTTCATCGCCGGCAGCTCGACGTTCGAGAACATCGACGGCGTCTTCCATGCGCTGGGCGGGGAGGCTGAGGTACACGCGTTCCCGCTGGACGGCCTCGACATCCGCGCCAACTACTCCTTGAACCTCACCATCGACCAGGAGAAGAAGGACTCGGGGCTGACGGCGCCGGACCACTTCGACCGACGTCATCCGCAGCACATGGGGATGGTGGGTGTGACCTACCGGAGCCCCTTTGGGCTCGACGCCAACGTCGACTTCCACGTCGTGAGCAACGTGAACGTGCCCGAGCGGGCCTTCGACGCCACGGGGAACGTGGTGGTCGATGACTGCGAGGCCGGCGCCTACCCGCTGCTCAACGCCCGCGTCGGGTTCCGCTTCCTCGAGGACAAGCTCGAGGTGGGGATCAGCGGCAACAACCTCATCGGCTTCGGCACTGGCGGCCACCGTGAGCACTGCCTGGGCACCGTGGTGGGCCCTCGGGTACTGGGAAGCGCGACCTATCGCTTCTAGGGGCCAGCCCCTCCCGAGGTGTTCCGAGGCTCCTACGCGGTGGTGATGTCGTCCTTCATCCAGTCCACTCGACCGCGTACCGCGTCGAGGTAGATGCTCTGGATCCGCTCGGTGATCGGGCCGCGGGAGCCGCTGCCGATCTGGCGACGGTCGAGCTCGCGCACCGGCGTCACCTCGGCGGCTGAGCCGCACATGAAGGCCTCATCGGCGGTGTAGAACGCGTCGCGCCCGAAGGTGGTCTCTCGGACCTCGATGCCTTCGTGCTTGCAGATGTCCATCACCGAGTCCCGGGTGATGCCCGGGAGGATGTTGGTCACCATCGGCGTGCTCACGACCCCGTCGTGCACGACGAACACGTTCTCGCCGGTGCCCTCGGCGACCATCCCGTGGCCGTCGAGCATCAGCGCCTCGTCGAAGCCGTTCTCGTTGGCCTCGTAGCGGGCGAGGATCGAGTTCACGTAGTGACCGACGACCTTCGCGCGCTGCAGCGCTGCATTGGGGTGATGCCGAGTGAAGGAGCTGGTCTGGAGCCGCACGCCGCGCTCCATGCCTTCGGCGCCGAGGTACGCGCCCCACTTCCATGAAGCGACCACGGTGTGCAGCTTGTTGCCGCGGGCTCCCAGACCCATCTCGCCGTGCCCGAGAAACGCGATCGGTCGCAGGTAGGCCGAGGTGAAGCCGTTGCGCTGCAGCGTGGAGAGGCAGGCGTCCCGGAGCTGGTCGTGGGTGTAGCCACACTCCCAGCGCATCATCTTGAGGGAGTCGAGGAACCGCTTCAGGTGGGGCTCGAGTCGCCAGATCCCTGCAGTACCGTCCGGCTGCTCGTAGGCGCGAATGCCCTCGAAGACTCCCAGGCCGTAGTGGAGCGTGTGGGAGAGCACGTGGACCGTGGCGTCGTCATAGGGGACGAAGTCACCGTCGAACCAGATGAAGTCAGAGCGAACAGACATGGAAGGAACCTCGAGCCGGAAGGGCGCGCACTCTAGGGCACGGCGCCCCGTCGATCGATCTCAGTACGTGGGCAGGCTGGGGTCGATCTCGTTCGCCCACCCCGTGATGCCGCCCTCCATGTTGGTCACGCTGCCGTAGCCAGCGTCCGCGAGCACCTTGCTGGCCTTCGCCGAGCGTCCACCCATCTTGCAGTGCACGAGGATGTCACGGTCCTTCGGGATCTCCGCCAGGTGCGCGGCCACGTCCTCGTGGGCCACCAGGAGGTCCGCGAAGTCGAGCTTCACGATGTCCGCCTCGTGCGGCTTGCGCACGTCGAGCACGAAGGGCGCCCAACCGGCATCCAGCTTCGCCTTGATGTCCTTCACGGACAGCCGGGCGAACCCCTCGTCGGTCTGGGAGACGTCCGTGGGACGTGCGCCCTCGTCCATGCTCGGCACACCGCAGAACTGGTTGTAGTCGATGAGCTCGGTGACGGTCGGGTTCGGGCCGCAGATCACACACTTGGGGTTCTTGCGCAGCTTGAGCTGACGGAAGTTCATCCCCAGGGCGTCGTAGAGCATCAAGCGACCGGACAGGGTCTCGCCCACGCCGAGGATGATCTTCACGATCTCCGTGGCCTGGATCACCCCGATGATGCCGGGGAGGATCCCGAGCACGCCGCCTTCGGCGCAGCTGGGCACGAGGCCTGGAGGCGGCGGCTCCTCATAGAGGCAGCGGTAGCAGGGCCCGCCCTCGTGGTTGAACACCGATGCCTGGCCCTCGAAGCGGAAGATCGAGCCGTACACGTTGGGCTTGCCGAGCAGCACGCACGCGTCGTTGACGAGGTACCGCGTGGGGAAGTTGTCGGTGCCGTCGACGATGACGTCGTAGGGCTCCACGATCGCCAGGGCGTTGTCCGACGTCAGTGGCTCCTCGTAGACGTCCACCTGCACGTTGGGGTTGAGGTCGGCGATCCGCGCCTTGGCGCTCTCCACCTTACTCTTCCCGACCCAGGAGGTGCCGTGGATGATCTGCCGCTGCAGGTTGCTGGCGTCGACGACGTCGAAGTCCACGAGCCCGATGCGACCCACTCCAGCCGCCGCGAGGTAGAGCGCCAGCGGTGAGCCGAGCCCCCCGGTGCCCACGCAGAGCACCGAGGCACCCTTGAGCTTGCGCTGCCCCTCCATGCCCACGTTGGGGAGAATGAGGTGGCGCGAATAGCGGCCGATCTCTTCGTTGTTGAGCTCCGGGAGCTCGGTCTTGGGGGCGTTCATCGGGCTCCTCCAGCGATGGAGGGCACGATGGTCAGCGTCGCGCCCTCGGCGACGGGGGTGGCCTCGCCGTCCATGTACCGGATGTCTTCTTCACCCAGGTAGACGTTGACGAAGCTGCGCAGCTTCCCGTCCGCCGTACGGAGGTGCTTCGCGAGACCGGGGTGCTGCTCCGTCAGAGAGGCCAGCGCCTCGCCCACGGTCGACCCGGAACAGGTGATGGACGCGTTGCCCTCTGCGTAGGAACGCAGGGCGGTGGGAATCATCACGGACACGCTCATGGTCTCTCCTGTAGCTCGACCCTCTGATCAGAGGGAGTGGAGCTCTTCTTCGTCCATGCGGGACCGGTCGTCGGTCAGCCGCCAGCTCTGGGTGGTCGCGGCCCGCCCGCTCATCACCGAAACAATGACGTAGCTCATGTTCGGCAGGGCGTGGTCGCGGTCGTAGTCGCTGTACTGCGAGGGGTGGTCAGGGTGGGAATGGTAGTAGCCGACGACCTCGAGGCCGCGGGACTCGAGCTCCTGCTCGGCGCGCATCAACAACAGGCCCGAGACCTTGTAGCGATTGTGCGCGGAGTCAGCTCGCTCGTTGGTGAGCGGCACGACTTCGGTGACGCTCCAGTCCTCCCGCGAACCGGCGAGGATGCCTACCACCTCGTGGGGAAAGCCCTCTTCGGCGTGCTGATGAAGCATCGCGAGCTGCTCGGGGATGATGTGCAAGGTCATGGGGCGTTCCAGAGGTGGGACTCGCTGAGGTAGCGCTCGCCGCTGTCGGGAAACACCGTCACGACGACTCCGCTCTCCAGTGTGCGCGCCACCTGGAGAGCAGCCCAGCATGCTGCGCCGCAGGAGGGACCGACGAGAATTCCGTCGTAGCGGGCGAGATCACGCACCAGCTCGAACGACTCTTCGGTGGGCGCCTCGATGTTTCCATCGGCCAGGGTGTCGTCGTAGATGGGCGGCACGATGGAGGTCTCCATGTGCTTGAGGCCCTCGAGTCCATGGAACGGGGAATCCGGCTGCACCGAGTAGCACTTCACCGCAGGGCTCCACTGGCGGAGGAAGCGGGTGGTGCCCATGAAGGTGCCGCTGGTGCCCAGGGAGGCCACGAAGTGGGTCACGCCCCCGCCGGTCTGGGCGACGATCTCGGGCCCGGTGGACCCGTAGTGAGCCCGCCAGTTGTTGTCGTTGCTGTACTGGTCGAGGTAGGCGTAGCGCTCGGTGTCCACGGCGAGCTCGCGCGCCTTGCGGATCGCGCCGTCACTCCCCTCCAGCGGATCTGTCTCGACGACTTCGACCCCGTACGCCGAGAGGATCTGCTTTCGCTCCGCGTTGGCATTCTTCGGCAGGCACAGGGTGAGCTCGAAGCCCAGGTTCGCCCCGATCATCGCGTAGGCGATCCCAGTGTTCCCCGAGCTCGCATCGAGGATCCGCTGACCGCGCTTGAGCCGGCCCGTACGGATGGCGTCCAACACGATGGCGAGGGCCGGTCGGTCCTTCACGGAGCCCCCGGGATTCGCGCTCTCGAGCTTCGCCCAGACCTCGACGTCGTCGGGCAGTCCCTCGGCCACGTGACAGAGCCGCACGAGCGGAGTGTTCCCCACCCTCTCGAGGATCCCCGCCGCACCTTCGAAGGGGTGACGAGATGGAGCAGACGGAATGGGAAGGGCAGAATGCACGGGTCGAGTCCTCGCGGGCGGAGCCCCGCAACCCTCCCGCGGTTCCGCGCTGAGGGGCCGTCAGGTATAGCCACTGCGACCATTGGCCGCCAGACAGCCTCCTGGAGTCATCGTGCCTCTCCAATCGTTACCCCGTCCTCGTTTGGGCTTCGCGTTGCTCTACGTGGTGACGTGCGTCGTCTGGACCGTGGTGGTGGTGGTCCCCCTGCTGCTGTTGCTCTTCGGCGAGGACGGACTCGCCTCGCCCCTCGCCCTGGCGGTGAGCGCGGTGGGCATGTCCGGCGGCGCCTTTGCGATCGCCGAGGTCGCACGGCGCCTGCAGACCTGGTCGCCTGGCGAGACCTGGGGGCTGATCCGAGGGAGCTGGGGGGCGCCGCTCTGGCTCGGAGCCGCCTTGGGGGCGGTCTTCCTCGGAGTCGTCGGCGAAGCCCTCGGGACGGGCGTGTGGGACCTGGTCAGCTCCACGTTCGGATGGCGCCTCCCGTTGGACAACCTCGCGGCGATCGCCGAGTCGTTGAGGACCGGCCCCATGGTCGAGCGCGCCGTGTTCGCCGCGGTGGTCGTGCTCGTGGGACCTCTCTTCGAAGAGCTGGTGTTCCGCGGGTTCCTCTGGCGAGTCATGGACGGAGACGCACACCCCGTCGGGGCCATCATCACCACCTCCCTGATCTTCGCTCTGTGGCACTTCGACCCCATCCAGTCCGTGGGCGTGCTCCCTCTCGCAGTCTTTCTTGGAGTTCTTCGCTGGCGCAGTGGGAGCTTGATCCCCTGTGTCGCCGTGCACGTCTTGAACAACGGCCTCGCTGCCACAACCATCCTCGCGGGTTGGGACGAACCCGCCACGGCTCCGTGGCTCCTCGTCTCACTCGCGGCCGGAGCCGGCGCGTTCGCCCTCATCGGAGCACGTCGCGGGATCCGCTAGAATGGGCCGACTCCACGGTGGGCGACCGTGCGGCTACGGAGGTAGTGGTTGAATCCCTGGGACAGTGCTCCCGACGACGCCGAGGTCTATCGACCCGCGCTCATCCGAGGCCAGTATCGAGTCATCCGAGTGCTGCATCGCGGCCAGCGGGGTGACGTGGTCGTTGCGAGTGACAACCGCGAGGGACAAGACGTCGTCCTGAAGCGCGTGTTCGAGCCGTCCCAGGAAGACATCACCCGACTCCGCACGGTGCACAAAGTCCTGTCGGGGCTGAACAACCCCAAGGTGATGGGCACCCGGGAGCTCGTGGAGGCGCGCGCCGACGCCTGGCTCGTGTGTGAGCACTGCCCTGGCCGCGGGCTGCTGGAGTGGTGGACGTGTCTTCCCTTGGGGCAGAACGCTTCGTTCCGTGAGCGCTGGCGCCACGCCGGCCCCATCGTGGCTGGACTGATCGACGCCCTGGAGGCGATGCACACCCGCCAGACGGCTCATCTCGACATGAAGCCTCACAACATCCTGGTGGGGCGCGCGGGCGAGGTGCATCTCGTCGATCTCGGCATCTGGCCCGCGAAGGAGGGGATCGACACCCGCCCCATGGCGGAGATCCAGGAGCGCTCGGGCTACTCGGCCCCCGAGCTGATGGACGGCGGCAAGGGGTCGCGCCGGTCCGACCAGTGGTCTCTCGGGGCGATCGTCTACGAGCTGATCACCGGGCAGAAGGCCGTCCCAGGCCACACCCCTGCCGAGTTCGACCGCGCGTACAGCGTGGGTCGCGTGCAGCCGGTGGGCGAGTGGCGCCCCGAAGCCGACGCCGGCGTCGCCCGCGCCGTGGAGCGCCTGCTCCGTTGGGATCCCAGTGCCCGATTCGCCACCATGTCGGACGTGCGGGACGCCTTCGGTGACGCGCTATGCAGCGCGGTCGATCCTCCCACTCAGATCTGGTCCGTCACTCGCCCTCCCATGGTCGGTCGCGAAGCTCTCGACGCCTTCTTTCGTCGGCGACTGCTCGACCTGCGAAGCCGCAAGGGCTGCTTGATCCGGGTGGTCGACGAAGCCGGCACCGGCAAGACCCGCTTGCTCCGACGCTGGGCCCGCCAGGCGAGTCAGGACCGCCGGGTGCAAGTTCTCGCGGCATCCTGCCTCCCGGAGCGCCCACGCACCGCCTTGCATCGATGGTTCCGCCCCCCGCCCGTCGACCCGAAGTCACCTCCGCCGACCGACCTCGTGGCGCAGGCCATGGAGCGCCTCGACCAGCCGACGGTCCTGCTGCTCGACGCCTTGGAGGAGGTGGACTCCACCACCTGGGCGCGCATCCAACGAGCGGCGGCCATCGCCATCGACGGCTGGGCGCCGAAGCCGCTGATCATCGTGCTCGCCGGGCGAGCGCTCGGGGGATTGACGCCCTTTGTGCAAGAAGGGGCCGACCGTCTCTTCAACGTCGCGCTGCCCCCCCTGCGCCCTCAGCAGGTCTCCGAGATGCTCCGGCCCGAGGTCGAAACGCCCGAGGCCCGCGAGGAGCTCGAGGAGCTCGTGGCGAGCGAGGTGGAGCGCGCCCGCGGGAACCCTCGCGAGCTCATCCAGAGCATGCTCGACAAGGAGACAAAGGGTCAGCTGCGGCGACGCGGTCGGGTCTGGATCCCCCAACAGGGGACGACCGCGGCGGACGAGTTCGTCGAGCCCCCGCCCCGCCTCGACCTGATCCTCGGCTACATCGACGAGCTCGGACGCTGGGTGGAGATCGAGTTGGCCCTCGCCGCTCTCCCCATGGCCCGGAGCCAGGTGCTCGATGCCCTGCGCTGGGCCGCTGACCTGGACGTGATCCAGTTCCGGGAGGTCGGCGGACGTTGGTTCATGCAGATCGGCAACCGGGACAGCCGGTCGAAGGCCGAGCTCCCCCGCCGGTCCGAGACCCACGCCCGTGCCGCCCGTTGGCTCGAGCGCAACGGAGAGTTCGGTGGCCTCGCTGCGGAGCGCACCGCGGAGCACTGGCACAAGTCAGGGGAGCCAGGGCGCGCCGCCGATGCCTATGCCCGCGCCGCCAAGTCCCACGTGGGAATCGGCTGCAGCAGCGAGGCCCGGCGGCTCCTCGGGTTGGCGCGCGCGTTCGAGTCTCGACGGTCCGGTCAGACCGTTCCGGGGACCAACCCCATGATCGCCACCCACCCCGGCTTCACCCACCGCGGCGAGGACTGATCAGGAGCTGCCGAGGTAGCTCAGGCGGTCGGGATGCCCCAGGTCGGTAGGGGTCGACTCCGGCAGAGACAGCTGACCGGGCGTGCCGACAGCCCGAAGAAGCCACGACGTCTTGAGTCGCTCGAGCACGAAGGCCTTGCAGGGCCGCTCCGCGATGGGAGGCGCTTGCGTCCCGGTCCCGAGGCCGCCAGGAGCGCACCCCGGGGGAACCGCTGGGTCGTACGCCACAGCCCACTTGGAGCGCACGTCGGCGTGAAAGGTCGAGACCTGCGCCTGGCTCAGGCCCGCGTTGGCGGAGAGGGACGCGGACACGCCCGAAGCGTAGGACACCCCAGAACCACGGTTGGTGTCCCCACACCCCACGACCAGAAAGCCCGCGGTCGCCAGCACAATGAAACCAACCCTCATCGATCGTCCTCCCGCCTGCAGTGGAGCGTGCGGCACGCCCCGACCCCCGCCGATGGTAGCGAAGGCACCCAAGAGGGATGTCCAAGGGTGTCTCCAACGAGGGAGTGGGCCGGTGCTCTAGACTGGATGCAAGGACAGGGAGGACATGGCAGGACGGGCACGTCAGGGGACCTCCTTTGGGCAGCGCATCGCGGCGGGCATGGTCGTCGCCATCGCGGTGACGTTGCTCATCGCTTCGTCCCTGTACACCCGCACCGGCCGGGGGGCTGCGGACGTCGAGCTGGCTCGCCTGGCGTACACCCAGGCCGTCCGCGTCTCCGCAGAACTCGACCGCACGCTCACAGCGCAGGGCATGCCCACGCCGGCGACCCAGGGGTACCTGCACCGGGCCTCCCTCGACCTCGATGTCTCCCTGGTGCTGATCCTCGAGGACGACGCTCCCCTCGGAGTCGCCCATGGCCCCTCTCTCAGTCGGGCTCTGAAGCGCCTCAAGAACGCGGACGCCCCAGGACGCTTCACCGACAGCGGCCAAACCCCATGGGTCCCAACCTTCGGCGACGCAGCCGACCCCGACCGGTATCCCCGAATCCGAGGGCGGGCGGTTCGCGTGCAATTGGACTGGCCGTACGCAGTCGAGGTCCCGGCAGGCAAGAACATCACGCTGCGCCTCATCCCCCTGTCGCTGCTGCCCCTCCGGGACGGTGGCTACCGGTCGGCCCTCTTCGTTCTCTTCATCGTCATGGCTCTGTTCAGCCTGCTCATCGCCCTTCGCCTCGCCCGGCCGCTCGAAGACGCAGCCATCGCCATGGAACGCATGGCGTCCAGCGGAGGCACCTGGAACCAGAGCAGCTCGTCGATCAAGGAGATCGGCTGGATCGCTCGCGCGGCGACCCGGCTGAGACAGCGCGCCGTGGATGCGGAGAACCAGCAACGGGCAGTCCTCCGCTCCCTTGGGCAGATCCTCGTGGAGCCCATCGGCCGGGTGAAAGAGAACCTGGCCAGCATCTCAGGGGGGCGAATGAGCGCGGCCCGCCGGGAAGCCCTCGGGGACGCCGAGCGTGATGTGGGGAACCTGCATCGCACCGTGTCCGCCCTGTGGCAGTGGAACTCCCTCGAGGCGGGGTCACTCCAGGCAAACCTCGACGACACCGAGGTGCGCCGGCTCGTTCGGGACGTCGTCCGGCTCTTCGTCGAGCGTCGGGCGCCCGGTCTCGACGTGGACATCCAGTTCCACGAGGACGTAGACGAGACCCTCAGACTGGACTCTCGACTGCTCGCCGGGGTGTTCGCCGCTCTGCTCGACAACGTGCGCGTGCATGGCAGCGGGCCGGTCACGATTCACGCGAGTCGCGCGCACACGAAGGTGGAGATCCGCATTCGGGACGCCGGCCCCGGCGTCCCCTTCGAAGAGGTCGGCAATCTGTTCCAGCCGTTTCGGAGGCTGGGGGGGGCCGACTCCGAGGGCCTCGGACTCGGGATGCGCGTCGCCCGGCTGGTTCTGGCCCTCCATGAAGGCGGTCTCTCCGCCCGTAATCATCCAGAGGGCGGGTTCGAGGTCACCCTGTGGCTCCCAGCGCCCCCCATCCGGGTGAGCACCGTCGATCGGTCTCTCCAGAGCTACGGGTGGGCCCAGAACACCGGGGATCAAGTGGCCCAGGGGCCAGCAGCTACCGAGGAGGCTCAGGACTCCCCACCGGAGAACCCCACCGACCCGGCTGCTGCGCCCGTGGAGGAGCCGACGACGATTCCGGAGGAGGACCCCGACACGGATCCCCCGGACTTCGAGCCGTAGTCGGACGACGCGCGACCCGCGACGCGCTGTCCGCGACGCGTCTACTCGGGGAAGCGCAGCTCGATGGTGCCGCGCGTGTCCGCCGCGCCCGACGCCGTCAGCGTCCAGCCAGGGCCTGCGAGCACGCTCGAGTCCGTGGCCCAGCTCGCCTCGATGAGCCAACGACCGCTCTGGTGACTCCGTGAGCAGTTGTGCTCGCGGTTGGCGGTGCACTCGGGCAGCTCGACGCCGTCGAGGGTGATCACGCCAGGCTCCAGCCGCTGCCGGCTCTCCGCTGCCCAGGTGAAGCGGCGACCATCCACCAACTCGACCTCGGCCGCGAGTTCGTGGAACACGACGAGATCCAGGATGTGGTCGAGGTCCCCGTCGTCGGTCACCCCTGGCTCGTCGGAGCGGTAGGAGGTCATCACCGACTCGTCCAGCAGCGGGAGAATGGAGCCTCCTCGTGCATAGACCGGGATCTCCGACAGCGGCGCGGCCACCAGGAGCTCCGTGCCCTCCTCGCCGCCCTCCACCACAGGCCCCTCGGGGAACACGTACCAACGCCCCGGCGGGAGAACCACCTGACGATTGACGGCCCCCTCGGTCACGACCGGCGCCACCAGCAAATCGTCCCCGATGAAGTGCTGGTCAGGGGCGTCGCGAACGAGCTCGAATGCAGGGCTGTCCTGGGGCTCCACGAGGATGCCGTGCCGCATGAACGGGCGACCCTGGGTCTCGTAGTCGCGGTTCAAGATGCGCCACAGAGGCAGCATGCGGAGATGCAGGCGGGTGTATCGCCGGAAGTGGTCGATGGTCGCGTCGTCTCGATCCCATCGCCAGTTCGCCTGGTCTCGCAACCCGTCGTGGAGACGCATCACGGGCTCAAAGGCGCTCATGGAGACCCACCGCCAGTACAGCTCCTCGGTGGATGCGCCCCCGAACAGCGAAGAGAACCCGGCGATGTCGCTGCCGTAGCGCCCGACGCCGCTGAGGCCCAGCCCGACCCCGATGTGACGTGCGGTCCCGATGCCGTCGTCCAGCGAGAAGTCCGTCTCCTGGTCTCCGCCCCAGGTCACCGGCGCGATCGTCCAGCTGCCGGTCCACCCCGAGCGGTTGAAGCACAGGCCCTGCCCCTCTCCCAGACCCTCGTTGAGCACGTCCATGTTCAGGCGCTGCCAGAGCAGGGGGTACTCGTTGTGGTTCTCCTGGCCGAGCACGCCACCAAACAGCTGGGCGTCGAAGGGCATCCACTCAGCAAAGTCGCACATCCAGCCGTCCTGGCCCATGGCAGGGGCGGCCTCCATGTAGTCCTTGGCCCAGTCCCAGGCAGCCGGGTCGAGCAAGTCCACGACCGAGCCAAAGCGGGTCACGATGCTGAACTGATAGGGCTCGCCTTGCGGATCCTCGGGCATGAACCCGGCAGCGAGGGCCTCGTCGTAGAAGTCGAACCCCTCGGTGATGAAGGGGTTGAAGTACCCCAGAAACGCGAAGCCCCGGTCGTGGAGTGTGTCGATCGCCTGCGGGAGGTCCGGGTAGGTCTCCTCGTCCCACTCCCAGTGGTAGTTCAGGTCATAGCCAAAGGCGTTCTCGCGCCCTCCAATCCAGTCTTGAGACCAGATGGCCGTGGCCGGAATACCGAGGCGCCGCACGTCCTCGGCAGTCTGGAGCAGCCGCTCCGTGCCACGTTGGCTGGCGAGCCAGGGGCCGTAAGCCCAGTCGGGAGCCGGAGCCGGCGTGCCCGAGGACAGCGTCCAACGTCCCACTGCATCCATCGGGTCTCCTGCCGCGTACAGGAACAGGTCCATGCGGCTGTCCCAGGATTCGAACCGCAGCACCCCCGGCTCGTCCGCCCCGCACAGGTACATCCGCGCGACCGCCGTGCCGCCCATGCCCACTCCGAGGCCTTGGTCCGTCACGGTCCAAGGGACGGGGAAGTAGCTGTCGCCCGTGCGTCCTTCGATGGGGTCCAGCTCGTCCAGGCCATAGTCCCGCTGACCGATGCCCTGCTCAGCCGTGTAGAGCATCCGGGTCTTGCCGGTGTGGTCCACACCGTCCGGCCGGGCGCCCAATCCGTAGAAGCGCTCCCCGTCGTTGCAGCCGAAGGCGAGGGAGATGCGCGAAGGCTCACCAGACACGTCGAGAGACAACTGGATGGAGCCCTCGGGCCCCGCGGTCCACTCGAGACGCGCGATGTGGTCGCCCTGCTGATTCGCCCATGCGCCCAGGCCCACAAAGTCGCCGTCGCCGACTCCCTCCCAGGCCCCGAACTCGCCCTCGAACACATAACGACCCTGGGTCATCGAGGTGCTGAGTTGATCGTCGGCCCAGGCGATGGCCGGGGTGCCTTCGGGAGGGGGACGGAGCCAGGCCGCCGGGTCATCGGCGTTCCCGAGGATGGCGCCACCAGTGCACTGATCCACCGAGAGGATTGCCTCGTCCCGGCCGGACTCGAAGACCGGAACGATGGCGCAAGGAGTCGCTGGGGCCTCGCACCCCGAGAGGCTCGGCAGCGCCACCATCACCGCCAGGAGAGAGAGCCGGCCTCGCATGGCGCCGAGCACCTTCAGTCTCCCAAGGACAGTAGCCACAGCAGCACTCCAATGAGGATCAGCACCCCTCCCGCCATGAGCCACACGGAGGAGTTGGTACTCATGGGCTCGTCGATGGTGGAGTCCACCAGTTGCTCCGTTGCGTCGTTGAGCGCGGGAGCCGGAAGGACAGGTGTAGGAGCGAGCTGAGCCGGCCCGGGGCCCCGGGGGGGAGGAGGAGCAGGGGCAGGAGACGGCGGCTGCGGCTTGGGGCTCGCCGAGCTCGGGGGGGCTGGAGTCGGCGGTGGCGCTGGCGCGTCGCCGGTGTACTCCTCGGCCGCCACCTTCAGGAGCGGCAGCCAGTCTTTGGCGTCCTTGGGCAACGCGGGGAACGCGAGCAGGCTGTCGTTGCGGTGCTCGGGCTCGACGCGGCCCGCGCGCACGAGGCGCATGAACTGGAGCAGGTCCC
The DNA here is from genome assembly GCA_023954745.1 of Deltaproteobacteria bacterium. Classification (GTDB taxonomy): domain Bacteria; phylum Myxococcota_A; class UBA796; order UBA9615; family UBA9615; genus JAGSHC01. The sequence continues at coordinate 124,492 of JAGSHC010000001.1, read as the reverse complement.
CGCCAGGCCCGAGGCCCTGACGAATGGAGCGAAGTGCATCGGCCACCTCGAGGGCGGTCTGGAAGCGCTGATCGGGATCACGCTGGAGGAGGCCCTTCACGATGGGAGCGAGCTCCGGGAAGTGCTTCTCCACTTCCGCCGCTTCGTCCTCCGGCCTGCGGTTGTTCAGCAGGTCGAAGATCTGAAGGACCTTGATCTTGCCCAGGAAACGCTTCGCGACGGCGAGCTCCCAGAGGATGACGCCCAGGGACCACAGGTCGACGGTCGGCTTGAAGTCCCTGGTGCCTTGCCACACCTCCGGGGCGAGATAGGACGGGGTGCCCTTCAAGCGCCCGGACACGGTGTCCGTGGGCTCGGGGAGAGCCTTGGCCACGCCAAAGTCGCCGACCTTGGCGACGCCCCGCACGGACACCATGATGTTCGCGGGCTTCAGGTCCCGGTGCACGATGGCCAGGGGGCGTCCCTTGGTGTCGTTCGCGGTCCACGCGTGATGGAGCGCTTCAGCCACCGCGATCCCCAGATCGCAGATGATGGAGCGAGGAAAGCCCACGCCGAGGAAGTCGAGGTCACGCCACAAGGCAGCGAGAGTCTCCCCCTCGACGTACTCCATGACGATGAAGACCGCCTTGTCGACCTGCCCGACCCCGTAGACATCGATGACGTTGGGGTGGTTCAACCCCGCGCAGATGCGCGCCTCCCGGATGAGCGAGTCGACGCGCTGCTGGTTGGTCATGTCGTCGAGGATCTTGAGCGCGACACGCTTCTCGAAGCCAAAGCCGCCTTCGTCTACGGCCAACCACACCTGCCCGAACGCACCGCGCCCGAGCAGCCGCTCCAGCCGGAATCTGTCGAGGCGGTCGTCGGGTCGGAACGACGAGTCGGGATCGGACGCCACGGGGGCAGTGTACGGAACCTCGCAACGATCGGCGCGACGGGGACGCGCAAGATCCCGCTGATCAGCCGCGCATCCACTCGAAGATGCGGCGAAGCGGGGGCCGGGCGCCGGTGAGTAGAATCGCTACGCGGAAGACCCGTGAGCCAAGGCGCCACGAGAGCCATCCACACAGGGCCATTCCCAGCACCGAGACCGCCAGCTGCCAACCGGGCACGTCACCGAGCCCCAGGCGCATCGTCATGGCCATGGGAGCGGTCGGGGGGAACAGGCTCAGAAACACCGCCACCCCGCCGTCAGCAGCGGCCATGAAGACCGGAAGTACGAACATCGGACTGGAGGCAGTCAGCGTGAACACCGCGCTGATCTGGCGACCCTCCTGGCGGTTGCCCGCCACGGCCCCGCTGGCTGCCATCACCGCGGCGTACTCGATGTATCCGAGAGCCGCGCACAGGGCCATGGCGGCGATGGTCCAGAACCCGAGAGACAGGGCCCCCATGGCGAGCATGGGGATCAGACCCAAGACGAGCATGACCGAGGTCTGCAACAGGCCCGCCGCCCCCAGGCCCACGATCTTGCCCAGCAGGAGCTCCTCGGGGGTCAGGCTCGCCAGGAGGACCTCGAGCACCTTGTTCTCCTTCTCCTCACCGATGCCGTCGAGCAAGTACCCGGAGGCGACGAAGATGGAGAGCGAGAAGAAGCTCGCGAAGAGCACGGGCAGAACCATCGCGATGCCCTTGTCGAGTCCACTGTCGCCTTCGTCCTCAGGCTCCGCGTTGGGATCGCGCACGGTCTCTTCGGTGGTCTCCATCAGGCGCAGGATCCGCTCGAGCATGGCTTTGTCGGCCATCGTGGGAGCCGCGATGGACTTCCGCACCAGCCGCGCCACCGCCACCTTGCCGGGGTACAGAGCCACGCTCATGGCGCCACGCTCCGGGAGCAGCGACAGCACCGCCCCGGTCTCGACCCAGTCGGGGCCGAACACGTAGACGGCCTTTGCTTCTCCCGAGAGGATGGCCTCCCGCGCTGTGTCCTCCGCGTCGTAGCGCCGTAGCTCGAGCCGCCAGTCTCCGTCGAAGCCCCCGTAGTCCCGGCGGTCCGTCAGCTGCTTGTCCTTGAGGAACTCGGGCAGCTTGTCCCCGATGACCTCCTCGTCCCCGGGGAGCTGCCGCTCCTGAGCGTCGGCGTGGCGCTGGTCTGCGTTGTGCCAGGCGAGGAACTCGTCGTTGACGATGTCGCGACCGGTCCCGTCGACCACTCCAATGACCGAGATCTCGCCGGGCGGCTGGAGACCCATGATCTCGCTGGTGCCCCCCGCCAACGCAATGGCAATGGCCGGCAAGACCGCGATGCCCGCCATCAGCAGGGGGAGCAAGAGCAGAGTCGCGATGTAGCCCTTGCGGCTCACCGTCGCGATGAACTCCCGCTTCGCGACGGTGGCGATGCGCTTCGGCGATGCGCGCTGGCTCATCCCGCCACCGCCTGGAGAAAGACGTCCTCGAGGGTGGGTCGATGACGATGGAACTCGGTGAGCTCGTAGCCCGCCTCGATGATGCGGCGCGCCAAGGCCTCGGGGCTGCCTTGCACGCACACCGTGAAGCGCCGAGCGCCGTCCTCGGGAACGTCGTCCAGAACCTTGGCGAGCTCGGGCCAGTCGTCCCCCTCGGCGAGGGGTGCGTCGGTGATGATCACTGCCTGGTCGGCGCCGAACTGCTGCCTGACCTCGCCGATGGGGCCGCAGAGGACCATCCGGCCACCATGGATGAGGCCCACCCGATCGCAGACGGCTTCGGCCTGAGCCATGAGGTGGGTGGAGAGCACGACCGTGGTCCCGGCGTCGCGAAGCTCGATGAGCAGGTCACGCACCTGGTTGGCATTCACCGGATCCAGGCCGGAGAAGGGCTCGTCCCACACGAGCAGAGGAGGATCGCCGAGGAGCGTGCCGATGAGCTGGATCTTCTGCTGGTTGCCCTTGCTCAGGCTCTCGACCTTGCTGTCTCGGTAGTGCTCCATCGAGAGCCTGAGGAGCCACCGATCCGCTGAGGCGGTCGCGTCCGCTGCCGTCAGGCCCTTCAGCTGCCCCAGGTACCGCAGCACCTGAATCACCCGGCGCTTTCGGTACAGACCCCGCTCCTCCGGCAGGTAGCCGATGCGGTCGAGATCTTCGCGCTCCATGGGGTGCCCGAACACCAGCACCGAGCCTTCGTCGGGCCGGTAGATGTCGAGCATCATGCGGATGAGCGTCGACTTGCCGGCGCCGTTGGGCCCGAGCAGTCCGAAGATCTCTCCCTCCTCGATGCCGAAGGAGACCCCGTCCACGGCCCGGGTCGTCCGGAACGACTTCTCGACGCCGCGCACATCGAGAAGCACCGTCACGAAGACGTCCGATAGGGACGCCGGGCGACCACGAAGCCACGACCGCCAAAGGGCGTGGAGACCCGCGTCTCGAGGCTCAGCGCCTTCGCGAGCACTCCGGTCACCAGCGACACCACGGGGCTCCTGCGGGCCCCCGAGGCGGTCTCCTCGGGGCTCTTGCGACCCAGGACTTGGTAGTAGGCGTTGTAGAGGGGAAACCCCGTGCTGAGGTCGTCCAGCACGTCGAGGCCCAGTCCCTTGCACATCCCCGCCAGCTCACCGCGCCCGTACCGGCGCACATGTCCAACGGCGTCGTCGACCTGGGTCCACAGGTCCTGGCGCAGGGGCACGCTGAGGTAGAGCCGCCCTCCGGGCCGGAGATGACGGACGATGGCCCCCAGGGCCGCGGCGTGATCGTCAATGTGCTCCAGCACCTCGCTGCACACGACGACGTCGAAGGCCCGGTCCAGGTCGAAGGCCTCCCCGAGTTGGCCCCCGTAGACCGCGGCCAGACCAGCCCGGGCGCGGAGCGCCTCGAGGGCGACCGACGAGCCGTCGTGTCCCGAGACCTCGAGCCACGGGAAGCGAGCCTGCACGATGGGAAGGAACGCGCCGGTGCCGGCGCCGATCTCCAGGAAGCGGCCCGCCGCTCCATGACGGGCCATGAGACGCAGAAGAGTCGCGTACCTGGATCGGAAGCCGGGCCCGCGGGCCGCTGCGTCTCTCCAGGGGCCACGCCAGAGCGCGTCGTAGTCGGCAGGTTCAGGCGCGGTCACCCGCGGAGTGTAGAGACGCCTCGCCGCCGCCGCAGGCCACAGAGTGGCCACAGAAGCAGCATCGCCAAGGCCGCCCGGCTGTCGTCCGCCGTTCCGGAGGCGCTGCAGGCACAGCCGGTGCAGACCGGGTCGGCGACGAGGTCGTCCCCACCCTGGTCCACCCCTCCGTTGCAGTCGTTGTCTTCGCCGTCGTCGCAGATCTCCTCGGCTCCGGGGACGATCGCAGGGTCGCCGTCGTGGCAGTCGTCACCGCCACAGTCGGCGTCGATGGCTCCATCGCCATCGAGGTCCACGTCGTTCTCGACTCCGTTGCAGTCCGTGTCGAGGCCATCGCATGCCTCGTCTGCGCCGGGGAACACCTGGGGTCGCAGGTCGTTGCAGTCGTCCCCCCCGCACGCCACGTCGACGAAGCCATCCGAGTCGGCGTCGAGGTCGTCCACGACGTCGTTGCAGTCGTTGTCCTTGCCGTCGCAGACCTCGTCATCGATGGGGGACACGTCCGGATCCAGATCGTCGCAGTCGTCCCCACCGCAGTCGGGGTTCAAGGTGCCATCGGCGTCCTGATCGGAGCTCCACCCCTCGTCGATGAACGTGTCGCAGTTGTCGTCGACCTCGTTGCAGATCTCGAGAGCGCCGGGGTTCACGTCGAAGCGGCTGTCGTCGCAGTCGCCGCCACAGACCAGCCAGCCGTCCGCGTCCGCGTCCTCGCCACCCGCTTCGGGCAGGCCGTCGCAGTCATTGTCGAGCCCATCGCAGACCTCGGTCGCCTCCGGGTTCGTGATGGGATCGGCGTCGTCGCAGTCCGCGCCGCCGCAGGCGACCGCCGTGTACCCATCGTCGTCCGCGTCCGCGTCATCCACCGAGCCGTTGCAGTCGTGATCGACTCCGTCACACAGCTCCGGGGCTCCCGGGTAGACGTCCGCGGCCGAGTCGTCGCAGTCGCCGCACTGGTCGCTCCAGCCGTCGCCGTCGCCGTCCACGCCGTCCGTCAGGCAGAACGAGACGTCGAGATTGTCGAGGTCGACGCTGTCTCCGCCGCTCGCCGCGCCCTCGAACACCTGGAAGATCGCGGTCTCGCTGCCCTGCCCGATGCGCGGCGCGGCCTCAGGCAACCCGGGATCGCTCAGATCCATGGCGACGGGCGAGGTGTTCCCGCAGGACCAGCCGGCGATGGCGACCTCGCCGGAGATCGCCCCGTACTCGTAGGTCGCGAAGCCCGCTCCGCCGAACGTCACGGTCACCGAGTTGCCGCCGAGCACCGCGCCCGGCCACGCCGGGTGCTGGGTCACGTTGGTGTAGGTCACGACCATGCTGGCGGTGTTGCTGTCCTCCGTGACGTGCACGGTCCCGGAGATCGTGGGGTCGAGATCGCTCCAGAGAAACGCGAGCTGCGGCGCCTCTCCGTGCAGGTCGCTCAGCGAGCCTGCAGAGGTCACATCGGCGCCCGATCCATCGCTGAATCCACCGCCTCCGGCGTCGCCGAAGGTCACGCGCCCATTGGCGTGCAAGGTGAAGCTGTCGAAGCTCTCGCCGCAGAACGGGAAGCTGAAGCTACAGATGCTGAAGGTGAGGCCGCCGTCGTCGTCCAGGACGTAGTCGTCGTCGACGAACTCGTCGAGAGCTCCGTCGCAGTCGTTGTCTACGCCGTCCCCGCAGAGCTCCGGTGCGCCAGACCAAACGAGAGGGTCGCCGTCGTCGCAGTCGTCGTCACATAAGGCGTAGCCGTCGCCGTCGAGGTCGTCCTCGTCCCCAAGGCCATCGCACGCCTGGTCGATTCCGTCGCACACGAACTCGTTCGCTCCCGGATAGACGAACGCGTCGTTGTCGTCGCAGTCGGTGCCTCCGCACGCGGCACCGCTCACGCCGTCCCCGTCGAGGTCCCCCACCAGATCCGAGCCGTCGCAGTCCTGGTCGATGGTGTCGTCGCACACCTCGGGGGCGCCGGGCGCGATCGACGCGTCGGCGTCGTCGCAATCGGAGGCGCAGTCGGACCCATCCCCATCGACGTCGAACAGGTCGAGGGTCAACTCATCGCAGTCGTTGTCGATCGCGTCGTTACAGACCTCGGCCACGGAGGAGTTCACGGCGGGGTCCGCGTCGTCGCAGTCATCACCGCCACAGGCCACGCTGGTGAAGGTGTCGGCGTCGATGTCCGCGGCGAGGTCGGAGCCGTCGCAGTCCTGGTCGAGTCCGTCCCCACAGATCTCGGGTGCGTCGGGGTACGTCAACGGATCAGAGCCGTCGCAGTCCCCGCAGGAGTCCACCCAGCCGTCGCCATCGGCGTCCGCGCCCACGTCGGCGTCCAGTCCGTCCTCGAGGCCGTCGCAGTCGGAGTCGACCCCGTCACACACCTCGGCGCCGTTGCCGGGGTAGGCGGTGAAGTCCGAGTCGTCGCAGTCGAGGCACGCGTTCCAGGTGTCTCCGTCCGCGTCGACCCCCGGGTTCACGGAGGCGTCGAGGTCATCGCAGTCGGGCCCGCCGCAGTCGGCGTTGGCGTAGGTGTCGCCGTCCGCGTCGGACACGAGATCGGCGCCGTCACAGTCCTGATCCGTCAGATCGTCGCAAACCTCGGGCGCGCTGGGACCGATGGTGGGATCGGTGTCGTCGCAGTCCACATCGCAGGCGTCGCCGTCGCCGTCGCCGTCCGAGAGGTCGAGGGTGGTGGGCTCGCAGTCGTTGTCGATGGTGTCGCACGCGACCTCGGTCGCGCCGGGCGAGACGTTGAGGTCGTCGTCGTCACAGTCGTCGCCCCCACACGCGACGGAGTCATACCCGTCGCCGTCGCCGTCCGCCGACTGGTCCGAGCCATCGCAGTCCTGGTCGTCGCCGTCGTCGCAGATCTCGACAGCCCCAGGGCTGAGGGCCGCGTCGAAGTCGTCGCAGTCGTCGCCGCCACATGCGCTGCTGACGTAGCCGTCCCCGTCGACGTCTCCGGTGCATGGGCCGAGATACAACGCGCTCTGGTCGAAGATGTTTGGGGCGTTGTACGAGTACTGCAGGGCGTTCCCTGCACCCAAGCTCCCACCGAGGGCGTCCTGAATCCCCACCGTGGCCGACGCCCCGTTGTCGAAGATCGGGTTCCCCAGCTGCGTGTCCAGCCAGTGCATCCGCACCGATCCGTCGGGCGACAGGTGGGCCTGGAAGGAGACCGAGCCGACGCCACTGGCGTGGGGAATGCCTTCCCAGGAGACGATGAAGCGATTCCCGGGTACGTCGTCGTACCACCGCACTGCGCCTCCCGAAGACGGGTCCAGGGCGTCCCACAGGACCGCGATGTCGGGGCGGGGGCCCGGAGGGCTCGGGATGGGCTGGTTCATTGCCCCGGCCAGGCCGCCGGTGGTGAGCCGGAGCGCACCGTTCCCGGAGACGGACACCAGGCTCGAGGTCCCGGCGTACCAGGGGAAAGGGAAGGGAAGAGGGACGTCGACCGCGCCATTGGTGAACACCGGCGCGACGGTGCCCGTCACGCCCCCTGAGCCATCCAGAGGCACGTAGTCGTAGGCGGTGGTCCCCCAGATGTATCCCGATGCGTCGGGGCCCCCCTGCGCCAGCACAGCGCCTGGAAGGAGGAGGGTGAGGAGCGGCAGCAGAAGGACACGTGGCCTGAGGTCCATATTCGCGTTGTAGCAGCCCCAAGCAGAAAGGGGAGGACCCTCTCAGGTCCTCCCCTTCCGCAATTCATCTCCCGGGCTCTCGCCCGGTCAATCTACTCGTCCGCTACTGGCGGCGACGGCGCATGCCCATCAGGCCCACGAGGCCGAGGAGCATCATCGCCGAACCGGTCGGCGCGTCATCGTCGATGAGCGACGAGCTGCAGTTGCAGTCACTGCAGACAGCATCGGCGTCGATGTCGTTGTCCTTGTCGCCCTGGTCGGTGCCGCCGTTGCAGTTGTTGTCGATGTCGTCGTCGCAGATTTCCTCTGCGTCGGGGTTCACCGCTGCGTCGCCGTCGTTGCAGTCCGTGCCGGACTCTCCACCGAAGAAGCCGTCACCGTCCGCGTCGACGACGTCGCCGCCGCTGCAGTCGTTGTCGATTCCGTCGTAGGGCACCTCGGCCGCGCCGGGGTTCACCGCTGCGTCGTTGTCGTTGCAGTCGTCGCCGTTGCAGTTGCCGTCGATGAAGGTGTCCTCATCCACGTCAATCTCGTCGATCTCGCCGTTGCAGTCGTTGTCCGCGAGGTCGCAGATTTCGTCCGCGCCGACGAAGACGGCGTCGTTGGTGTCGTCGCAGTCGTCGCCACCGCAGTCGTCAGAGACCTGACCGTCGTTGTCGAAGTCGGGGGTGAACCCGTTGTCGAGCGCGCCGTCGCAGTCGTTGTCGACCTGGTCGCAGACCTCAGCCGCGTCGGGGTTGATCGCGTCGTTGGTGTCGTCGCAGTCACCGCCGCAGATGAGGAAGCCGTCACCGTCGTCATCGGCGCCGCCATCCTCGGGAGCACCCGAGCAGTCGTCATCGATGCCGTTGCAGATCTCCGTCGCTCCGGTGTTGATGTCCTCGTTGAGGTCATCGCAGTCGACGCCGCCACAGGCCACGTCAATCTCACCGTCGCCATCGAGGTCGGCGTTGTCGGCCGTGCCGTCGCAATCCTGATCGACGCTGTCACCGCAGACATCGTCGGCGCCGGGGAACACATCGGCGGCCGCGTCATCGCAGTCACCGCAGGTGTCCGTCCAGCCGTCACCGTCCGCGTCGTCTCCGCCACTGAGGCAGAAGTCCACGGTGGAGTCCGCGAGGTCGTTGGGGTTGGTGCCCGAGAACAGCTCGTACACGGCGGACTCGGTGCCCTGCCCGACGGCCCACTGGTTGGAGGCGAACTCGTACTCGCTGACATCCGTCTCGACGACGTCCCCGCTGGTGCCGCAGGAGAAGCCGACGAGTCCGTCACCCATGCTCAGGCTGCCGTACACGAAGCTGGCAGTACCGTCGTCGAAGAGGGTCACCGTCGCGGTGTTGGCCGAGCCGGCGACGCCGAGCTCCGGGACGTCGGTGTAGGTCACCACCACAGCGTTCGGGGTCTCCTGGACTTCGACCGTGCCGCCCGCGGAGGGGTCGAGGTCGTTCCAGAAGGCCGCAATCTGCGGCGCCTCCGAGAGGAGAACCGCCGCCGACTCCGTGTGCTCACCAGAGTCGAAGCCGAAGGTGATCCGCCCGTTGGACGAGACGTAGACCGTGTCCCAGTTCGTTCCGCAGAAGGGGAACGAGATGCCGCAGAGCCCGATGAGCACCGAGTCGTCGTCCGACAGGTCGTAGGCGTCGTTGGCGACTTCATCGATGCTCAGGTCGCAGTCCTGGTCGATTCCGTCCGCGCAAATCTCGGGGGCTCCCGGGAAGCTGAGCGGGTCGTTGTCGTCGCAGTCGGTGACGCAAGTGACGCCGTCGAGGTCGATGTCGAAGTCGTCGACCGTGGTCGGGTCGCAGTCGTTGTCGACGCTGTCGTTGCACGCTTCCACGTTGCCGGGGAATGCGAGCGGCTCGTTGTCGTCGCAGTCGAATCCGCAGGTGGAACCGTCGCCGTCGACGTCGACCTCGCCTTCGGTCGCCGGGTCGCAGTCGTTGTCCAGACCGTCGCAGTTCACCTCCACCGCGGCGGGGTTCACCGCCGGGTCGGTGTCGAGGCACTCCTCGTCGCAGTTGAACCCGTCGAGGTCACCGTCGTCGATGTCCGGGGTGCTCACGCCGAAGTCGCAGTCCTCATCGAAGCCGGAGCAGAGCAGCTCGGTCTGGCTGGGTCCGAACAGCGGGTTCGTGTCGTCGCAGTCCACGGTGCAGTCGTCACCGTCGCCGTCGGCGTCGTTGAGGTCGGGCGTCGCCGGGTTGCAGTCGTTGTCCGCGCCGTCGTTGCAGAGCTCGTAGAAGCCGGGGTAGGAGAGGTCGTCGTTGTCGTCGCAGTCCGCGATGCAGTCGAACCCGTCGCCGTCGACATCGTCCACGTCGAGGGTCAGCGCGTCGCAGTCGTTGTCGATGGTGTCGTTGCACACCTCGGTCGCGGCCACGTTGACGGTCGCGTCTGCGTCGTCGCAGTCGTCGCCGCCGCACGCCACCGAGCTGTAGGTGTCGAGGTCGATGTCCGCCACCAGGTCCGCGCCGTCGCAGTCCTGGTCGATGGTGTCGCCGCAAACCTCGGCCGCGCCGGGGTTGGTGAGCGCCGCGTCCACGTTCACGAGCGGGTCGTCGTCGCAGTCGCCGAAGGAGCAGAAGGACGCGGCGTACCAGCCGTCGCCGTCCGCATCGGGGCTCGCGCCGTACTGCAGGTCGATCGTCCAGCTGTTGAGAGTCCCGTTGTCACCGCCGGCGTCGTCCGTGATCTCGAGGGTCCAGACACCGTCCACCGTGCCGCCGTTGAAGGCCGCGAGGGACCCCTCAGGCTGGTAGGTCCCCGTGAAGGGCGCCTCGGACGACGAGTCGGGAATCGGGGTGGCCGCCTGGTCGTCGAACACCGTGTTGGTGAAGTCGTCGCCGCTGCTTCCGATGTCCGTCACGATCTCCACCGACACGCCATCCGGCGAGACGAGGAAGATGTCCAGGTCGTCGAGCCAGGTGTGGGTGATGTCGATGGTCAGGTTGACGTCGATGATCGTATCGGTGGTGCCCGACGCGATGGTGATCGTGTCGGTGGTCAGCGGGTTGGTACTGCTGATCCCCGAGCCAGGAGCGTTCGTACCGCTCACGGCGCTGCCCGCAGGGAGGAGGTCCGTGTCCTGGCCGTCCTCGAGACCGTCGCAGTCACCGTCGATGCCGTCGCAGGCTTCCGTCGCCCCTGCGAACACGGTGGCGTCTGCTTCGTCGCAGTCACCGCCGCCGCACTCGAGGCTGAAGTCGCCGTCGCCGTCCGCGTCCACGTCGTCCGCGGTGCCGGAGCAGTTGTTGTCGATGCCGTCGCCGCACACCTCGGTAGCCGCCGCGTTGATGGCGGGGTTGGTGTCGTCGCAGTCGGTGCAGGTGTTCTCACCGTCGAGGTCGTTGTCGATGGTGCCCACGAGGTCGGCGCCGCTGCAGTCCTGGTCGATGCCGTCGTTGCAAACCTCGACGCCGTTGGGGTTGGCCGTGGCGTCGTTGTCGTCGCAGTCGTCCTGGCACCCGAGGGCGAGGTCGAGGTCGAAGTCCGAGCCGTTGAACACGTTGGGGTCGGTGTCGTCGCAGTCGTCGCCGCCGCAAGCCACCGAGGTGAAGGTGTCGAGGTCGACATCATCGATGAGATCGACGCCGTCGCAGTCCTGGTCCAGCGAATCACCGCAGATCTCAGCGGCGCCCGGGTTCAGGGCCGCATCGGTGTCGTCGCAGTCGGCGCCAGCGCAGTACACCGCATCCACCCAGCCGTCACCGTCGATGTCGGAGGCGATGCCCGTGGTGAGCTCGAGGGTCCAGGAGTTGAGAACTCCGTCGTCCGCGCTCGGGAAGGTGTCCTCGACCGTGAGGGTCCAGACTCCGTCCGCTGCCTCGCCGCTGAACGTCGCGAGGGGGGTCTCGGGAATGAAGGAGCCGGTGTAAGGCGCGCTGCCGCTCCCGATCGTCGCGGACGCCTGATCATCGAACACGGTGTTCGTGAAGTTGTCGCTGGAGCCTCCGATCCCGGTCACGAGGTCGATGACGGTCCCAGTGGGCGACGTGAGACTCATGTCCACGTCACCGGTCCAGGCGTGGGTGACGTCCACCGTCACGTTGATGTCGAGCACCGGGTTGGTGGTGCCCGCCACGGTCACGCTGCTCGTTTGAATCGGCGTGGTGCCGTCGATCACCGCAGCCGGTGCGTCCGTGAGAAGCACCGGCGCGTCGAGGACCGTGCCCACGTCCGTGTCGTTGGCGTCGACGAGGCCGTCGCAGTCGCTGTCGATGGCGTCGCAGAGTTCCACCGCGGCAGTGTTGATGGTCGCGTCTGCGTCGTTGCAGTCCGTGCCACCGCAGAGGGCCGCGATCTCGCCGTCGAGGTCCGCGTCGATGTCATCGGCGACACCCGAGCAGTCGTTGTCCACTCCGTCACCGCAGAACTCGGTCCCGCCGGGAACTGCCGTCGCGTCCGAGTCGTCGCAGTCGCCGAGGCAAGCCGAGATGCCGTCGGCGTCCGAGTCGAGCAGCTCGGCGGCCGCGTCGCTGAAGGAGACGATGGCCGAGTAGTAGGTGGACGAAGTGCTCGTGGGGTTCGTCGGCAGGCTGCTGCCGCTGATGGTGGCGCCGTCGGTCATGGTGCCGAACGGCGTGGTCGGCATCGCGCTGCGACCAGCGGTGTTGTAGCCGTAGAGCGAGCTGGCACTCCAGACGTACCCGAAGAAGTACCGGTTGCCGCTCGTCAGCGGGTAGCCCACGGGGATCATGCGGTCGGCGAGAGCACCGTCCGTCGAGGTGATCGTGCCGGTCCAGACCTGGGTGAAGGTCGAGCCACCCTGAACGCCCTCGTAGATGCCGAAGGTGAGGTCCTCGCCAGCGGGGACGCCCATGTTGGCGCCGAGCTCGGTGAGGGTGACGTCCGTCGTGATGTCCCACCAGGAACCGCGACCACGGTTTCCGCCCGGCCCGAAGGTGCTGTTCGCGTTGTCACCGAAGGTCAGGCCATAGGCGAAGGTCCCGTCGCAGTCGTTGTCGACGCCGTCGCAGATCTCGAGGCCGCCGGGGACCGCCGTCGCGTCGTTGTCGTCGCAGTCGGTGCAGCCGAGGGAGCCATCGGCGTCCTGGTCGCTGGCCGGGTTCAGCAGCGGGTCGAGGTCGTCGCAGTCGTCACCGCCGCAGGCGGGGTTGAGGAACGTGTCGAGGTCCTGGTCGGACACCTGGTCGTATCCGTTGCAGTCCTGGTCGACGCCGTCGGAGCAGACCTCAGCCTGACCCGCGAAGATCAGCGGGTCGGCGTCGTCGCAGTCGTCGCCGCCGCAAGACTCGGCGTACCCACCGTCGCCGTCGACGTCCACGCACTGCACGATGCTGTAGGCAGTGACGCCATCAACGAGCGAAGGCGTGTTGTACGAAATCTGCAGCGCGTTGCCGGAGGCAGCCGTTCCGCCGGTGAAGTCCTGGATCCCTACCGTGGCGCTGTTGCCGAAGCTGTTGTTGTCCACGCCGGTGGAGGAGCTGATGAAGTCTTCGCTGGTGACGTCCGCGTAGTGGAACGTGATCTCACCGTTGCCGTACAGGTGCGCCTGGAACGACAACGTGGCGTCGTCCCCGCCCTCGGAGACGTTCTCCCACGAGACGATGAAACGATCCGCAGCGGAGTCGTAGTAGGTGAACAGCCCGCCATTGGAGCTGCTCGCACCGAAGTCCCACGCGTCGAGTTCATCCCAGAAGACCGCGATGTCTGCCGAGGAGGACGACGTGTCCGGCAGGGAGCCGTTGCCCCCGAACATGTTGCCCCCGGCACCCATGGTGATGCCGCCTTCTTCGGACACCGTGATGTCGGTGTAGGAGTTCCCGTAGAACGAGAAGCCACCGGCCCAGGGCAGGGCCACGTCGATCTCGAAGCTCGAGCCCGTGATCGACTCGACGGTGCCGAGACCTCCAGCCGCTGGGTCCAATACGACGAAGTCGTACGGAGCCGAGCTCCAGAGATATCCGCTGCTGTCAGGCCCGCCTTGGGCCAGTGCAGAGGCAGGAATCAGAGCCGCGAGAGTTGCAGATGCGGCGATAAGGGAGCGCAAACAGGACGCCATTGAATCCTCCATCCGGTCTCGTGCGGCAAGCCAACTCCCCTGAGGGCAGGCGCGCGGGCCGGGAATGGAAGCGGTCATACCCCATGCCGACAAGTTTGATCCAGGGCGGACCTGCAATCTCACCGGGCTCTCCGGTGCCCTAGCCGACCTCGAGAAACGAAGAAACCCTTTGGAAGCGGGGTTCTTCAGCGATCGAGCGGCCGCCCAACCCGAAAAAAGAGCTGCCCTGCGAGTACCCGACCACCGCCGACTCGGAGCGGGCTGTTCCAGGTCTTCCCGGTGTCCGGATCGCGCGCTTCGTCCCGATGGCGAAGATTCATGACCCCGCGTTTGACGCGCCCCGATGCGTAGTGGAAGTAGCTGACCGTGCCATCCGGCTCCACCTGAGAGACGAGCGCCACGTGGGTGAACTGATCGTCCCGGAGTCGGTTCTTGTTTCGATCCCAGGTGTTGTGGAAGAAGAGCAGGTCGCCGGGGCGAATCGACCCTGGCCCGCGCAAGCGCCTTCGCTCCCTCAGTGTCTGATAGATGAGCTCCGTCCCCGAAGCGCCCTTTGCCGAAGCCGAGATCAGCTGGACATTCGTCGGGCTGAAGGCGGCCTTCACGAATCCAGAGCAGTCGGCGCGGTACGGCCGCTTGTTCACCGTGACCTTGCTCTGGCCGAGCAGCGAGGTGGCCGTGTCCAGGATCCGCTGCAGCGAGCCGGTCGGCCGCCCGCTTCGCCCCGTGGTGGCACACCCAGCGAGAGCCAGGGTGCAGAGCAAGAAGCCGAGGGCCAGGGTCCTAGAAGCTCTGCGAGCCCACGAAGTAGACCTGGAACGGCACTTCGGGCCAGTCCTCGGGGAAGAAGCCAATGGGGAGTCGCCCCGGCGTCGTGCCCGGGGTGTATGCGAAGTCCATTCCCCAGGCGCCAGGCAGGACCCCGAGCCAGTCGACAAACCACCGGAAGCCGTAGCCCACCGAGAAGTGCAGGTCCTCCACGCCGGGGGCCTCGTCGAAGCCCTTTGCAGCAAGAGCCCCCTCGATGAAGAGCCCGCCTTGAAGTCCACGCACGCGCTGGAACGGAAGCGGGATGTCTGCGTCCTTGAAGAAGAGATGACGCCATTCTACGACGCCGAGAACCCGAGCGGGGGTCAGCACCGCACGCTCCGGGATCCCCCGGAGATCTGCGTTGCCACCCAGGGTGATGCGACTGTGCTCCACCTCCCCGAGCACGAAGCCGGCCTTGCCGCGCAGGGCCAACACGTGATGAGGGTGCAGCTTCAGCAGTCGAATCGCTTGCACGTCCAGCCCGATGAATCCCGCCTCGGTGATGCTCCTGGCCTGCTCCTTCTTCAGAGAGAAGTCGCGGCCTCCGGTGACCGTGACGGAGAACCGCCCCCCCTTCGTGGGCATCATGCTGTTCGATCGGGTCTCGTAGACATAGCCCGCCGAGATCCGCGAGAGCAGCGGCGCGTCGGTCTCCCGAAAGTTCTGGTTCAGGAGCGATACGTCCACGGTGAAGACCACGCGGTGCTTCAGGTTCAGTCCCCAACGGGGCGGGCCGAAGTAGTGCGCATAGGTGACGCCTCCCCCAGCCAGGGACTGCTCGTTCGTGAACGCCCGGAGGTTCACCTGGTGTCTCGCGCTGTGCCGGGGGCGGATGTTCAGCAGGCCGTAGGCTTCGAAGCCCCGACCGGTGATCGACAACCCGGCGTAGCCAAAGCCGCTCACCCGGAGGAGACCGGGGCGGCGGTTGTCCTGCCGGAGGTTGAGTCCGTTCTCGTCCAGCTCCGTCAGACGCGCTTGGGGATCGATCTCCACCACGTGCATGCGCCGTCGGCTCAAGACCTCCCAAGTCGCGACCTCCTCGCTCCCCGTCCAGCGAAGCGTCACCCTGCCCTTGGTGCGTCCATGACCCGGCGAGAGGCGAACCTCGACCACCTCATCGGGGGAGACCCCCTCCAGCTCCACCCGGCGCGCGGTGACCGTGGTGCGATGCAGGCCCCCTTCGGTCCGATCGCGCTCGATGGTCTCGAGCTGGAAGTCCACCCGCGGCACCGAGCCCAACCAGCTGTTCGCCAGCTCGTCGATCTCCTGGCCTGCGTCTGCTGCCATCGCGACGAAGAGCGGTCGTGAGGTCTGCCCCCGGAGGTACCGAAGCATTGACTGGCGCTTGCTCGCGGTGCCGACGCGGTCATCCAGCCGAAGCGAAAGCGTTCGCCCGGAGCGGAGCGGCCGGTTGAACCGCCGGATGTCGGCCGAGAGCGGATCGACGATCCAGGGGTTGTCGAAGATCTGGTCCGCGAAGGGAAACGCCGGCGTCTCGAGGAGCGTCTCCACCTGGGGGAAGAAGGAGAAGCGTTGGAGGAGGTTCCGCAGGCCCACGTGGTTCTTCCAGCGGGTCTGGAGATAGTCCCCCACGAGCTCCCAGGAGAGCGCTTCGAGGACGAAGGGGGCCATGCGCGGCGGCTCCGCCCCCTGGATGAGACTCTCCATGTCGTGGGCCAGCAGGGCCCGAGCGAGGTGCACGTCGTGGTAGCGCCAGAACGGGGCCTCAGCCTCCAGATAGCGGTCGGAGACGAAGAGGGCGCCCTCCCACTCTTCGACCAGCCGGCGCCGCAGGGGGGCCTCGAGCAGCAGGACATCGCGCGGCTCCACCTCGAGGCCAAGCTCCACCTCGGTCCGCCGAACTGCGTGGGCAGCGCGTCGGATCCAGCGCACCTGCGGCTTGCTCAGGGGACGCCCGACCCATGTGACCGTAGAGCCGTCCTCCAGAGGAATGTCGCGCTGGGTCGCCCGTCGATGCACGGTGACGCCGACCCACCGAGCCTTGCCTGACCAGTGGGTGCGTCGCGCGTCGCCATCCAGGGTGACGGTCGAGGATCCACCCAACGGTGCGGCAGTGGGTACGAAGTCTGCTCCCAGCCGAGTGCGGGACCGGGGCACGTCCACCGCGTCCCCGAGCACGACCGCGTGCGCTGACGACGTCGTCAGCTGAATCGAGTAGTCCGCCGGGGGTGGGGCGGCATCGGCCACCCATTCGCCCTCTGGGGTCAGGGTGACCGGCATCGGATGCCAGCCGCCCGAGGCGGTCAAAATTCCGCGCGCGCGCCCGAAGGTGCCGTACTTGCGCGGGACCTGGGTGAGGAACGGGATCTCCAGGGTGGTCGACTCGCCGGGGAGCAGCGGCCCGGGGAGGTCGACCTCTGCCATGGGCGGGCCATCCTCGATGCGGCGCCATGTGAGTCCGCTGGTGCCACCGTCCTCACGAAGGTGCCTTACGAACCCCAGGGACATGCCGCCCGGCTCCCAGATCCCCGGATACACCCGCTCCCAGAGGATGTCGTCCAGAGCTGGCTTCGCGCGGTAGTGCTCCGGGTACAGGAACAGACGGATCGAGGAGAGGGGCTGTTGGGTGGGGTTCCACACCGTCAGATGGGCGCGTCCGGCGATGGTGCCGTCGTCCCCCTGAACGGTGGCGTCGATCTCCACACTCCAGTTCGGAAGCTCCTCGGCGGCGGCAGACGGGAGCGCCGCTCCCAGGAACGCCAACACGAAGACGATGACTGTAGGGTGAGCGCCGTGTCCGACACCCCATCCGAGATCCCACGCGCGCCTGGGCGCGCGTCCAGCAAGACCCACAAGGAGGCGCCCAAGCGCGCGGCCTATGTCCAGGTCCAGGCTCATCGTGGCGGCGCCGGGCTCGCCCCCGAGAACACGATGGCTGCATTTCGCAACGCGGCGGACATGGGCGTTCCCTGGTTCGAGTTCGACGTGCGCCGCTGCGGCACCGGTGAGCTCGTGGTTCACCATGACCGTACGCCCGAGCGGCTCACTGGGATCACCGACGACGTCACGAAGATGTCCTGGTCGAGGCTCAAGGAGATCGACGTCGGCTCCCACTTCGGGCCGCAGTTCGCTGGCGAGCCCGTACCCCTGCTCGACGAGGTCGTGCAGACCTTTCGAGGACAGGTGCGCTTCAACATCGAGATCAAGGAGGACCAAACGCGAGGCGACGGAACCGCCCTCGCGGTGGCGGAGTTCATTCGTCGGACTGGCCTCTACTCGGACTGCATCGTGAGCAGCTTCAACCCCATGGCGCTGCTGCGGGTGAAGCTGCACTGCGACGCCCCCCTCGCTCTCGTCTACCCCACCGATGGAATGCAGCTGAGGGAGCGCATCCTGCGCCGTCCCTGGGCGGCTCCCCTGTTGTCTGTGTACGCGCTCCATCCGAGCCACAGGGTGGTCACGCCGGAGATGGTCCGCAAGGCGCATCTGCGTGGCCTGGCGGTGAACACGTGGACGGTCAATGAGGAGATCCGGATGCGGGAGCTCGTGGGAATGCGGGTCAACTCGCTCATCACCGACTTCCCCGATGTCGCGCTGCGGGTCCTCGACGACGTCGACCCCTTTGCAGGACGGGCGGTTTCGGGAGCCTGAGGGGCCGGAGCTCGAGCTCTGCGCCCGCTCAGAAGCGGAGCGCGAGGGTGACGTTCAGACCCGCCACGATGGGGGCACTCCGGGGAAAGCCGGCGTCAAACGCAAACCGGAAGGCGAAGCCGCCGCCCCGGACCTCCATCCCCACGAAGCCCCGGTGGTACCGGAACGAGCGCGGGTCGACACCAGGTGCCGCGTTCTCGGCCCAGCCCGTGACCGCGCCCACCTGGTCGACGCTGACTCCGGGCCGCGCGTGGGACTGCAGGAACTGGTAGCCGGCGAACGGTGAGAAGCGCGTCCCCGGACGGGTGCCGCGCAGGTTCAGCTTGAAGCTGTATCCCAGCGACAGGTCGAGGTGGAACGTACCCAGCTCGAGCTGATCGTTCCCGACCAGCCCGTCGTATCCCATGCCAATGGAGATGTCCGGGACCTTGTCCCAGTTGCCAAAGGGCACCCAGCGACCGAACCCGCCAACGACGAACTGGCGACTGCCCGTGAACCACGACATGCGCCCGCCGACCTCGAACGAGAAGGGCAGGCCCTTGCGGATCATCACTCCCGGGAGAAACGCGACGGAGTCCGCCTCTCCACTCTCGGTCAGGTCGTCCCACGGAGAGGACGATTCGCCAGTATCCGCCGCGGCGTGAATGAATGAGACCCGATTCTCGAATGCGAGCTCAGCCTCGTACATTCCCAGGGCCGCTGCGGCGTATCCCGGGGGACCCGAGATGGTGAGAGCCAGCTCCCGGGCGACGAAGTCGAAGCGCGCCTGCCGCCGGGACGGCTCAATCTTCTCGAGCCCCACGACGGCGATGTCGTAGGGGGGAGCTGCCATTGCGCTGGCTGGAAGCAGCAGCACGAAGAGCATCGAGAAGAGGAGGAATCGAGACACCGGCCGCCATTGTCGCAGGGGCCGGCCGAAGGTCGCAAACGAGAGTAAGCTCCGCGGCCATGCTGATCCCCTTCGAGGAAGCCATTCATACCGTCCTGTCAGGCATCCAGAGCCTCGGCAGCGAGCGAATCACGCTGGCAGATGGTCTCGGTCGCGTGCTCGCCCGACCCGTGATCGCCCGACGCGCCGTCCCTCCCGCCGACAACTCGGCCATGGACGGATACGCGCTGAAGCACGCGGACCAGGGAGCCGCCTTGCCGGTGCCCATGTTCATCGCGGCGGGCTCGTGGCCCGAGAGGACGCTCGGATCCGGGGAGGCAGCGCGCATCTTCACGGGGGCGCCGGTGCCCGAAGGCGCCGACACCGTGGTGGCTCAGGAGCGCACTGAGCGAGACGGTGACGGGCCCGTACGCATCGTGAAGCCCGAGACGCTGGGAGCGAACATCCGCCGCGCCGGCGAGGATGTGATGCCAGGGGACTCCATCGGCCAGGTGGGCCAGTCCCTCACGCCGGGGCTCATCGGACTGCTCGCTGGGCAAGGTCTTACCTGGGTCGACGTCGTGCGCAGGCCGGTCGTCGCCATCCTCTCCACGGGGGACGAGGTCCACGAACCGGGGGACCCGCTCCCCCGCGGACACATCGTCAGCAGCAACTCCTGGGCCCTCGCCGCCCGGGTGCAGGAGGCCGGTGGAATCCCCCGATACCTCGGGATCGCGCGGGACGACCGTGCGTCGCTCGACGCAGCGCTGGACGGGATCACGGGCGCCGACGTCCTGCTCACCATCGGCGGCGTCTCCGTGGGCGAGCTGGACTTCGTGAAGGAGGCCATCGCCGCCCGGGGTGGCGAACAGCGCTTCTGGAAGGTCAAGGTACGCCCCGGCAAGCCCAACGCGTTCGGCAGGATCGGGGACGTGCGCTGGTTCGGACTGCCGGGGAACCCGGTCTCCTGCGACGTCTCCTTCTTGATGTACGTCCGACCCGCGCTTCGGGCGATGCAAGGGCACGCCCACCACTTCCTTCCCACGCGGGAGGCGCGACTGGAGCACGACCTGCGCAAGCGAGTTGGCTTCCTCATCCTCTTTCGAGGGGTTCATCACCCCGATGACGCCGGGGACCTGATGGTCCGGACCACTGGGCCTCAAGGCTCGGGAATCCAGAGCTCCATGGCCAAGGCCACGTGCCTCATCGTGGCCCCCGAGGAGTCGGAGATGCTGCGACAAGGCAGCCGCGTCCGGATCGTGATGCTTCCGGGCGAGGTCGGGCAGGCAGCCCTTGGAGTCCGGCGTCCGTGAGCGATCTGCCAGCCACCATCTCGTTCGTCGCTCCCTCGGGCACCGGAAAGACCACGTTCCTCGAGAAGCTCATCCCTGCCCTTCGCGACCGTGGCGTGCGCGTGATGGTCGTGAAGCACGACGTGCACCGCTTCGATGTAGACCACGAGGGCAAGGACACGTGGCGCTTCACCCAGGCCGGGGCCCACCGCGTGCTCATCACCAACCGGCGCAAGCTCGCCCTCATGGGCTCCGCCGACGGTGAGATTCCCCTCCGGGAGCTCGTGGAGCGCCATGGGCACGGGGTCGACCTCGTCATCACCGAGGGCTACCGAAGCTCGTCGATGCCGAAGCTCCTGGTCGCTCGAGAGGGCGCCACGCCCCGCCGTCCCTGGAAGCCCGGCGCCATCGAGGCCATGGACAACCTGGTGGGGATCGTGGCCGACCATCCCGCCGAACTGCCTGCGCGCTACTCCGCCCTGCCTCGACTTCCCCTCCACGACCCCGCGCCATGCGCCGACTTGATCCTGGAGATGCTTGGGCGACATGCGAGCCCACGTCGCGCCCTCACGGGAGTCCTGCTCGCCGGGGGGCACTCAGTGCGCATGGGCTCCGACAAGGCCGATCTCACCTTTGGAGGTGAGCCGCTTCTCCCCCGCCTGATCGCCCGGCTCCAGAGCTGCTCGGAGCACGTCGTGGTGGTGCGGCGAGAAGGGCAGGAGCTACCTCCCCTGCCGTCGGGGGTGACGGTCGTGCAGGACCTGCTGCCCGATCTCGGTCCCCTCGGCGGCCTCCTGACCGGACTCGCGGCCGCTCCCACACCGTTCGTCTTCCTCGCAGCGTGCGACCTTCCGCTGCTCGATCCCACATTCGTGACCTGGCTCGCGAGCCACCCGGGGCGGCACGCCGACGTCATCCTGCCCATGCGGGACGGACACGCCGAGCCCACCCATGCCGTCTACGGGGCCCGCTGCCTCGGTGCGATCAAGCAGGCCGTGCTCTCGGGTGAGTTGGGCATGGGCACCTGGCTCGGCTCGGTCCGTGTGGAGCGAGTCCCCGAAGACCTGTGGCGCACGGTGCACCCCGACGGCACCTCGTTCCTCAATGTGAACACCCCCGAGGACCTCGCTCGCGTCGAGGCATTGGGCTCGACGCGGTAGCTTCGACCCTCGATCCGGGCTATCCCTCGAGGCACATGGCGCGCTCCCTTCCCCCAAAGAACCCGCCCCGCGGGCCCATCATCGACCCCTTCGGGCGGCGCATCCACTACGTGCGGATGTCGGTGACGGACCGATGCAACTTCCGCTGCGTGTACTGCATGCCAGAGGAAGGCGTCGAGTTCACCCAGCGCGACGAGCTCATGACCTTCGAGGAGATCGAGCAGTTGGGACGTGTCCTGAGCGAGATGGGGGTCGACCGCATTCGCCTGACGGGTGGGGAGCCCACGGTCCGCCGAGACATCATCGAGCTCGTGCGCCGACTCGGTTCCCTGCCGATGCTCAACGACCTCGCGATGACCACCAACGGCTGGAACCTCGCGAAGATCGGGCCCGACCTGAAGGCCGCGGGCCTCACGCGGGTGAACATCTCCATCGACACCCTGGACCGCCAGCGGTTCATCGACCTCGCCCGGGTCGATCGGCTCGACGATGTGCTCGCCGGAATCGAGGCCGTGGTCGCCATGGACTGGCTGCCGCTGAAGCTCAACGTGGTGGTCTGCGACGGCATGAACGAGGACGAGGTGGCGACGTTCGTCGACCGCTTCGCTCACCTCCCGGTCACCATCCGGTTCATCGAGTACATGCCCTTCGGCGAGAGCCGCTTCGAGCTCGTGCCCTGGTCGAGGACCCGCGCACGACTCGAGGAGCGCTACACCCTCGTCCCCGCGGCCGGGCCGGACGGCAGCGGGCCGGCCAACTACTGGTCCGTCGCCGGTACCGCCGTGGTGGTGGGCGCCATCGGTGCACTCTCCCGTCAGTTCTGCGAGGCGTGCAACCGGGTGCGGATCACCTCCGATGGGCGCCTGAAGAACTGCCTCGCCTACGAGCCCCAGATGGTCTCCCTACGCGACGTCATGCGAAGCGGCGGCACCGACGACGACCTCGAAGTGGCAATCCGCGCCGCGATCCTCCGCAAGCCCCTCGCCCACATCACCGGCGAAGACATGAGCAACCCCTTCGAGGGGGAGATGATCCAAATCGGCGGTTGAGGGCGACCCCGGGACGCGCATTGCCCCTTCGATGGGTACGAAGCGCGCAGGCTGAGGAGACATGCGACACCTCCTCTCCTTGTCTGCAGCGCTGCTCCTCGCTGGATGCCCCTGTCCCATGTTCGAGGGCCTCGATGGCGTGCTCACCTTCAATGGATGCGAAGACCTGGAACGACCTCTGATGGCGGGGAGCGCCTTCGGCTTGGACATCGAGGGTGCCGAAGAGACCGATGGCGTGTGGACCACGACGGATCCCTCCGTTCTCGAGGTCACGGGGTTCGCAGGCGATTGGACCGTGCACGCATACGCCCCGGGCACCGTCGAGGTCTCCGTCACCCTCGACACCGGCGAGAGCGACCGCATCGCCTGGGAGGTGGTGCAAGCCGCGTCCGCGACTCTCGACGACCCCTATCGCCTCTTCGCCATCGATCTCCTCGCGGAGGCGCCCGAAGGAGAGACGGCGGGAGCGATCCCTCCGGGAGATCTGGGAGACCCCATCCAGGTCTGGGAGGGACAGGCGGTGGCGGTGAAGGTCACGGTGGCGGACGCTGATGGCCGTGACCTCGCGTACAGCATGGGGGCCCTGAACCTGTCGGGGGTGACCTTGCAGGAGGGGCAGCCCCTCATTCCGGGCGCCGGCCTGGTGACCGTGCACCACGAAGACAGCTCCGAGTTGCTGAGGACCGACGTCGTAGCGGTCGACGACCTCACGGGGGCGACCCTCGACCTGGCCGCCTGGCAGCCTGCGCGGGACCCAGCCGCCGTCGAAGGGGGCGAAGGAGGAAGCCAGACCCTCGCCTACTTCATGGCCACGGTGACCGATGGGGAGGGCGAACGGATCTTGAGAGCCCCGGTGGAGTGGTCAGGGCGGGGCATCGGTGAGATCGGGCAGGTCGCCGAGGAGCCAGACCGCGAGGGGCTGCGCCTGCTCTTCCTTCGGGAGGATCAGCTCGACCGATACGCCACGGCCGAGATCTGCGTCGTCGCGCGCCTCGACACCCCGGATGGACCCATGGTCCGCTCTGCGTGGCTGACGCCGGAAGAGGTCCAGGTCATGGAGAACGGACACTGCGACGGGATGGCTGGGTGCGGTGGCTGCTCCGCCTCCGCCGATGACGCTTCTACCGGTTGGGTTCTCGGCGCCTTCGCGCTGGCGGCGTTCGGGCTCAGGCGGCGTCGACGAGCAGAGGTGCATCCTTCGCCGGTGACGCCGATCCGTAGAGCCGCGTGACCTCGTCGGCCATCTTCCCGCGCAGCGCATAGCTGAGCATCTTGTAGTCGCCGATCAGCGACCAAACGGGGTAGGTGAAGGTCGCCGGGCGGTTCTTCTCGATGATGAAGTGACCGACCCAGGCCGGCCCGTAGCCCGCCACGAGGACCAACGGCAGGAACAGCCAACTCCCGGTGGCGATGACCCAGGCGAGCGTCGCGGGAGCGGCGAAGCTCCCCACGTAGTGCACGGCGCGGCACGAGGGCAGACGATGCTCGCCCACGTAGAAGGGCCAGAACTCCTCGAAGGACTGGAGACGCTCGTCGCTCATGGAACCACCTCACCGGAGTACACGTTGAGCCTGTCTTCGCGGACGAAGCCCGCCAGCGTCATGCCGGCCTCCCGAGCGTAGTCGACGGCGAGAGAACTCGGAGCAGAGACCGAGACCACAGCTCCGATCCCGGCCATGGCGGCCTTCTGAACCATCTCGAAGGAAGCACGCCCCGACAACACGAGGATCCGACCCGACAGCGGCCACACCTCATCGCGGGCCATGGCCCCGAGCACCTTGTCGACGGCGTTGTGGCGCCCGATGTCCTCGCGGACGAGCTCGACATTGCCTTGCTGATCGAAGAGTCCGGCGGCGTGAAGGCCTCCGGTGCGAGCGAACAGCGACTGCGACTCCAAGAGGCGGGCCGGCAAGGAGCGCAGGAGAGAGGCGGCGAGGGATGGCGGAGGAGTGAGGTCCGGCGCGAGCAGCCGGACGGTCGCCAGGGTCGTCTTTCCACAGAGCCCGCAAGAGGACGAGGCGTACACCTCGCGTCGCGCGGCCTCGGCTGCCTTGGGATCGGCCCCCTCCGCGCGCACGCGGACGATGTTCCCCCGGGCGTCGTCCGTGATGTCGGCGCAGTACTCGACGAGCAAGAGCTGGGCCGGATCCCTCAGAACCCCTTCGCTGAACAGAAACCCCACCGCAAGGTCCATGTCGTGACCGGGAGTGCGCATCAGCACCGCCAACGGGTCGTCGCCGAGACGGATCTCGAGGGGTTCCTCGACGACCAGCTCGTCTTCTCGATGCTCGGACGACCCGCCGCTGAAGCGCTGAAGCACGCGTGCAGCGACCGGTTCGCGCCGCGTTGGCCCGGGCCCACTCATGGCCGGCGATATAGCATCACCCCCGTGCGACCCGACCGACTCGTCGCGCCCGCTCTGGGGGCGCTGTGGACTCATCGAAGCAAGCTGTCCTTTGCGTGGGACGTGCTGCGCCATGGCGCGTGCGCCGACTGCTCGCTGGGAAGCTCTGGCCTGACCGGGGTCGTGCCGGGGAGACACCTGTGCGGCCGCCGGCTCGATCGGCTCTCACGCGAGACCGCGCCTGCCTTCTCGCCCGGATTGCTCGAGCACCCAGGCTCCTTGCGAGGGCTCTCCGCGCGGGCACTCCGAGGGCTCGGCCGCATCCCGCGCCCGATGATTCGCCGAGGCAGTGACGGCTTCCACCCCATCTCCTGGGCCGACGCGACGAACCTCGCCGCGGCCCGGTTTCGGGACGAGCGCGCAGAGGCGCGGTGGGGCCTGCGGGTCGATCCGCACGGTCTCGACCTGGAGACTCTCTTCCAGCTCGCGCGCTTCGCAGACCGCATGGAGCGGCGGCGCGAGCGGAGAGAGAGCACCGAGGTTCCCCTGATCGACCTCGCCGTCCCCGCGGGCGAGCGCACACTGCGTCGCGCGGCACGGGCCGCCCTCGGGCACGCCAGCAGCAGCGCGTCGTCGGTGGAGCTCTCTCCGGGGGACCGGGCGCTGCTGGTGAGCGACGGCGATCAGCCCCTGTTCGGCGAGGTCGTGGCGTCACTCGAGGCCCGCGGAGTTCTCGTCGAGCGACGGCGAGCGGACCACGCCGAGGAGCGATGGCCTTCGGAGGTCCGCCACACACTCGTCTTCGGCAGGAGCGGGACCGTGGGAGCCCTCGCCGCTGGCCTTCCCTTGCAGGACCTCGCGACCCCGGTGACGAAGCTCTCCGCCCTCTATCTCGTAGGCGACCTCGCCGCGCGATGGACGACGGGTTGGGAGTCGGTCCCGGTGCGGGTGCATCAGGCGTCGTTCCTCGACCCCACGATGTTGACGCCCGCGCCCGAGGCGGTGCTGCTCCTCCCGGCAAGCCCCAACGCAGACCTGCCTGGAGGCGGATCACACTTGAGTGACGACCTCATCGTGCGGTACTCGGCACAGGTCGTGGGCTCCCCCGGGAGCGATGCGAAGCCTCACTGGGAATCTCCCGTCCTCATTGGGGCCCTCGCGGACACCGACATCGGCGATGCCCTCGCCGCCCACGACAGCACTGCTCTGCGCAGCGCCCTCGCGGCGTCACGGCCCGGGCTCGCAGGCGTTCTGGGCCTCTCCGCGCCCGCGGACAGCTTTCGGCTGCCTGCTCCTGTGCCGTGATCGCACACCCCACCGGCGCGATCGCGCCGCTGCCCTGCTATCACCGAGCTCTGTGACTGTCCTCGCCGTCCAGGAACCCTCTCTCGTCGTGCTCTGCGGACCCGCAGGCTGCGGGAAGAGCACGTTCGCCGCGCGCTGGTTCCGGGAGACCGAGGTCCTCTGCGCCGACACCGTGCGCGGCTGGCTCTGCGACAACCCCGCGGAGCAAGGGATCAACGAGAGCGTCTTCGAGGTCTTGCACCGCATCGCCGAGCTACGGCTCGCGAACGGGCGTCTGACGGTGATCGACGCCACGAACCTCGAAGCATCCGCGCGACTGCCACTTCGCCAGCTGGCCCGGCGCGCGCGTCTTCCGTCTCACCTGATCGTGATCTCGGCCGACCTCGAGACCATCCGCGAGCGCAATCAGCGGCGAGACCGACGCGTCGATGACGGCGTCTTGCGCGGTCACCTGCACATGGTCGAGCACCTCGATGCCGCCCTCGAGAAGGAGCGCTGGGGGCGCATCGACCGCATCGATGCCCAACAGCTCGAGTCCGCGGAGGTGGTGCGAACCACGCTGCCCCCCGTTCGCTTCGAGGAGGAGGGCCCCTTCGATGTGGTGGGTGACGTGCACGGATGCCTGTCCGAGCTCGACACCCTGGTGCGAGAGCTGGGCTACGACGAGGACGGTGAGCATCCCGAAGGGCGCCGCCTGGTCTTCGTCGGTGATCTCGTAGACCGTGGGCCCGACTCGGTGGGGGTCCTTCGACGCGTGTTGCCCTGGGTGGAGCAAGGGCGAGCCCTGTTCGTCCCCGGGAACCACGACGACAAGCTGGCTCGCTGGCTGCATGGACGCGCCGTCAAGGTGACGGGCGGGCTTGCGACCACCGTGGGCGAGTGGCAGCAGTTGAGCGCCCCCGAGGAGCGACTCCTGCGACGGCGCTTCCTCGCGGTCATGAAAGAGGCTCCGCACTACCTGTGGCTGGACGGGGGTCGTCTCCTCGTCTCCCACGCGGGTCTCGAGGAGAGGGATCACGGGCGCACCGGCGACGCGGTCTCGGCGTTCTGCTTGTTCGGGAAGACGACGGGCAAGGTGATCGACGGGTACCCCGAGAGACTCGACTGGGCCGCCGACTATGAAGGCGCGGCCTACGTCGCCCACGGCCATGTCCCCGTTCGGCTTCCGCAATGGCGGAACCGAGTCGCAGACATCGATCTCGGCGTCGTGTTCGGCGGGGACCTCTGCGCCATGCGCTGGCCGGAGAAGACCTTCGTCACCGTTCCCGCCGAGAAGGCCTGGTGGGGCGGAGGCCGCTGGGGCGCGGCGGAGCCAGCGGACACCATGACCCCCAGCGACGAGGCGACCGCCGGATGAGCACGCTGCTCCACATGGCTCGGTGGGCTCACTCGGTCTCCATCGCCGATGTACCGCCCGCCCTACGCGAGCGACTCCGACTTCAAGCAGCGTCCACGCTGGCTGCCGCAGCGGCCGGGGTGCACTCCGAGGACGCGCAGATCGCCCTGACCGTGGCGCGGCGCATGGGTGCGGGCTCGCACCGCATCGCCCCCGGCGTGGACGGCCTGACGATGGAGGGCGCTCTCTTCGCAGGCGCCTCCTTGTCGATGGCGCACGACTACGACGACTGGATGCTCTGCGCGCACCCGAGCCACAGCGCGGTCTGGGCCGCCTGGGTCGGAGCAGCAGAGCTCGGCCTCGGCTGGGATGCGGCGCTGCGCGCGCAGATCGTGGCCAACGAGATCCTCGCGCGGCTGGGCGGTTACTGCCTCCCCGGACGGCAGAACGGCCAGAGTTGGTCGTTTCTGCACGGGGTCGGTGGAGCGCTGGTCGGTGGTCTCCTGCGCGGACACTCGCCGGAGCAGCTCGCGTCCGGAATGGCCTTGACCCTCGCGCAGGCCTCCCACGTGGACTGGCGATTGTTCTCGGGCCCGGGGAAGACCCTGATGGCCGCTCGCCCGTTGCTCGATGGCTGGCGTGTGGCCGAGCTCGTAGAGGAGGGAGTCACCGGACCGGTGGGTCTGCTCGACGAGGACTCCGAGTTCACCTCGGTCTTCGCTGGCGGGCGTCCGGTCCGCGGCTGGTTCAGTGGACTCCCGGTCGAAGATCCCTCCGGGACGGCGTGGCTGACCTGGTCTCTCACCGTCAAGTGCGTCCCTGGCTGCGACTACCTGACGGCAGCCGTCGAGGCGACCTAGCAGGTCCTCGAGGAGGTACGGACCGCCGACGATCGCGTGCTCGGACCCGACGACATCCTCCGCGTCGACGTCGACTGTGGAGCGCTCACCAGCGCCATGGAGCGGGTGGTAGGAGGCCTGGAGCTGAGCCCTTCCGCGGTCAACTACTCGGTCCGCCGGTCCATCGCGGTGCTCCTCATCGCCGGAGAGTTGGGCCCCCAGCAGCTGACCCGCGCCTGGGTCGCCGACCACTCCGAGGCCATCGACTCCCTCGCCGAGAAGATCCGCGTCCATCACGACTGGCGGCTCTCGCTCGCCAGCTGGAACGCCCTGCGGGGAACGGGAGTGCAGCGTCTGCTCACCGAGGTGGGGCCTGGGCCGCTGCTCTCCGCCCTCGGCCGGGGCGGCGGTCTGGAAGCCGGGCTGTCGTTGACCGAGCTCCCTCTGGCCATCGCAGGTGATCGACTGCAAGGCGTCCCCCCCGACGAGCTCCCTGCGCTGTTCGGCCGGGGCCTGAGCAAGCTGACCGACTTCGCGGCGCGCGGTCTGGAGCGGTTGCTGCCCGCGGCAGTGACCCCTCGACGCTCCGACGAGTTCGACCTCGCAGAGCAGTCCCTCGAAGGACTTCATGTGGTCTTCCCCGCGAGGGTTCGCGTCCTCCTTCACGGCGGGCACGTGCACCAGGCGGCCGTCGACGAGCCAGCGGGGAGCCCCGCGCGTCCTCCCGAGGAGCGGAGGGCTGCGGTGCGCGCGAAGCTGCTCCAGGCGCTCCTCCAGGCGGACCCCACGGACCAGGCCCGGCACCACTCGCTCGCCGAGGCGCTCCTGGGTGTGGGCAACGCGCGAGGGACGCACCTGACGCCCCTGCCCGGAGACGGTCCCGCTTTCCTTCTCGGAGGCTGACGTCCTGGACTACCTCGACGAGCCCAGCGACGAGCAGGCCCGTTTCCTGGCGGCCTTCTCCCTGCGCCAGATCCCCTGGGTCACTCTGGCCGGCGCCGCGATCCTGATCGTCGTGTTTGCCTGGCAGCTCCGCGCTGGGACCCTCACGAGCGCCGTCCTCATCGAGCAGGGCGCGAAGTCCCTCCCCCACCAGGTAGAGCTCGGTCAGTGGTGGCGGCTCGTCACGGCCTCCGCTCTGCACGCAGGGTGGACCCACCTCATCCCCAACCTTCTCTACGTTCTGTATGTCGGCTGGAACGTGGAGTCCCTGCTGGGCCGCACCGGCACGCTGCTCGTTGTCGTGGGCTCAGCTGTCGCTTCGATGATCGTCTCCAGCGTGGCGACCCCGCTTCCTACGGTCGGCGCGTCGGGCGTCACCTTCGGGCTCTTCGGCGCCGCGGTGGCCTTGGGCTGGCGCTACGGCGAGTGGCTGCCCCCGCGCACCGCAGCGCGCTTCGGGTGGTCGGTCTTCCCCTTCGTCGTCTACTTCCTGGCATTCGGGGCCATGTGGTCCGACTGGGTCGACAACTTCTGCCACCTCGGCGGTCTGATGGCGGGCGGCGCCCTGGGAATGACGTTGCCCTCGGCCCACGTCGAGACGCCGGCGGAGAGCTGGAGGGCCCCCATGCGCGCCGCCGCCGCCGCGGGCGTGTTGTTCGGCGCCGGCGTCCTCATGCCTGCTGCCTGGGGCCTGGACTTCATCGGCACGGTCAGCCCGGGAGACCCGGTGGAGTTCCCCCAGGCGGGGTACCGACTGGCACCGCCCCGCACGTGGATCAGCGAGCAAGCCGATGGAGCTCCGAGCTGGCGCTCTCCGACCGGCGCGGCGCGGCTCACGAGCAGCGCCTGGGTCGAGGAGCACGAGCCACCATCCCGAGCATCGGTGAAGGCCGCCTGGGTCGCGTCGCTGGAGCGCGGAGGCGCGGTGGTCTCCCCGCGGGACATGGCCCTCGCGCCTCGCATGCCCGAGTCCTTGGAGGGCTGCTTCACGATGGAAGCGGATCTGGTCGTCGATGGCGATCTGCTGCGGTCTCTCGACCTCGGGTGCGTCCGGGGCGCCCACGTCACCACTCTTCAGTTCGTGCACCCCATCGAGCACTGGGGTGCGTACAAGAGGGTGCGACAGCGAGCCTTCACCTCCCTCTCCCTCACGGAGACGGACGCGGTGCGCCAGGCACGCAGTGCCTTGGTGGAGGGGGACAACAGCTCCCGCCTCGCTCTCGCGGCGACGCTGGCTCGGCTGGGTCAGCGCGAGGAGGCCGAAGGCCTGCTCGCCGAGCTCGAGGTCTCCGAGCCGGATGCTTCAGAGGTCCTCTACTGGCGACTCTGGCTGGAGCTGCACTTGGGAGAGGGGCGCGCGCTGGCAGCAGATCGCGAACAAATGGCCGAGCGGATGCTCCTTCTCGAGCCCGACGACCTGCCATTCGTCGCTCTGGCCTTCGATGTACTTCTTCAGCGTCAACGACTGGAGCGAGCGCGAGAGGTGCTCGACCACATGCGCTCCCGTTGGCCAGATCGGTCACTGACCAAGGACCGCATCGCTCGCATGGCCGCCGCGGGCGGCTGATCCCCGCCGCTGGAGTGCCCTACCAGACGGCGCCGCAGGCTTCGGCCCACTCGATGGCCTCGTCCTCGGTCTCCCATGGACCGTGCACTCGCTGGAGCACGGTGTCCCCATCGAGCTCCCGGAGCCAGAACGCGGGCCAGCCCAGGGTCTCCTCGTCGGGAAGCATCTCCCCGGTCACGTCGTAGAGCAGCTCGTACGTCCCCCCGGGAAAGGAAGCGCGAGCCAGGATGCGAACGATCTCGGTGATGGGCATGGGCTCCAAGCAGAGCGGCCCCGAACCGAAGTTCGAGGCCGCTCAGGGAGTGTCACTGTATCTGGGCTCAGACGCCCGAGGCGTCTAGTCCTCGCAGTCGCCGAGCACGGTGTACTCGACCTCGATGATGTCCCCGTTGTCCGGGATGTGATCGAGATCGAACACGATGGCGTTGAGCGCCTGGTCGAAGACCCAGCCCACGTAGATCGGCACGTAGTTGATGCCGTCCGTCGAGAGCCGGACCTCGATGGTGTCAGGCACCGGCGTCTTGCTCAGCTCGAAGGTGTCCGCGAAGGACTGGGCGAGCCAAGCGAGGGCCGACAGCGTGCTCACCCAGTTGGGGTCGCAGATGCTGGCCGAGATGCCGCCGGTCAGGATGGTGGCCTGGACGTAGTCCACACCGTTGGAGGCGCTGCCGCCGCCGCCGGAGCAACCGGTCAGGCCGCCACTGATGTCCGAGAGCACGACGTGCTCGGGGTTGGCCTTGAGACCCTCGAAGTAGGTCACGTAGGCCTGCGGGTCACCGCCACCGAGGGTGGTGGACTGCTCGGGCTCGTCAGACACGTAGATGATCCGGAGACCAGCCTCGTCGCGGAGGAACGCGGCGTTGGCGCCACCGGGGTCGATGTTCGGGGACGACAGCGCGAGGTAGGAGCCGTCGAAGCCCTTCTCGATGCCGGAGCCGGCGGTGCCGAGGTTGACGTTGGCGGCAAAGGTGCCGGCCGGGTCCGGCGTGTTGGGCGTGATGATGGGCGTGGTGCCCTCCAGCAGGCCGTTGTCGCCGATGTCCATGGTGGTCACGCCGATCTGGAAGTCCATGTCGAGTGCCTCGACGATCTGGACGAAGGACGCGAAGTTCACGGCCAGCGAGCTCTGCTCGTCACCCATGGAGCAGGAGTGGTCCACCACCCAGAGGATGTCGGTGGAGTTGTTCCCGTCCTGAGCGAACTGGTCGATGTTGCTCTCACCGAGG
This sequence comes from Deltaproteobacteria bacterium, assembly GCA_023954745.1. Taxonomy (GTDB): domain Bacteria; phylum Myxococcota_A; class UBA796; order UBA9615; family UBA9615; genus JAGSHC01. The sequence goes on along the minus strand of JAGSHC010000001.1, from coordinate 92,483 downwards.
TGCGCGATGCCGAACTGAGTGGCGGTCGCCTCGGGGCGCAGCGGGTCGTTGCTGGTCACCGTGAGGGTGCCGGTGTCGGGCTGCACGTCCGAGGGCGCGTAGAAGATCTCGACCGTGCGGGTCTCGCTCGGCTCGAGGGTGTCCCCAGGCGGGATGCTGTGCTGCACGGTCATCTCACCGTTGCCGGAGAGGTCCTCGAACGAAATCTCGTCGAGGCTCAGCGGCGCGCGACCGACGTTGGCGATCTGCACGTTGAGGGAGCCGACGCAGCCGAGCTCGCGGTTGCCGAAGTCGAAGCTGTCCGGGTCGATGTCGATGGCGGGGGCGAGACCCTCGGCGCGCAGCGACACGGGAACCTCAGGGTTCTCGCGGTCGTTCGAAGCGACGATGAGGGTGGCCTGGATCGTCTCGTCCTGGGCCGGGCGGTACCGGACCTGGAGGACCCATGCGCCGTCGGGTACGAGCAGCGGAACCAGCTCTTCGAGGTTCAGCAGCTCGAACGATGCGCTGTTGCTCAGCACGAAGTCCTGCAGCTGCAGGGTGTCGGTGCCGATGTTCCGAACCGTGACTTCCTTGTCCCGGAACTCACCGGCGACCACTTCGCCGAAGTCCACGAGGAGTGGGTTGTCCGGGTTGTCGGAGGTGACCTCGATGATGGCGTTGACCCGGGTCGGCGGGGCCGACTCGGGGTTCGAGATCAGGACGGTCTCGGAGCAGCCGACCATGGCGCCGAGCGACGCGATGGCGAGACCGATACCGAGTCCGCGAGTCAGAGAAGTGATGCGCACGTTTGTGACCTCCCAGTCAGATACAGCGAGCCTTTGCACAGGCGGCCCGTCGATCCACGAAACCGATGCACCCCGAGGTGGGGAACAAAAAGATCGCTTTCCTTCCTAGAAAGCAGACGACCTCAGTTCGTCAGTTTCCCGCACGCGCGTGGGAAGTCAAGGGCAGGGACGAGCTAGCCAGGGCATTTGCGAGGGCCCGGCCCTTGAGAAGAGCCTCCTCCCATTCCCGATCCGGGTCGCTGTCGTAGACGATCCCCCCGCCCACTCCGTAGGACACTTCGCCCTCCCGGAAGACCAGGGTCCGGATCGCCACCGACAGCCCGAGGCCACCATCTGCGCTGACCCAGCCAATCGCTCCGGTGTAGGGGCCCCGTCGCGATCGCTCCAGCTCCTCGATGATCGCCATCGCCCGGATCTTGGGAGCCCCGATGCACGACCCGGGCGGAAAACTCGCCCGCAGCAGGTCGAGCCCGTCCACCCCATCCCGAAGTCGTCCCTGCACGTCCGCCACGAGATGCCAGACCGTGGGGTGTGCCTCGCAGCGGAGCTCCGGCGCGCGAGAGACCGTGCCCAGAGCGCAGACACGGCCGAGGTCGTTGCGCACGAGGTCCACGATCATCGTGAGCTCGGCGCGGTCCTTGAAAGAGGCCAGGAGCCCCTGACGGAAGCTCGCGTCGGAGACAGGGTCCGCTCCGCGAGGTGCCGTGCCCTTGATGGGACGGGACAGCGCGCGCCGGTCCGCGGACAGGCTCAAGAAGCACTCGGGGCTGGTCGACACGACGGCCATTCCTGGCAGATCGAGGTACGCCGCAAAGGGTGCGGGGTTCGATGCCTGCAGGCGCAGAAAGGTCGCCAGGGGGGCTCGCGGGTGGGTCGACGGCGCCCGAAACCGCAGGGTGAGGTTCGCCTGGTAGATGGTCCCGGCGCTGATGTGCTCGCGAATGGAGCGCACCGCCTCGGCGTGCTCCGCGCGGGTCATCTCCGGCTGGGGTAGGACGGCCGCACCGGGCACGTCGGGCAGACGCGAGGGAAGCAGCGGGGTGTGCCGCTCGAGACGCCGCGCGGAGCCGGGGAGACGATGCACCCGCCGCACACCGGTGCGGCCGTCCAGCGAGAGCACTTCGTCGTAGAGCCCCAAGACGAAGTCCCAGGGCACGTCGGCCGAGTGCGGCGCGATCGTGGCCGGCACCTCTTCGAAGCGCCGGCCCAGATCGTAGGAGAAGAAGCCCGCCAGCCCGCCGGGGAACCTCGCTTCGCCCACAGCCTGAAGCATGGGCGTCGTCAGACCTCGGGCGATGGCCTTCAGCCGATCGAATGCCTCACCAACCCCTGGGTCCATCGCCGCGACGCGGGCCCCCCAGCCCCGATCCCCCAAGGGTCCCGGGAGGATCTCGAGGGTGTCGCCACGACCACGGAGCCACAGCGCAGGCTCGGCCGCGACATAGCTGGTCCCGGCTGCGGTGCCTTCGGGCGTTCCGGTGTCCAACCACAGAGCGCCTGGGCGCTCGACCAAGGGAGTCAACGTCGGTCCTGCTCAGTTGGACGAGTCGTCGTCGTCCCCTGCGGAGTCGTCGTCGTCCCCTGCGGAGTCGTCGTCGTCCCCTTCGGGGTCGAAGGCCCCCTCCTCGATGAGGAACTGAGCCCGCACCTGGGAGACGCCCACGGTGCGGCCCCAGCCTTGAGGACCGATGACCCAGCGGTCGTTGACACGCTCGCGACGGAGGAGCAGCTCGACGCTGCCGGCGGGGTAGTTGTCGAACAGGCTCGCGGGGATGACGAACTCGCCGTCGTCGAGGGGCGCACAGACCACATACTCCGTACGACCGGAGTCGTCGCCCTTCACGACCAGCAAGAGCTGGTTGGCGTCCACGTCGGACTCCCACTCGACCACGATCCCCACCTCGCGCTCGAGGGTCATGCTCGTCCCGACCAGAGCGGCAGGCAGCGAGACGACGTCGTCGTACTGGACAGGGCCCAGCTCGGTCTCGGGCAGGAGCACGTTTGCGTCGTCGCCGTCGGTCCAGATGCGCTCGGGCAGGCTCCGGCGCCAGTAGTCGGTGCCGAACATCTCGAGTTCCCAGGGGTCCCCGTCCAGCGTGATGACGGGAGCTCCGAACTCCTCGCTCGATGGAGCGGGGTTCCAGGGGTCCAGATCGGTCCCGTTGGCGAAGCACTCCTCGACTCCGGGCTGCGGCACGGGGAGTGGTTCCGGGTCGAAAAACGAGGCGCGGGCCTCGTAGGTCACGACGCCCCCGCCAAACGTCGAGTGCTGGATCACATCGAGAAACGCGATGCGATCCCCACCCTCGGGGTCATTGGGGTCCACCTCGGTGGAGTCGTCGTCGTCGTCTCCGTGGGGGTCGACGTAGCCGTCACGCGGGAAGGCGTCCGGGTCCGAGGTGCGGCATCCAGCAAAGGCACCGCCCACGAGGGACGCTCCGAGGAGAAGGGCGGTTGTTCGTCTCATCGAAGTCCTTCCGAGCGGTCCCGAATCAGCGAGGCGAGATCCCGGGCAGCGGACGCTGGGTTCTCTGCGCAGGCTACTGCGGAGATCACCGCCGCAGCGGCAGCGCCCGCCTGCATGACCGAGCCGATACGGGCCTCGTCGATGCCGCCGATCGCGACCACCGGGACGGTAGCTTCGGCCACGACCCCGGACAAGGAAGCCAGGCCCACCGCCTCCATGGGGGTCCGGGTGTCGGTTGGAGCGAGGTGCTTGCCCGCCGCCGAGAAGACGGGGCCGAAGCCCACGTAGTCCACCGGCAGGTCTGCGGCGAGGCGTACTTGCGAAGCGTCGTGCGTGGACCACCCGATGATCACCTCCGGGCCGAGGCGAGCGCGCGCAGCGCGGGGGTTCAGGTCGCCTTGTCCCAGGTGCACCCCCACGTCATCGAACTCGGCAGCCAGGTCGACATCGTCGTTCACCAACAGCGCGCAGCCGGCTTCTGCTGCCAGGGGGCGAAGGTCCAAGAGCGCTGCTCGCACCTCGTCCCGTGGCTTTCCCTTCATGCGGAGCTGAAGCACCGTGACGCCTGCATCGAGGAAGGCGCGGCCAACCTCCAGCTCCGTGCGTCCGGGCGCCCCGCTGACATCAGCGATGCCGTACAGGCCTCGAATCGGCGATGTGCTCATCGACGGCTCCTCGCGTCGTCTGGGTCCAGGTCGAAGTCATCCAGCTTGCGACGCAGCGTATTGCGGTTGATCCCGAGCAGCTTGGCAGCTTGCACCTGGTTGCCCCGCGTCCGCTCCAAGGCCAGCTCGATCAGGACCCGCTCCGTCATGCCCACCACCAGGGAGTGCAGATCCGACTTCCGCCCTCGCGGCGGCTCCGCGAAGTTGCGCACCACGGGCCCGAGGCGCCGTCGCAGCAAGTCCTCGATGGACTCTTCCTGATTGCCCGTCTCCCGCCGCCCCTGGCCGGTGGGGCCGAGCAGATCCTCGACGCGGATCGTCTCCCCGGTCGCGAACGTGGCGGCCCGGACAAGCATGTTCTCGAGCTCCCGCACATTGCCCGGGAACGTGTACCGGGACAGCCACGCGATGGCCTCGTGGGAGAGGGTGCGGCGAGGAACGGTGCCACTCGAGGCGTGCCGGTCGAGCAACCACTGCGCGAGACTCGGGATGTCGTCCTTGCGGTCGCGCAGAGGGGGCAGCTCGATGGCGAGCACGTCGAGACGGTAGAAGAGGTCGCTTCGGAACCGGCTGGCACGCACCTCTTCGAGGAGGTCGCGGTTGGTCGCAGCGACGATGCGCACATCCACTCGGACCTGCCGCGCCGCCCCCAACGGATAGAACTCCTTCTCCTGGAGGACCCGCAAGAGCTTGGCCTGGAGCGCCAGCGGCATCTCGCCGACCTCGTCGAGGAAGAGGGTTCCGCCGTCAGCCGCCTGGAACTTGCCGGGGTTCGCCTCCGTCGCGCCAGTGAACGCACCCCTGGCGTGCCCAAAGAGGGTCGCTTCGAGCAGCTCCGATGGAATCGCAGCGGCGTTCACCGCCACGAAGGGGCCAGTGGACCGATCGCTCGACTGGTGAAGGATGCGCGCGACGAGCTCCTTGCCGGTCCCGCTCTCTCCGCTGATCAGCACAGCATGTGGGCTGCGAGCGGCCCGGCCAATGGCCTTGAAGACCCGCTGCATCGCAGGGCTCTCCCCGAAGAGCGTGCGGGTGTCCGGTGAGTCGACCGGCCCATCGTCCAGAGTGCTGGAGGGGGCCGTCCTCCCCACGCGATCGCCAGCGGCCCGGAGCACGAGCTCCTCGAAGAGATCGATGTCGAAGGGCTTGGTCAGGTACTCGTAGGCGCCCCGCTTCATCGCCTCGATGGCGTTCTGCATCGTGTTCTGCGCGGTGATCACGATGACGTGGGGAGGGTCGGGGAGAGCCCGCACCTTCTCCAGCAGATCGAGGCCCGACAGGGTCGGCATCTTGATGTCCACGATCGCGACATCGAACCGCTCACCCGACAGCCGCTCCAGTGCTTCTTGTCCATCTCCGGCCTCGTGCACGACAAAGCCCTGACCGGCCAACACCTTGCCCATGACCGTGCGCAGGCTTCGGTCGTCTTCAGCGATCAGGACGCGGGCACTCACAGGGGTCTCTCCACAAGGGGCGAGTCGGTAGAGGTCACCGTAGGGACGTCGTCTGGCAGCCGCTCCCACAAGGTGAGGTCGAACCGCGCTCCCTGGCCAGGGCCCGGTTGTACGTCGAGCTTGCCAGCATGTGCATCCACGGCGAGACGCGTGACGAAGAGTCCGAGGCCGCTCCCGTCGGTCTTGGTGGTCGCGAACGGGGCGAAGAGCTGCGGGAGTCGCTCGGGATCAATGCCCTCGCCGTCGTCGCCCACCGAGACCCGGATCCCCAGGCCCCGGTCGAGGCCCCCTTCACGTACGCGCGACTCTGGGTCCACGCGGGTGCTCACGTGCACGCGTGCGCGCGCAGCTTCCCAGGCGTTCCTCAACAGGTTGCCCACCGCCTCTCGAAGACGGTCGGGGTCCCCCTCCACTGGTGGAAGCGATGGGTCGAGGTCGAGCACTACGTCGATCGTCGGTGCGCCTTCGGGGCCCGACTCTGCGCCGGGGCCCGCCGACTGAGCCCGGAGGAGCGCGACCTCGTCGTGGAGCAGGCGATTGAGTTGGACCGCGTCACGACGCAGGGCACGCGGACGTGAGAACAGCATCAACTGCTCCACGATGGCGTTGATTCGGTCGGTCTCTCGAATAATCAGACCCGTGAGCTCGTCTACGTCTGCAGGGTCCGGGGACCGGCGAAGCAGCTGCGCCGCGCCACGGATTCCACCGAGTGGGTTACGGACCTCGTGTGCCATGCCCGCAGCAAGACCGTCGAGCCAAAGGAGGCGTCGGCGGAACGAATCGCGCTCTGTGGGGTCCGATTGGGCGATGGCTTCGCGGACGACGAGAAGGACTTCGCCGGCGTGCTCTCCGGGGCTCCCGACGAAGGTGATGCGCCGGGTCCCGCCCGGGCGGGACCAGGGGAGATCGCGCGCCGTGCAGACCGCTGAACCCGCGAGGACCCGCTGCACGACGTGGACTGCGTCGTCGCCGAGGACGTGGATCGGTTCCCCCTGGATCCGCCTGGGAGAGATTCCCATGATTTCGGAAGCGCGCACGCTCGCAAACACGACGACTTCCTGGCGAACGAGGAGCAACCCGTCCGGCAGGTGGTCGATCAACCGGACGCGAGCGTCGTCAGAAAGCATGGAATCCGCCTGCTCGTCCTCACCCCTTGCGAGCAGGCGCCGATCAGTAACACAGGCTGGAGCCGGGTTTTTTGGGAACACGGTTCAGGGGAAAATGTGACAATATCGGCGCCAATGTCGTGGAAAAGGACCAGTCGGCACCTCGTCAAGGACCTCCGGGTCTGGGCGCTGGTGTTGGCGCTGGGTCTCCCCGCCGCGCCGACGTCCAGCGCTCTGGCCGGCTCTCCCGAGGAGGGTGAGTCCAGCGGCAAGGCTCCGCCGGCTCCCCCTGTGGCGCCGCGCCAGTCCGTCGCGCCGAAGAAGAAGTCCAAGCGCGCCACCAAGAAGAAGCGCAACGCGGATGACTCCCGCGACAACATCCTCGACCGCATCCGGCTCGACTGCGACGACCCGTCCACCTGCTACTTCGGCGACGACGCGGGCCCTGTGGCCAACGAGCCAGAGCCGCTCACCGAGGAAGAGCTCAACGGGCTTCTCGAGGAGATCCTCGCGGGACTTCAAGCCCACCAGGACGCCGCTCTGGCTGCTGGTCGCGCGGAGTTGTCCGACGAGCGGATGCTCGAAGAGCAGTACTTCGGTGCCGCCGACCACCACCGCGCCCCCTCCACCGCCTACTACAAGAGCCCGCTGGAGGTCGTCGCCGACCGACCCGCGCTGCATCTGGACCGTGTCGATCCCCGGGACTTCGACATCCCCATCGTGCTCAACGAGCGCGTGCAGCGCTGGATGGTCTACTTCCTGACTCGAGGTCGACGCTCGATCGTGAAGTGGCTAGGACGCAAGGCACGATACGAGCCTCTGATCCGGACGGAGCTTGCGAAGGCGGGGCTCCCGCAGGACCTCCTCTACCAGTCGATGATCGAGTCGGGGTTCAACCCCTACGCGACCTCCCGCGCAGCGGCGGTCGGCGTGTGGCAGTTCATGCCGCGAACGGGTCGGTACTACGGCCTCAAGCTGGACTACTGGGTGGACGAGCGTCGCGACCCGGTGTTGGCCACCGACGCCGCGATCCGGTACCTCACCTATCTCTACAAGATGTTCGGGAACTGGGAGCTCGCCACATCCGCCTACAACGCAGGCGAGGGCAAGGTGGGCAAGGCGATCCGCATGTACGGAACGCGCGACTTCTGGAAGCTGAGCTCCGCCGAGCGCAACTACCTCAAGCCCGAGACCAAGCACTACGTCCCGAAGATGATGGCCGCCGCCATTGTCTGCAAGTACGCCGATCGTTACGGGCTTCTCGCCGAGATCGAAGACGAGCACCGGTTGCCGGCCTGGGACTACGACCGGGTACAGGTCGAGGAAGCCACTGACCTCGCCGCCGTCGCCAAGGTGCTCGGCATCGAGACGGAAGATCTCGTCTTCATGAATCCGCATCTCAAGCGCGGATTCACTCCCCCGGGCTTCGAGAACTACGAGCTGAACGTGCCACGGGGCGAGGCCGAGTCCTTCGCGAAGAAGTGGGAGAAGGTGCCCAAGGACGAGCGGATCACCTTCGTGCGGCACAAGGTCCGGCGGGGCCAGACCCTTGGGGCGATCGCGTCCAAGTACGGCGTGCCCACGACCGCCATCGCCAGCCTCAACAAGATCAGCGACCCCCGCAAGCTGCGCATTGGCCAGACCCTGACCATCCCGGTCAAGGCCGCGGGCCTGAGCGACCGCACCATCACCCACGTGGTCAGCCGCGGCGACACCCTCGGGGCCATCGCCTCCCGCTACGGCGTGTCGGTCGGACACCTCAAGCAGCAGAACAGCCTCACCTCGGACACCATCTCGGTCGGACAGCGCATCACGGTGAAGTCCGAGAGGGTGGCTACGGCGAGCAGCAAGTCCACCGGCAGCAAGTCCACGAAGTCGACCAGCAAGTCGACGTCCCGCGCTGCGACCACCTACACCGTGCGCAGCGGCGACACCGTCTCCGGCATCGCCGCCAAGTTCGGAACCTCGTGGGCCGCGCTGCGCAAGGCCAACAGCCTCAAGTCCGACACCATCAAGGTTGGCCAGAAGCTCAGCATCCCCGGAACCGGTTCGGTGGCAAAGTCCGGGGGCACGACCCGCGCGACCACCACGTACACGGTCCGTAGCGGCGACGTGCTCGGCACCATCGCGAGCCGCCACGACATGTCGGTCAAGGACCTCCAGAAGCTCAACAGCGTCAGCGGGACCACCATTCGCGTCGGCCAGAAGCTCAAGGTCTACGGCAAGGCTGCCCCGAGCAAGCCCGCCACCAAGCTTCTCACCCACGTGGTCGCCAGCGGCGAGGTCCTCGGGACCATCGCGAGCAAGTACGGAGTACGGGTCTCCGACCTCCAAAAGTGGAACAGCCTCAGCGGGACCAACATCCGCGTAGGGCAGAAGCTCAAGGTGCACAGCAAGGTGGCCGCCGCACCGGCCACCAAGACCCACAAGGTCGCCAACGGCGAGTCCCTGTGGAGCATCGCCCAGAAGCACAAGGTCAGCGTCGCGGACTTGCGCAGCTGGAATGGCCTGAAGAGCAACACGCTCAAGCCCGGCCAGAAGCTCACGATCAAGCTCTGAGCACCTGATTCCGCGAGCGCGGAGCGCCGGTCCCCGCCCAGCGCAGCGCCGTCGTCGGTGTCCCCCACCGCGACGATTCCTCCGTCGCACCCAGGTCCTCGAGCCGATAGCTCTTGCTTCGGTCGCCTTGCGCGTCCGTCACGTCCCCCCGACGGCTTCGTCTCTCAGGGGAGGAAGCGCCCGATGGCGAGCATGACGTGGCCGTGCGGCCAGGTCTTCGAGGAGCCTTCGCCGCTCAGGATGACGCCGCCGCCACCCTCCAGCGTCAGTCGGAAGCCGTCGGGGAACTCGAACTCGACGCCGCCGTAGCCCGAGGGACCGACGTACAACGCGAACTCGTCGTCCGCTCGTGAGTTCTCGCGATAGGTGCCGAAGAAGAAGTCGCCGGCCACCGCGATGAACGGCTGCAGGACGCCCTGCAGGAAGCGGTAGCGGAAGCCGACCTCGGCCTCCGGCAACACGTTGCCGCCCACGCTGAAGTCGGTGGCGAGCGCGCCGAACCGGATGTCGAGGTTCAGGCCCTGAATGAGGTTGATGTCAATCCCAATGATTCCACCGAGGTGCGGGCTCTTCCGGTAGCTCCCATCGGGGCAGCGCTCACGACCACTGGTGTCGGTGGACGCGATCGCTTGCTGGGGACCGCACTTGTACAGCTCGAAGAACTTGAAGCCCACGGCGACGCTCGCTCGGTAGTCCGGCTTGCGCAGGAAGGCCTGGCGGTTCTTCTCCTCGGGGGTCAGCTCCACCTCCTCGGTGGCGACCGTCGTGCGGGTGATCTCGCCTGTGGCGGAGCGCTCGAGGCGGGTCCAGGCGATGGTGCGTGTCTCGAAGTACCAGACCCGCAGCGGCTTCCCGTCGTCTCCGAGGCGCACGACGTAGACGTGATCGAGCCCTGCTTCGCGCGCCTTCTTGGCGACGGTGTTCGACGCGGTCTTGCCGAGCACACCGTCGGGACCGTCCAGGACCATCTCCTCCAGACCCACGGCCGAGAAGAAGGTGAGCGTGGCGCCCTCACGGATGTCGTAGACCCAGGTGGACCAACGGCCGTCGGCGTCCACCGCCTGGATGAGATGGCGCCCCGGGTAGACCTCGAGCTCGAAGGCCTTGGTCAGGTCCAGGGGTCGGCCGTCGAGCCAGACCTCGCTGTAGTTGGTGTCGCGCAGGTCCCCAAAGACCTTGCCCTTGGGGCGAGCGACGACGTCCTGCACCGCGGAGAGGAAGGTGGACTGGGGCTCGGGCGGGTAGCTGGCGTCCCACTTTCGCTCGGGCGCGATGGCTGCTGCCTGCCGGAAGTGCGCGCGCGAACCCTGACTGTCGCCCGTGTAGAAGGCGGCGATCCCGGCGTAGAAGAAGCTCTCCCAGAAGGTGTCCTGGTCGATGTAGGTGGTCTGGCAGGAGAGCCGCCCGTGCGCGACGAGGAACTGCGCCAAGGCGCCCTCGGGCTCGAGATCAGCGAGCAGACCATTCGCCTTCTTGTTGAGGGCCGCGATCTCGGTCTCCTCATCCCTCTTGTACTTGAGCTTCGGATCCGGCGTCGTGCACGGAAGCTCCTTGGCGGAGCCCCCGAGACGGAACCGAGCCGCTCCGAGCCACTCCTGCACACCGAGGGTGCGCGCCGGCGGGAGCTCACCCTCCTCCATCCGACCCTGCAGAGCCTCCAGCGCAGCACCAGATCGGTCTTCGCCAGTCGGTCCGTAGAGGAGAATCGCCGAGGAGTCCGTGGTCGGACCCGCTTCCTCCTCGACCTCACCCTTCTTCTTCTTCTGGGCGAAGGCCATGGAAGGAAGCGCGAGCCCAACAACGAGCAAGAGCAGCAGCGGGCGCAAGAACAGTCGCATCAGTTATCCCAGGTCTTGGTGTCGAAGTCGTAGTGCCCGAGCTTGACGTGCCCGTCGGCCGTGATGCTGACGGTGCGCGGCGCGCTGCGCCTCTTTTGCTGATCGGCCACGAGCTCTACCGAGTGCTTCCCTGCCGGCAACTCGAGCCCCATGAGAGGGGTCGACTTCCCGGTGTCGATGCCGTCGATCCACACCCGCGCATAGTACGGGGTGCTGGTCTTGATGGAGACGCGGCCCTTCCCCTTCTGGACCGCCGCCACCACCGCCACCGGCTCTGGGGTGGGCTCAGCGACGACCACTGCCGCCGCCGTGGGCGGCTCCGGGGCAGGGGTGAGGTCCTCGGGGACCGCGGTCGGGGTTGCCTCAGCCGACGGAGCAGGCGTGGGATTCGCGGAGGCGAGGACCGGCTTCGGCGTGGGGTCCGGCGTGCGAACTCGCGGCTTCGGCGTGGGCTTCGGGGTGGGGAACTCCAGGTCGGGAATCGAGAGGTCCACGGGCTCCGCGACCTCCGGCGCAGGGGGCTCGACAGGATCGGAGGAGAACAGGGTCTCCTTGACGATCCAGCCCAACGTGCTCGCGAGCACGAGCCCGAGGAGCGCGACGACCAGGAGCAGCGCCGGAGAGCGACGCGGCTTCTTCTTCCGGATCTTTCGCGTGGCCTTCTGGTTGGGATGGGTCGCTTTTGGCCCGTCCTTCGCGCGCAGCGTGGTCGCAGGCGGTGAGTTGGCTGAGCGCGCGGCCGCTTGCGACGGAACCGCCGCGTGGGTCTCGGAGCTGGTGTCCACGTCCAGCGCGCCCGTGGACGCGAACACCTTGCCCACCGAGCCGATGGCCGCATCCGCCGCCGCCCTCGCCTCGACGAGGCCTTCGTTCCCGCTCGGATCCGGGCGCTGGCTGGGCGCGAGCATCGTCGCGAACTCAGGCTCGTCGTCGAGCTGCGGCATGGTCTGGTCGGCGACGGTGGGATCGTCGTTGACCTGGGCCGTAGAGCGAGTGGCGCCAAGCACCATGCGGTCGCGCAGGGTGTAGAGGAACTGCTTGATCGTGGGGCCGTCCGCATGCGGGCCTTCACGCAGCGCAGTGAGGGCCTTGCCTACTTCGCCGGCGGACTGGGGACGCTCCTTGGGATCCTTCTTGAGAAGTCCCTCGAGGATCTCGCCGAGTCCGGCGACTCGCTCGTCCGCCTCTGCGATCTGGGGTCCCACCTCGGCCTTCACGACGTTGAAGAGCACCGTGGGGAGCGCGTCGCCGACGAAGAGCACCTTGCCGGTGGTCAGCTCGTAGAGCAGCGAGCCCATGGCGAATAGGTCCGATGTCCCCGAGAGGTCAGCCGCACCCGCCACCTGCTCGGGCGACATGTAGTGCGGCGTACCCTTGGTGACGTCCGCCATGGTCGTCTTGAAGAGGTTGGTTTCGGCCTTCGCAATCCCGAAGTCCATGATCTTGGCGGTGCCGTAGCGGCTCAAGATGATGTTCGCCGGCTTCATGTCCCGATGGACGAGCTTGACCTCCTGGCCGTCCAGCGACTCCAGGTTGTGCGCGTACTCGAGCCCGTCGCAGAGCTGGCGCCCGATCTCGAGCACCACCGACGCCGGCACCGGCATCTTGAATTCGCGAGAGAGCTTGGCGACCCGGTCCAAGGTCCAGCCGTCGACGAACTCCATCGCCAGGTAGTAGGTGTCGCCGACCTTGTTGAACTCGTAGATCTCGACGATGTTCGGGTGCTTGAGCTGGCCTCCGATGCGGGCTTCGTTGATGAGCCCCTTGAGGATCGCCTCGTTGTCGAGCAGCGCATCGTGGATGCGCTTGATCGCGACCTCCTTCGCGAAGCCCATGGGACCCGAGCGCACGGCTCGATAGACCGACGCCATGCCGCCCTTACCGAGCAGATGCGTCAGCCGATAGGTCCCGAACTCCTCGTAGGCCGGTGCATCACTCACGACAGCGGGGGCGCTCCCTAGACCTAGTTGCCAGAGTCGTCGTCGTCGCCGGAGTCGTCGTCGTCCCCGGTGGCCGAGTCGTCGTCGTCGCCTGCGGAGTCGTCGTCATCGCCCGTGGCGTCGTCGTCGTCCCCGGTGGCCGAGTCGTCGTCATCACCCGTGGCGTCGTCGTCGTCACCCGTGGCGTCGTCGTCATCGCCCGTGGCGTCGTCGTCATCGCCCGCGGAGTCGTCGTCGTTCGACACGATGATCTGACGAGGCTTGTCGTAGCCGCAGGACTCGATGCGAAGCTTGATCCCGGGTGAGAGGTCCTCCTCCACGGTGCCGTCCTCGATGATCTCGTCGGCATCGGCCGGCAAGTAGATGCCCACGGTGGCGATGGCCACGAGGGCGAGGGAGGCAATCCAGCGACCCCAGGGACGGGTCTGCGCTTCAACGGGGTTCTTCATCGGTCACCTTCCGCAACGTCTCGGGGGGGTACGGCCGCCCCGGGTGCGTGCGCGCGAAGTATAACCGCGCGCGCGACCGCGCCACGGGGCGCCGTCGGTCCGACACAGCAGTAGGGTTCCTCCGTGACGCACGCCACTTCCGAGTCAGCATCTTCCCACGAGACCCCTCGTCGCGGGGGCCGTTCCCGCGATCAGCTCATTGGTGCCTTGTTTCTAGGGGTCGGGCTGATGCTCGGGGCCGGCTACCTCGAGGCCGCCGAGGACGGCGATGCCGCCTCGGAAGCACAGGTCGAAGCTGCGTGGGCCAAGGGCTTCGAGCTGCAAAAAGCCAAGCAGACCGACGCCGCGATCGCGGCCTACGAAGAGGCGCTCCGTCTCGATCCGGATCACGTGAAGTCCTTGTACGAGGTGGGCTGGAGCTATTGGGTCCTGGGTCGCTGGGCCGAGGTGGTCACCGTGTGGGATCGCGTGCTGGCCCTCGACCCCGAACACCCCGAGGTCCCCCGCTACATCGAAGAGGCGCGGGCCAAGAAGAAGCTCACTGAACGGCTGACCTCCCTGGGCGCGGGCGCTGCCCCCGAGGACGTTCCCCGCAGGGAAGGCACGGCGGTGCGGCTCGCCCTTGGCGGGGACACGATGATGGGGTCGCCCCTGAGCAACGCCGGCCTGCCCAAGAGCGACGGGGCCGACCTGTTCTCTGCCTACTCCGAGGCCATGAACGCAGCCGACATCGCGTTCCTCAACCTCGAAGGCGTCCTGCTCGACTCCGGCCGCTCCTACAAGTGCCCCGAGGACAGCGACAAGGGCTGCTACGCGTTCCGCATGCCTGTGAAGTACGTGAAGAACCTCGTGGACGCAGGCATCGATGTCGTCTCCTTCGCCAACAACCACGCCAATGACTACTCCTCTGAGGGCCGGTCGAGCACCACCGGAGCCCTGGACAGCAACGGGATCGCCGTAGCCGGCCCGCTCGATCGCGAGGTGATCCTCGACGTCAACGGCACCAAAGTCGGCGTGCTCGGCTTCGCCACCTCCCCACTGGGCGGAGACGTGCGGGACATCCCCCTCGCCCGCGCGATGGTCACCCAGATGGCCGGCAAGGCCGACATCGTGGTCGTCTCGTTCCATGGGGGGGCCGAGGGCAAGAAGGCTCAGCACGTGCCCGAAGGCACCGAGACGTTCATGGGGGAGGACCGTGGCGACCTGCGGGCGTTCACCCATGCGGTTGTCGACGCCGGCGCCGACCTCGTCGTCGGACACGGGCCCCACGTGCTTCGGGGGATGGAGATCTACAAGGAGCGGCTCATCGCCTACTCCCTCGGGAACTTCGTGACGTATGGGGGCTTCAACCTCTCGGGAGCCAACGGCCTCACTGTGCTCCTCGAAGCCGACCTGCACCCCGACGGCCGCCTCGCTGGCGCGCGCGTCATTCCCGGCCGTCAGATCCCGCCCGGCGGACCCCGGGTCGACCCCGAGAAGGAGTCCATCACCATGCTCCGCTCCCTCTCCGCCGCCGACTTCCCCGACACCGCCGTCTCCATCGACGACGACGGAAGGATCAGCCCTTGAACCATCGCCTGTTGCTCGCCTCCGCCCTCCTCCTCTTCGCGAGCCCGGCCCTCGCCGGGGTGCAGGACACCGTCGCCAAGCTGGCTGGCAGTGACGGCGTCGTGCTCGCTGTCGATGCCCAGGGCGAGGTCCTGGTCTCCCACAACGCCGACACTGAATACACCCCCGCCTCCACCCTCAAGGTCATGACCACCCTCCTCGCGGCGGACACCCTGGGGCTCGACGCGCGCTTCGAGACAGACTTCTGGGTCGTAGACGACATGCTCGTCGTGCGCGGCAAGGGGGACCCCTTCCTCGTCAGCGAGGAGCTCGACTTGCTGGTGAAGGACCTCGCGCCGAAGCTCGACGGCAAGACACTCGCCGGTGTCGCCATCGATGACGGCTGGTTCATCGAGGGCATCACCATCCCCGGGGTCACGTCGACCACCGAGCCCTACGACGCCTTGAACTCAGCCACGGCCGTGAACTTCAACACCATCAACGTGGTGGTGAAGGACGGCGTCGTCACGTCGGCCGAGGACCAGACTCCGCTGACCTCGTTGGCCAAGGAGGTCGCCCTGCGCGAAGGGGTGCGGGGGGAGAACCGCATCAACATCGGCAAGCGACCTGCCGACGCACGTCGATACGCCGCAGAGCTCATCGCCCTCAAGCTGCGAGGCGCCGGCGCGAAGATCGGCGACGCTGTCACCGACTCGAAGGCCCCGGAGGGCGCACCCCTCCACACCCACCAGAACTCCCGCACGCTCGGAGAGGTCTGCGCAGCGATGCTGTACTACTCCAACAACTACATCGCCAATCAGGTGTTTCTGGCGGTGGGCGCCCACGCAAAGGGAGCGCCCGCCTCCCTCGACAAGAGCGTCGAGGTGGCCAACGCGTTCATCGCGAAGCACCCCGAGCTGACCGGAATCTCGATGGTGGAGGGCTCGGGGATCTCCTACGCCAACAAGGCCACCAGCGGCGCCTTCGCCGCGGCGCTCGCGCTCTTCGAGCCCCACAAGAAGCTCCTGCGTGTACGGCACGACTCGTCCCACAAGACGGGCACACTCAAGATCACGAAGTCGGTTGTGGGCTATGCGACCACGACCTCCCACGGGGACGTGCGCTACGTCATCAGCCTCAACGGCGGGGGCAGCCAGCGTCGCTGGGACATCGTGCAGGCCTTGCAGCGCGAACTGTAGTCTTCGCGCCATGTCCCTTCCCGACGACGCAACCCTGGTCGCGCTCTGTGAGCGCATGGGGTCTGGCGACTCCGATGCAGCCGCTGAGATGTGGGACGCCGTCTCACCCTGGGTGTACGCGGCGTTGCTGCGCCTGCTCCGTGACCCAGAGGCCGCCGAGCTCCTGAGCCGACGCACGCTGGTGGAGATGTGGCGTGCGGCCCCCCTCTACGACCAGCACGTCGGTCGGCCGCTTCTTTGGGCTCTGTCCATGGCTCGCTCTCTGGGCGTGGAGTGGCTCGAAGAGCGTCGGCGCGCCCACGCGAGCGGCCCCGCGACGACGCCACCCTCCCTGGCCGAGCGCGCCGAAGCCCGTGAGGCCTCGGGCCACATCAGCGCTGCCCTCGATGCGAGCGGGCACCGAGACCACCTCGAAGCTGCCTGGTTCTCCCACCCCATCGACGAGTCGGGCGCGGCGGTCCCCAACCCCGCGACCCTCGACGAACCTCTGCGCGCCTTCGCTCGCGCTCTCGCGGAGGGCTGACATGGAGATGGACCGCTGCCGCGATCTGCGGCCCATGTACGCCGCCTTCGCCGCGGACTCCGCTTCGCGCGCAGACGCGATGCGGATTCAGCTGCATCTCGGCGATGGCTGCGCAGCCTGCGCGGTCGAGATCGAGCAACTGATGGAGTCCTACTACGCGATTCCCCTGGGGCTGACTCCGCGGTCGGCGCCCGAGGGCAGCCGTGACTCCTTGCTCGAGGAGATCGCGCGCACGCCCCAGGAGCAGCACGAGGTTCCCGTGCTCTTCCCGGAGACGGACCGCCTTCGTCTGTGGAAGGTGCTCACCGCCTTGAGCGCGGTCGCTGTCATCGCCGTCGCGTGGTGGGGAAAGACCCAGACGGACGGAATCGAGCAGATCGAGGGCGAGGCAGCCCGAGCCCGGATGATGGGCACCGTCGACACGCGCTCCCTGGAGCGCCAGGTGGGGCAGCTCAGCGAGACGCTTCAGTCCGCGGCGAGCCCGCGGGCCGACGTGATCAACCTGGCTGGAGAGGGACGCGTCGCGAGGATCTTCCTCGACGCGGCCAGTGGCGTCGCGACGCTGTCGTCCGAGGCTCTCGGCGACCCCGGGGACGGCAACCTGCACCATGTGTGGCTCGTCCAGGGAGACACCCCCACGCTGCTGGGTCGGATCCCACCAGGCTTCAGCCGGGAGGGCGGGCAGATCCGGTTCCGCGTGGAGCAGGCAGTGGACGGCGCGAGCGGCCTGCTCACCCTCGACCCGTCAGCCCAGACGCCAGAGACCCCCGGTGAGACCGTGCTGAGCGCTGCCCCCTAGGAGCCCGTACGGGCTCCTCGCGACTAACCCTGGTCCCAGGCTTCTTTCGCCCGGGTCCTGAGCACCCGCCGGGCGCGGCGACGCACCTTGTTGTCCGGGTCGTCGGATGAGAGCCGCTCCAACCGCTCGTCCACCTTGAGCCCAGGAACTCGAGTCAGGGCGTCCACTGCGGCGATCCGAACCTCCGTCTCCGCCGCGCGCGACGCCTCGATCAGGAGGCTGTCGAGACCTGGCCGGTCGAAGCGCCGCACCGCGGAGATGGCCGCCACCCGCACAGTGGGGTGCTTCTCCTTGTCGATCCGCTCCTCGATGAGCTGGGCGACCGCGCTCTGCCCAGCGAGAGACGCGAGCCGCTCGAGGGTGTGCACCTTCACCCGCAGCGGAGCCTCTCGCACCATCCGCGACCAGGCGTCGAACGCCCACTCCTCGTCGCCGCGACCGAGCTCTCCACCGACAGCCCACCGCGCCAGCCAGGTCTCCGCCGCAGGCCCGCCCACCGCCAGAGCGAGACCCACCAGCGACTGTGCCGAGGGCACCTTGGGAGCCACGCGCCCGTCCAGGGCCCAGGTCCAGCTCGCCATCGCAGGCATCGCCGGCTCCGCGGGGACCATCGCGAGGTCGGCGGCGGTCGGCGGCGGCTCCTTGCGCAGACCCGTCATCGCTCGGTCGGCCACCCTCTTGTCGGCGTCGGTGCTTGCGGCTACGAGCAACAGCCGGGTCTGCTCTCCCGGCCGCGTCCCGAGGACCCGCACTGCCTCAGCCCGGACCCTCGAGCTCCGCTCCCGGAGGACGAGCCACGACAGCAGCTCCATCATCGGCGCCGAGAAGTCCGCGTCGGGGTCGGAGTTCTCCTGGTGGAGCAGCCAGCCGAGGGCGTCACGACGGAGGCTCACGTCCGGGTCATTGATGAGAAACCAGCGGGCCAGCTCCACGCGACGGGCGACAGTGAGCGCATCGCTGGCCAGGTAGAAGGCCATGGCGTCGTGTCGCTGCTCCGAACGGGTCGACAAGAGCTGCCAGAAGCCCTCGGCAGCCTCCCCTGCGAGCTCGAGCTCCTCTGGCGCCTGCTCGGGCGATGGGACGACTGCAAAGAGCAGGTCGCCCAGATGTCCGTCGTCGGCCAGGACCCGGGGGAGGTCCGCGAAGGTCTCGAGGGCGGCCCCGCGCAACAGCGAATCCAAGTTCAGCTGGGCGTAGTCGTCCTGCTCCGCTGCTCCGGCCATCTCGAAGAGCAGGCGCCCCTCGTCGCTGCGGCCCTCCAGGCTGCCCGAGTACTCCACGGTGAACGTGACCTCCCACGACATCGCCACGGCCCAGTGGGGAATGGACATGGGCATGATCGTGGACCCAATGCGTTGCTCGACCACGCGGCTTCCCTCGATCCACATCCGCTTGAGGCTCGCCTGGAGCACGCCGCGCGCAGGCAGGCGCACATCGGTGGGTGCGCGGTGGGCTCCCGCATCCTCGAGGACGCGCCAGAGCGAGCCACAGACGGACTGATCGATGTACTCGGCTGCTCCCGAGAGGCCCCCGGCTTCCGCCAGAGAGTGGGCGTCTTGCCCGGGATAGCGGCCAAGGACCGGGTGGTTCGGCGGCAACTCGCCGGTGCACTCGAAGGTGATGGGGATCCCCGAGAGGGTGGGGAGCGGGCCACTCGACTTGGCCGCAGGCCCCGGCTCGGAATGCTGCGAGACCGCCTGCCCCACCGCGGGGAGCGGAGCCAGAAGGGCGAGCATCGGGAGGAGGCGCCAGGCAGTCACCTCCTCAGACTAGTCACGCCTCGGAGGCCGATCCACCGCAGGTGCGCGAGTGAGCACCTCGAGGCCCGACTCGGTCACCAGGACCGTGTGCTCGAACTGCGCGGTGAGTCGCCGCCACCGCCGCCGCGAGGGGCGGAGCGGAGGGAGGCGTGCTCCCGCACGTCGCACCGACCGACAACCGACGCTGACGCGGAGATCGAGGCCCCGACGCCGTCTCAGCCGGTGATGTAGCGGCTGGGCATCCAGTTCCAGCCCGCGGCTCCGGTGCTCTTCACTGCTCCGGCGAGCAGGGCGCGAGCCGCCTCCTCGAGACGCTCGGGGGTGAGCACGGTGTGCTCCTCGATCATCTCGTTCTGCGACACGGCAGGGACGTTCTTCATGCCGACGGCCTTCGTGGGTACCCCGGGGAACGCCTCGACCACCTGGGCCTGAATCTCTCGATGGAAGCCGGCGAAGGGCCGGTCGTCCGCAACGACCAGCAAGCGCCCGGTCTTCTGCACCGACTCGAACACGAGGTCCATGTCCGGCGGCACGATGGTGCGCAGGTCGATCATGTCGATGCCGATGCCTTCACCAGCGAGCTTCTCGGCGACCTCGAGGCCGTAGAGCGCGCCGCGCCCCCAACCGACCACCGTGAGGTCCCCGCCTTCGTGGCGCACGATTCCCTTGCCGAGCGGGACGCGCACGCCCTCGCCGATCTCGGGGATCCCGCCGCGTCGGATGTGGTCCTTGAGCGCCTTGACGGCGGCCTTGTCGGAGGGGTCTGGCTCCTGCGGGAACGCAGGGCCGTTGGTGCGGCGGTAGCAGTACTTCGGCTCGAGCATCACGACGGGACCACCGTAGTCGGCCGCCGAGAGCATCAAGCCGTAGGCGTCGTAGCTGGTGCTCGGCATGCAGATGACGAGACCCGGGATGGCCGAGAAGAAGCCGTCCAGAGACATCGAGTGATACATCGCGCCGCCACCGAAGGGGTCCGAGGGCATCCGCAGGATCACGCTGGGCTTGGCCTGGCCCAAGGAGGACCAGTAGAGGTTCCCCATGTGCACGAGCCAGTGATAGGCGTTGAGCGAGTAGTCGCCGAACTGAATCTCCGGCAGCGCCGTGAAGTCCGGGTGCATGCCCGCGCCCACCGCGGTCCCCACGATGAGTGGCTCGTTGATGGGCGCGTCGATCACGCGGTCCGGGAACAAGTCCTTGAGGCCTGCCGTCGCCTGCATCACCCCGCCGAGGTGACCGACGTCCTGCCCCCACACCCCGGATGGGCGAGACTCGAGGATGTGCTTGTGGGCAGAGCGCAGCGCGCCGGCGTAGGTGACGTTGGTGCGCGGCCGCGAGCTCAGGTCCGCCGGGTCGTCCACCTGCGGGAAGGCCGGACGCGTCCACTCGTAGATGCCGTTGGGGTCAGGGTCAGCCTCGGCTTCGACCTCCTGCATCCAACGCCCGACGATGGCGTCCTCCTCGCCCATGATGCGCCCCAGGTCGTGGTGGGCGAAGTAGTCGGCGCCCTCTCCGGGCACCCGCGTGACGATGTCGCTCTGCTCGAGCACCCCGCGCTTCACCAGCTCCGGCCCGAAGACGCCGAGGGGGTCGGTCTGCTCCAAGTTGAAGCGGTAGTTGCCCGCGGAGCTGTGGCCGTTCAGCCGCGAGAGGCCATGCACGTGCCACATGGCGCCACGCTGGTTCTCGATGCAGTACCGGGCGGCGCGGTAGGCCGTCTCGTAGCAAGCGAAGAAGTCGTTCCCGTCGGCCTCGAAGAACTCGAGGTCGAACGCCTTGGCGTACTTGTCGAGGTTCTTGATCCCGCGGCCCTCGCTGGGCTTCGTCGAGATGGCCACCTCGTTGTCGGTGACCATGACCAGCATCGGAAGCGACCACACGCTGATGGCGTTCATGGTGTCGTGCAGGTCGCCTTCGGCGGTGCTGCCGTCGCCGATGGTCGCGGCCACGAAGCCGTTGCTCATGCCCATGAGCTTCTGTGCCTGGGCCCAACCCGCGGCCTTGCCGAGGTTCATCCCCAGGGGGCTCTGGATGGGCAGGATCCCGCGGGGGATGTCGATGAGGTGGTTCACCATCTGACGACCACCTGAGAAGGGGTCCGTCGCCTTGCTGAGCTGCTGGCGGAGCACGTCCTTGACGAAGTCCTCACGGCCGGTCAGCTCGGACCACATGGAGACGAGCGTGCCGCTGCGGTAGTGGCCGCAGAAGCCGAAGTCCTTCCCGCCGGTGGCCTTGTGCCACGCCAGAGCGGTGGCGGTGGCGTGCATCTCCTGACCAGGCCCGTAGATGGCGAACTTCACGCGCCCCTGGGAGAGCAGCCGCACGATGCGTTCGTCCATGGACCGGTTGCGCACCGCGACCCGGTAGGCATGACGGAGCTCGTCGGGGGTGAGCTCTGGGGCCTTGGCCTTCTTCGACTTCTTGCTCATCGGTGCTCCGGGATGGGGCCGGATATCTAGCAGAAATCCGGGCTAGCCTGGGCCTCATGACTGTCGTTCTGCACGCCGACTACACGCTCTTCGACGGAGTCCTCCAGCCCCACCTCGCGGTGTCGGTGGGAGACGACGGGCGGGTGCTCGCCGTTGGCCCGGCGAGGGAGCTGTCCGCACCCTCGGACACGGGAGAGTCCTCCGTCGTTCGGCTAGCTGGCAAGGCGCTCCTGCCCGGCTTCGTCAACGCCCACAGCCACGCGTTCCAACGGGTGTTGCGCGGGCGCACCGAGTACCGCGAACCAGGACACGAGGACGACGACTTCTGGGCCTGGCGCGCAGCGATGTACGACGCGGCGACCCGGCTCGACCCCGAGCAGATCGAAGCCGTCACGACCTTCGCCTACGCCGAGATGCTGCGGGCGGGATACACCCACGTGGCCGAGTTTCACTACGTGCATCACCAGCCGGACGGCACTCCCTACGCCGACCCCCTGGAGCTGAGCCGCCGGGTGGTGGCGTCGGCCAGGACTGCGGGCATCGGCATGACCCTCCTCCCAGTCGCCTACCAGCGCGGGGGTCCGGGCACTCCGGCCAGCGCGAAGCAGCGACGCTTTCTGCACCGCGACGCCGACGCCTTCGCGAACACCCTCTCAGGCTCCCGGGAGCTCGCAGACCTGGGGCGGTGCCCCGTGCAGGTCGGGATGGCCGCCCACTCGGTCCGGGCCCTCGACCGCTCCTTCCTCGAAGAGATGGCAGCTCTGGGAGGCGTCGTGCATGCGCACGTGAACGAGCAGCCAAAGGAGATCGCGCAGTGCCTCGCCGAGCACGGGCTGCGGCCCATCGAGCTGCTCGCCGACGTAGGGCTCCTGAGTCCCCAGTTCGTGGGAGTGCACGCCACGCACATCGACGAAGCCGAGGTGCGACTGCTGGGAGAGAGTGGCGCCCAGGTCTGCGTGTGTCCGACGACGGAGCGCAACCTCGGGGACGGTCTGCCGCCGCTGCGCGATCTGGTGGACGCAGGCGTCAGCCTCTCCATCGGCAGCGACTCCCACGCCAACGTCGACCCCTTCGCGGAGATCGCGGCCCTGGAGAACGGGGAGCGCCTACGCAGCGGCAAGCGCAACGTGCTCGCTGGGGTAGGGCCTGGAGGCGCCGTGGGCGGACCGCTGATCGCCGCGGGCACTCGCGGTGGCGCGCGGGCTTGCGGGCTCGACGCGGGGCGCATCCACCCCGGCAGCCGCGCAGACCTGGTCTCCATCGACCTCGAGAGCCCCCGGCTGGTCGGCAGTTCCGTCGGCGCAGAGGGAGGTCACTCTCTCTTGGCAGCCATGGCGCTGTCCGGCAGCGCGGAGCTGGTGCAGGACGTGTGGGTGGGCGGCGCTCGCGTCGTCAACAACGGACACCACCCGGGCTGGCGCGAGGCCCGAGCCGGTTTCGAGACGGTGATGCGTTCGCTCGTCAGCTAGGGCTGCGAAGCCGATCGGCGGCCCAAGGGCCCGCACAGACGTATGGGGACTCCTCCTTCAACTGCTGGGCCAGACCCGCGGGCTTCAGACGGCTCGAATGGGCCGCAGCTGGAGGATGGTGTCGGTCAAGTCCCCGTCCCAGGCGGCCCGGAGGTCCACGAGCTCCTCGAGCCAATGCGACATGACCTTCCGGATCCACTCGATCCGCCCCGGAATGCGCTCAAAGGTGTCTTCTTCGCACCACAGCGCCTGGTTCAGCTCGAGCTGAAGCCCCGGGATCCCCTCGCGCGGGTGTGCATGCGTCCGCACCCCGTGTCCCCCGGGAAACGGATCGTTGATGCGCACCTCCCCAGTGGGAGCGCGTCCCTGCCGGGGATGCGGGACCGGCAACGCGGTCAGCCAGTGACTGAGCCGCTCGGACAGCTGCTGGGTGAGGTCGGGGGGGCACGTCAGGGGGCCTCCCCCCTTGTTCGGGTCGGACGCCACCTCGTTCCCGGACACCTCGAGGCCGAAGAAGTCCCCTCGATTGGAGAGCACCGCATCGGGTCGGGCCCGCCCGAAGTCCGGCGACCGCACCGGGGCCGTCCCGCTCATGGAGTGGGCGTCGATGAAGAAGAGGGTGCGGGGGTCGGCGACCTCGGCCCGCACGCGGGCGTGATAGGGCCGGTGGTAGCGGAGGATCCGACGCCAGATCTCTTCGCCGTCAGGCTCGCAGGAGGCCTTGTAGATCCCCTCCTCTGCGAAGTCCGTCGTGGGAACCACGCCACCCTCGTTCTCCTGCTGCTCCCCGCGATTGGGGTCTGCGAGGAAGCGCGTGTAGTCGTACCGGACCGAGCGAACCCCCGGGAGCGTGTAGATGATGTCGGTGTCGACGTCGCTCATGGACCGCAGGAACTGCGGGGTCACATGGGGCAGGTAGTCCTCCCGGACCTCCACGGGGAGGGAGGTCGCGGCATGGGGAATTGCAATGACGACAGACGACATCGCCATACAGGATACGGACCAGAAGGCCGCTGTCAGCCCAGGACCTCAGCGGCGCAGGGCGTCGTCCAGACCCAGGTTCCAGCGCGCCTCGGCGCGAGCGCGCTGTACGGCTGGGGTCAAGGCGAGATCCAAGAGCCCTCGTGCCCGAGGTGGAGCTCGAACGACTCGAGTCCGAGCCCGTCCTCGCCCATCGGGCCCCCCTGGACCTCCGCGATGAGGTCCGCGTGCTCCTCAGCGACCCGACCACCGATGGCCTGCAAGGCCCAAGCGACCTGGGTCCGCACCACGGATTCGTCGTCATCGGCGACGTTCGTCAGAAGCTCCGCCAACGCCTCCGCCGCCGAGCTGTTCCCCCGGCTCTGCATCGCGCCCACCGCCGCGAGGACCACGGACTCGTCCGCGGCGTCCAATCCCTCCCGGAGCAGCTCGTCCGCCTCCGCCGACGGGTCCATCCCCAGGGCGCCGATGGCCTGGCTGCGCACCGTCGGATCGTCCGAGCGGGCCGCACCCCGCAGGGCATCGCGCGCTCCCTGCGTGCCAAGGGACTGGAGGTTCCACACTGCCTGGGAGGCGACATCGGGATCGTCGAGAGCAGACACCAGCGCCGCTTCGGCCTCGAGGCCGCCAGTCTGAGCCAAGGCTCCGAGGGCAGCTCCGCGGACGGAGGCGTCATCCGCGTCGGCAAAGGCCAGGAGCCGCTCCTTCACGTCCTCGCCACCAGACTGCGGCAGCGCGCTGATGACTTGGGAGACCACCATGGGGTCGTCGTCGGCCAACGCCTCGTCGAGGAGGTCCGGGTCGATGCCGTCCGGGCTCCACAGCATGTAGCTCAGCGCCTGGGACCGCAGCGCCGGGTCGTCGGTCTCCTCGAAGACCCCGGCGAGGGTCGCTTGCGCCTGGGGATCATCCATCTGGGCGAGGGCGCCCAGCGCATTGGCTCGCTCCTGGGCGGTCCCCTCCTCCACGCGCGTGGTGAGGATCCGCCGCGCGTCCTCGCCTCCGAGACGAGCAAGGGTTTGCATCGACTGACCCCAGTCATGCACCTCTCCACCCTCCACCCGCTCGACCAGGAGACCACGAAGCGCGTCGCGGGCGTCTTCGTCCATGTTCTCCAGGGCCCCCAGCGCCTGGGGGGCGAGCATCGGGTCACCACCACGGGCGAGGGCCAAGAGCCGGTCTCTCGCATCCTCGTCCCCCCGCTGCTGAAGGGCCCACACCACGGAACCGCGGTCGCTTTGACTGCCTTCGGCGAGCACCTCCTCGAGAAGCTCCCACCCCTCGTCACCGCCGCGGGTGGCGAGGTGCATCAGCGACTCCGGCGGGGGCAGACGCCCTTCCTCGTCGTACCGGGAAAGCAACAGGTCGGTGACCTTGGAGTCCTCGAGGGAGGCGAGGCTCCCCAGGGCGGCCGCGGCGAAGGCGTCGTCACCCCGCGCGAGGGATCGCAACGTGAGGCGCGCCTCCTCCTCGGAGCGGGCGCCGAGGGCGTTGCAGAGCTCGGACGCCTGGCTCGTGCGGGCATCGGGGACCCGGTCGAGGAGCAGCTCCAGGGCACCGGGAGCCTGGCTCGCCCCGAGCGCCTGCCATGCGTAGCCATGCCAGCGAGCGGGCCCATCGAAGACCTCGTCGAGGACGTCGAGGGCGGCAGGGTCTCGCACCTGCCCCAGCGCCCCCAGAAGCTGCCCCTTGCGGTTGCCCGTCGCCGTGCTCGCCAGGGTGATGAGGAACCCATCGACATCGTCGCCAGGCAGGGAACTCAAGGACGACAGCGCCGCGTCGGACCTCTGGCCGGTGCCCGCAGCGAGGCGCATCAGCAGCCGGGCGTCCGCCGCCTCTCCCAAGCGAGCCACGTTGTGCGCCGCGCTCCAGGACTGGCCGACGGGCCCCGAGAGCAGCTCGCGATGGAGCACCTGCCGAGCCTTCGCACCCCCTCGCACCGAGAGCGCACCGAGGGCCGCGTCCCGTCGCCACTGCTCGGCGCCATCCACGAGAGCAAGCAGAGTCTCCTCCGCCAGGGGGCTGGAGCTGCGCGCCAGGGCCTGAATCGCAGGATGGACGTCGGGATCGCTGGCGGAGCCACGGGCGAACGCAGCGACGCGCTCGAGGGCGTCGTCGTCACCAACCCGGGCCATCGCATCGAGGGCGGCGTGACGCACGAGAGGAGACCGATCGGCGAGAAAGGGCTCGAGGCGCCGTACGTCGCTGCTGTCACCCATGAGGCCCAACCGACCCACGAGCTCGGCGAGCACCGCGGGGGATGCCGGGCGCTTCAGGGCAGCGCGGAGGGCCTTCGCCTCCCGCGGGAAGGACTGGGGCTCGGTGGGAGCGACCGCCAACAGGGAGGGCGAAGCAGGGGCGACGAGGTCCCCCGTGTCGAGGACCTCGCGGGCCCGCTCGACGATCCGGTCACCAAAGGCGCCGAGGGCAGCTGAGGACAAAGCAACGGCAAGAACGAGGGCGACCTGGACTGAGGACGTCCCGCGCGCGTGGCGGGCGCGCCGAGCGCGAGAGATGGACATGGGCTCTCCTCCGTGGGGTCTCTGCCTAGACACGGCGAGTCGCGGAGAAGTTCCCGAAGCCGCCTCGAGGCCCAGGGGCGCTACACTTTCGGACTGATGGGACATCGCCCCAATGAGGCACGGCTCCGTGAGGAGCTGATCCGATTCAGCCGTCTCTGCTACGAGCGCCGGCTCCTGGTCGCCATGGATGGCAACCTCAGCGTGCGCCTGTCGGACGAACTCGTGCTCTGCACGAAGGCCGGTTGCCACAAGGGGTTCCTTACCGACGCCGACCTCGTCGTGGTGGACATGGACGGGCGCAAGGTCCGCGGCGCGGGCTCGCCCACGTCCGAGATGGCGATGCACCTCGCGGCCTACCGCACCCGCCCGGACATCGAGGCGGTCGTGCACGCTCACCCGCCCATGTGCGTCGCATTCACCGTGGCCGGAGTGTCCATGGCCCGCTGCGTGCTCCCCGAGGTGGTGCTCACGCTGGGGAGCATTCCGACCCTCCCCTACGAGACGACAGGCACCAGCGAGCTCGCTGACCTCGTGGGGACCTCCTTCGCCAACCACGACGCTGTGATGATGGACCGTCACGGAGCGGTGTGTGCGGGGACTTCCCTTCTGGATGCTTTCTGCAAGCTCGAGACGATGGAACACACGGCGCAGATCATGAAGTGGGCTCGCGACCTCGGCGCAATGCAAACGCTGGATCCGGCCGAAGCGGTGAAGCTTCGCTCGATGGGTCTCAAGCGGTATGGGGGACCGCCGTCCGCGGTCGCCCG
Organism: Deltaproteobacteria bacterium; assembly: GCA_023954745.1. Classification (GTDB taxonomy): domain Bacteria; phylum Myxococcota_A; class UBA796; order UBA9615; family UBA9615; genus JAGSHC01. The sequence goes on along the minus strand of JAGSHC010000001.1, from coordinate 65,223 downwards.
CGCCGACGATGAGCACGCAGACCTGCCCGCAGCCTGCATCGACTGCTCGGGGTGCGGGACTCCCACCGCTGGCGGGCTCGCCACCAGGGCCGCCTTCAGCGTCGCCCGGGTGAGCGCGACCCCCGTGGTGCCGCAGTCGCAGGTGGCCCTGGAGCGCGAAGTCCGGCGGGCCATCGCTGAGGTGCTCGGTTGATCGACCCGGCGCGGCTCCTCCCGGTCAGCGCGAAGGTGCACGTGAGCGCATTGCGGACTGTGGCCGCCCGCTGGGCCGCCCGCTCGACGGGCGTGGTGCACTCCCCGATCTGTGATCCCATCACGCTGGTCGCTGGCGAGGCCACAATGCAGGACGCCCCTGATCATCTGGTGGCTGCCCTCTGCGCCCCGGGGTTGAGCTTTCGTGAAGGCGAAGTGGAACACGCCGGCCTCTCGGTGCCCATCGGCGGGCTGCTGATCGAGGCCGCGCGCCTGGTCTCCAATCCACGGGCGTTCCGGGGCCGCACCCGCGTCTTGATCTCCGAGGGCGAGCACTTCACCCGGGCTCGGCACCGCCTGCCCCTCCCCGGGGTCACTCGAGGGCTGCTCGCGCAGGTCCTGCGCACGGGGCTCACCCTCGAAGACGGCCTCCGGGCAGAGGGCATTGGAGTCGGCGTGGTCGCCGATGACCTCGCCGCCCTCGTTGCACTGCAGTTCATCCGCATCGAGCAGGTCCCGAGCCTGCCCGAAGAAGAAGCCTCGTTCCCGGGCTGGAGTCAGCCTTCTCTCGAACTCACCGTCCCCGACCCGGCAGTCGAGGTCACTCGCCGTCTGGAGCGGGAGTGGAGTCTCTTCGAGGAGTCGGACGACTATGCAGTGCTTGGACTGCGCCCCGGCTTCACCGAGGAGCAACTGGCCGCGGCCTCGGCGCGCATGCAGCACCGATACCGCAGCCTCGCGGGGCGCGACGACGTCACCGACGAGGCGCGCGCTCTGGGCCGGCGTCTCCTCGAGCGAGTCCAGAACGCGGCCGACCGGCTCAAGGCCGGAGGCGGGGTCCCGAAGCTGCCCCAGGGCACCTCGGGCCAACAGGCCCTCCGCATGGGCTGGGTGGCGATGGACGAGGTGAACTACGCGGAGGCCCGGCGCTGGTTCCAGCGGGGGCGACGCGACCCGCGCACCGCTCCTTCCGCGATGGCCGGGCTGGGATGGGTCGACGTGCTCGACCCCCAGAGCTCGGAGACCGCACGACTCGACGGAATGGAGCTGCTGCGCCTCGCGGCCGAAGTGCAGCCGGGCGACGCGCGAATCCAGTGGCTCCTCGTGGAAGCCATCCGGATCCTCGAGACGGCCTGAGACCGAGGGCTCGCCGGCCTACTTCTCGCCGTCGATGCGGCCCCAGAGGGCCTTGTTCTCGGCCTTCAGGCGGGCGATGGAGCGATCGCGCTCACGCTGGCCCTCCTCGAGCTGAGCGAGCTTGTCGCGCAGCGCGCCCACGTAGTTGCGCGAGGAGCTGAGCTCCGCCTGGAGCCAGGCGATGCGTGCCTTGCTCTGCTGCTCAGCCTCAGTCAGCTTCTTGGCCAGGTCACCGATCTTCGCGTTCGACTCGCCCTCGGCAAGGGAGTTGGCGTCCAGGTCGTCCTGCAGCTGCGCGATCTCCCGCTCCATCGCCTGGCTGGATAGGGTCATGGACTGCAGATCGGACTCGAGTTCGGACGACCGCGCCTCGGCAGCGGCGAGGCTCAGCTCGATCTCTGCCCGCAGCTCGTCGTCTCCCGCCTGCTCGGCGCGCGCTGCCGAGACGGCCTCCGCGATCTCCTTGCCCCGGCGATCCTCCGCCGCCCCGACCTGGGCCTGGAGCATCTCCACCTCCGCCGACAGCTCGGCGTTGGCGTCCTTCACCTCCGTGAGGGTGAGGGCGGCCTGTTCCGCCTTCGCAGCAGCTTCGTCCGCCGCGGCTTCCTTCGCGGACATCTCCTTCTCGACCGACGCTTCGAGGGATCCGACCTTGCTGGTGAGCTCCGCGAGGGATGCCTGGGCCTCCTGCGCCGCCCCGCGCGCGGCCTTCGCCTCCTCGGTCGCGGCCGCCAACTCGGCGTTGGCCGAGTCGAGTTCTGCCTGAACTGCCTTCAGCTCGGCGTTCGCAGCGTCCGCACCCTCGACGGCCCCCTTGAGCTCGTCGATGCGCCGCTCAAACTCGCCCTTCTGGGCTGCCAGCTTGCTCTCGAGCTTGGTGACCTGGGCGGACTCCTCGTCGCGCTGGGACTTCGTGCGTTCCAGCTCCGCCATGACACTGTCGCGATCACGCTCCGCGTCCACCGCCACCGTTGCCAAGCCATCGGCGTCGTCACGGGCATCCTCGAGCGCGGCCGCGAGTTCCTCCATGCGGGACTCGTGCTTGCGCTCGGCGCTGGTGATCTGCCGCTGGAGGAGATCGGTCTGCTCCTCCGCGCTGGCCTTCTGCGAGGACAATTGACGCCTCAGGGTCGCGACGAGAGCCAGGAGGTCCTCCTTGTCCTCACCCCCCGCCTCCGCGGCGGCCTTCTCCGCCTCCGCGAGAGATGACTCGAGCTCGGCGACCCGATCCTTGAGGCGATCCCGCTCGCCCGCGGCGGTGTCCCGCTCCTCGGTGGCGGCGGCGATCGCCGCCTTCTTCTCGCGCTCCGCCCCCTCAGCCCTCGCCTTCCACTCCTCGGCGTCGGCGTCACCGGCGCTCTTCGAGCTCTCCAGGTCTGCCTCGAGCTCCGCCACCTCCCGAAGACTCTCGTCCCGCTCCTTGGCGGTGGAGTCCCGCTCCGATGCGAGGGCCGATTGCTTCTCTCGCGCTGCCTTCAGATCCGACTGGAGCGCCGCGATCTCCTTGGCCGCGCCCGTCGAAGCATCCTTGGCCATCTCCTCTCGCACCTTGGCCAGCTCTTCCTCGTGAGCAGCTCGCTCCTTGCTCAGCTGCGCGTCCAGCTCGTCGAGGCGCGCGGCGTTCTCGGCGTTGACGGAGCTGGTCTTCTCCTCGAGTTCTTCAACCCGAGCTGCCTGTCCCGACTGCAGCTCGGCGATCTTCGACTGCAGCTCGGCGACTTGCTCGCGCTCGACCTCCACCTGCTTGCGGGCCTCGGCGACCTGCGCGTCCTTTTCGACGCCCGCGGCGTCGTAGGCGGCCTTCAGCTGATCACTGGTTTCCTTGGGCTGCTGCTTGTCCGCCACGCGCAGCGCGCGCTCCCACTTCTTCTCGACCTTCGCGCTGTTCTTCTCGGCCTTCGCGGTGGCTTTGCGCTTGCGGGCGGCGACCTGGAAGGCCTTGCCCGCAGCCTTCCCCACGTCGGGATCGGAACCCACGATGTTGGCCATCGCCTCGAGCTTCTCCCGCTCAACAGCCGCCTCGCGCTGGGAAACCCGCTGCTTTGCCGTGCTCACCAGGGAGTTCCGGTACTGAATCTCCAGGCGGTTGGCGTCGATGCGCGACTTGCGCCACTCGATGTCCGCGGTCGCCCGGGCACGCTGGACCGCCAGGGCCTCGAGCTCCGACGTCGCGCCCACGAGCTCCGCGGCCTGGGACTCCGCGTCGACGGCCTTCAGTTCACCTTCCCCCTGGTTGAGGCGGAGCTTCTCCGCGTCCTGCCGTAGCTTCGCGGCAGCCAGAGCGGCTTTCTCGTTCTCAAGCTGAGCCTGCGCGGCGGTGAGGCGATCGGAGGCCTCGGTGATCCCCGTCTTCGCGTCATCCGGGAGGGCCATGACTGCGGTGTCGATCTCCGACTTCGTGGGGACCTTTGCGTCAGCGGCCGTAGGAATCACTAGCGCGGCGCCAGCGACGAGGGCGAGAAGGTAGGTGCGAGCGGACATCCTTGGTCTCCTTGGGTGCATGTACCCGGACCGGAGCATGCTGCCGGCCGCGAGGAGTGTCAGCAAGCCGCATGCCGGACCGGGAAATCGGGTCGGAGATTGCGCGCCCTCAGTGCCTCCCGGGCAGCGGCATGACGAGGGTGGACCACCGGTGACCCACTCGGACCGCCCTCGATGGCCATTTCGGGTCGCGCCTGACCCGTTCTGCCGACGCTTCACCCGTCGAGACCCCAAAGACGGGGCACTTTCCAAGTTGGCACGGGGGTTGCGAAAGGTTTGGGCATCGGTGCAACGCAATGCACCCCAGGAGTGACTGATGCAGGAGTTCATCAAGCTGGCCGCCTCGCAGCTCGGAGTGTCGGAAGACACCGGCAACGCTGCAACGAAGGGTGTCCTCGGCATGCTCCAGGACGGCATGGACGGCGGAGACTTCGGCTCCCTGACAAGCGCGCTCCCCGGCGCAGCGGAGCTCCTCGGCGGCGGCGATGACGGCGGCGGCCTCGGAGGCGCCCTGGGCGGCATGCTCGGAGGCGCCCTCGGTGGCGGAGACCCAGGAGGCGGCGGTCTGGGCGGCATGCTCGGCGGCGCCCTCGGCGGCGGTCTCGGGGACAACCCCATGCTGGCCGCGGTCATGCAGCTCGCCGCGAGCGGGCTCGACAAGGAACAGGCCGGCCCCTTCATCCAGCTCTTCCTCAAGTTCGTCCAGGACAAGGCCGGCGATGGCCTCCTGGAGAAGGTTCTCGCCGCAGTTCCCGCGCTCAAGGCGCTGGGAGGCTGAGAAGAAGCATCAAGAAAAGCCACCGTGTCGCCCCACTCGGTGGCCCGGGAGGCCCCATCCCAATCCTGGGATGGGGTCGCCCCTCCTGAAGAGAAGACGGTCGGACCCGGCCCCCAACAGATCCCCTCTTGCGGGTCCGGCCGTCCTTTTCAGCACCAGCCCCACATCCTCGTGCCTCCTCTACGATCCGCCCCACCATGGGAGGGTTTTCGCATGTCCGGAAAGCTGTATTTGGGCCGCAAGGTCAGCACCGACGATCAGTCGGTCACCGACGATCGATTCGAGTACAAAACCGATCGCTTCGTGCGCCACGGGGTCTGCATCGGCATGACCGGCTCGGGCAAGACCGGGCTCAGCGTCGGACTCATCGAAGAGCTGGTCCTCGAAGGCGTTCCGGTCATCTGCATCGACCCAAAGGGCGACCTGGCCAACCTCGCCCTCGTCTTCCCGGAGCTGCGAGGCTCAGACTTCTCTCCCTGGGTGGACGACGCGGAGGCCCGGCGCAAGGGACTCTCCACCGAAGAGCTCGGCACGAAGACCGCCGACATGTGGAAGGGCGGCCTCGCTGGATACGACCTGGGACCGGACACCATGGCGTCGCTGCGCGACAAGATGCGCCTCAGCCTCTTCACTCCCGGCTCCGAGGCCGGTCTGCCGGTCAACGTGCTCGGCGCCCTCGGTCGTCCGGCCCAGGAGACCCTGGAGGACGGGGACTCCCGCCGCGAGCTGATCACTGGGACGGTCTCTGGACTGTTGTCCCTCATCGGCGTGAACGCGGACCCCGTGCGCTCCCCCGAGCACCTCGTCGTGTCCCAGATCATCGAGACCGCCTGGATGCAGGGGGAGGATCTCGACCCCGAGAAGCTCATCCTCCAGATCGTGGACCCGCCCTTCAAGAAGGTGGGGGTCTTCCCACTGGACCGGTTCTGGAGCCCCGATGACCGCATGGACCTCGCCATGAAGCTCAACGGCGTCATCGCCGCCCCGAGCTTCCAGGCCTGGACCAAGGGCGCGCGCATCGACCCCGTCGCGCTCACGGACACGACCGACGGCCGGGTTCCGGTCTCTGTCTTCTACATGGCGCACCTCACCGACAGTGAGCGCATGTTCTTCACGTCGCTCCTGCTCGAGCGGATCGTGGCCTGGTCTCGCTCCCAGTCGGGAACGAGCTCGCTGCGTGCGTTGATCTTCCTCGATGAGGCCTACGGCTTCATGCCACCTCATCCGGCGAACCCGCCAACGAAGAAGCCGCTCCTGACCCTGATGAAGCAGGCCCGCGCGGTGGGAGTGGGCGTGCTGCTCTCCACCCAGAACCCCGTGGACCTCGACTACAAGGGCCTGACCAACGCGGGCACCTGGTTCCTGGGTCGCCTCTCGACCCAGCAGGACATCAAGCGCGTGAGCGAAGGCATGCGCACTGCGGGGGCTGCCAGCGACGACGTCGTGGGGCTCATCGGGAAGATGAAGCCGCGCCAGTTCCTGCTTCGTGACGTCAAGGACGACAAGCCCACGCTGTTCAACACCCGATGGGTGATGAGCTACCTGCGGGGCCCGATCACGCGGCACGAGATCGAGCGACTCCCCAACCTGGAGACGCCGCCAGCCTCGACGGCCGCGCTTGCTGTGGCGTCCACGAGCACCCCGGCGGCGATCGCCACGTCAGCGCCGGCAGCCACGCCCGCGCCGACGATGGACGACGGCCTCTCCGGAATGGCGCCGCCTGCTCCACGTGGAACCAACAGCTACTTCCTCGACCCCCGCTCCGCATTCTCGGCCCGCATGGAGGGCGCCTTCGATCGGTACGCCCGGGCGGCCCGGGGCGACGGCGCTGTGGAGTACGCGCCGGCGGTGTACGCCAACGTGCGGCTTCGCTTCGACGAAGAGCGTCACGGGTACTCGCTGGACGAGGACCATCACATGGTGTGGCTGCCCCTGGACGGCCGCTCTCTTCCCGATGAGCCGATCTCGGTGCCTCTCGACGATCGCGACCTTCTTCAGGATGCGCCCTCGGGACGCTTCCACCCCCTCCCGACCTGGCTCGACGAGAGCAAGGAGTTCACGGCCGCGAAGCGCGACGTCGTCGACCGGATCTACCGGGAAGAGACCCGCGGCCAGTGGGTCTGCGCGCCCTTGAAGCTGCACGGCAAGACCAACGAGACCCGCGAAGCGTTCGAGGCCCGCTGCCGAGAGGCCGTCGAGGACAAGGTCGACGCGGCCCTCGGGAAGCTGCACGGCAGCTACGAGACGAAGGTGAAACGCATCGAGGAGAAGGTGCGGAAGAAGGAGAACCAGATCGACCAGCTGGAGGGCAAGGCCAAGGCCGAGAAGGCCGCCGAGGTGGTGAACATCGGCGAGGTCGTCCTGAGCTTCTTCGTAGGGCGCAAGCGCTCCATGGGCTCGGTGCTCACCAAGCGAAAGACGGCGGCCAACACCGCGCGACGGATCGACGCCGCCGAGGACGACCTGGAGACCTACCAGGAGCAGCTGGAAGAGCTCGCCGAGGAGCTCGAGGAGGCCACCGAGGAGCTCGAGGAGAAGCACGGCGAGGCCCTCGAGGAGATCGAGGAGCGCCAGGTCACCCTCGAGAAGAACGACATCGACCTGCGCGACTTCGGGATCCTCTGGGTCCCTGTCACGCGACGCATCTAGACACGTGGGGCGCGGTCATCCGCAGCCCCGAGGAGCCCATCCCATGACCCAACGCTTCGCTCGCGCGCTGCTTCTCTGCGCGCTCGTCCTTCCCCTCGGCCTCAGCTCGGGGTGCATGACCGGCAAGATCCCCTCCGCGGCCTTCGCGGGCATGACCGTGAGGACCGTGCAGAAGGAGCCTGGCTCTCAGAAGGTGGAGCTCGACGTCGGCTTCAACTTCAAGGTCAAGAACCCCACCGGCATCAAGCTCAAGGTTCCTGGCCATGACTTCGGCCTCCAGATCGATGGCTCCAACGTGGCCAGCACGGGAACGAAGAAGGGCTTCGACGTGGCCGCTGGCACCGCGAAGACCATCAAGTACGACTTCCGCGTGGACCTAAGCGAAGACGGCGTCGGGAAGGCGTTCGGGAAGGACGCCACCATCGCGTTCACTGCCGATGCCAATGTGGACGTGCCCAAGGAGATCATCGACATCCTCGGGCAGATTCCCGGGGCGGAGGTGGTCTCCGACGAAGCGAAGAAGGCAGGCGAAGGCTTGCTCTCCACCGGGCTCCAGGCCCTCGAGGGGAGCGCTGGGGAGGGACTCGGCAAGGCGAAGCTGACCTTCGCCCACGAAGGCAACCTGCGGCTCCCCAAGTTCCCCAAGATCAAGGGCAAGGAGGGCGCGAAGCCCGAGGTCGCCCTCGTGGGTACGTCCGAGACGGCCAACGTGGACAACCTCATTGGCGAGTTGACCAGCAAGGTCGAGCCCTTGGCCGCGTTCCTCGAGCAGTTCGAGAACGCCGCCGTGAACCAGAAGGTGGACATCCCCGTGGGGGAGCTGCTCGAGCGCATCGGCGTGCCGAGCAACCTGACCAGCGCTGCCCTCACCGCCATCAACGGCGTGCTGCAGCTCAACGGGAAGTCCACCATCGGCAGCAAGAACAACTCGGTTCAGGTTCCGGTGGACCTTCCGAAGCTGACCACCCTGCTCGGGACTCTCGACCCCAAGGCCGCCAAGAAGATCAACGACTTCCAGGCCGGCTGGGTCGACTTCAAGAACAACCCCACCATCGGGAACCTCGTGATCCCCACGGCTCTGCCCCAGGGCATCCGCATCTCGACGCCGTTCAACATCGAGAACCCCAACGAGTTCGCAGTGACCGCGCCCTCGTTCAAGCTCGGCATCGTCGCGGCCGACGGCACGCCGGTGGCGCTGATCGGCGTCGCCGCCCCCGGGGTCATGGGGGCAAACCTCGGCAGCACGAAGCAGCAGCACCTGAGCATCGGCGCCCAGGGCAGCTCAGAGCTTCAGCTCATGAGCGAGTTCAACTGGGACAAGCTCGGCACGAACCTCTTGTCCGCCGCCGCGACGGGCGCCAAGCCCGACTTCACAGGGCTTCGGCTCATGGGTGAGATCTCCATCGACCCCGGCTACGGACCCATCACGGTGCCCATCAACATCCCCCTTGCAGGGGGCACAACGTCGACCACCTCGAACCAGACGAGCAGCAAGGCCACCGGCTCCTCGAGCTCCTCCAGTTCGAGCAGCTCCGGCAGCTCCAGCAAGGGAAGCAGCTCGTCCTCGAGCAGCAAGGGGAGCGGCTCGTCTTCGAGCAGCACGGGGAGCGGCTCCAGCAGTTCCAGCAGCTCGAAGAAGAAGAAGAAGAAGAAGTAGCGCCCGGTCCACAGAAGGACCCCTGAAAGGATGACGAAGATGAAGACACGACTCTGGCTGCTCGCAGCCGCCGCCCTGTGGGCCACGCCGGCTCTGGCGGACCACCACGAAGAGAAGAAGGCCGAGGCCACCGCCGACGCCAGCGCCAAGGGCGCCGCGATGTCCGCGGACGCCCAGAAGCGCCTGATGGACGCCATTGACCTGCCCTCGAAGGCCAAGGAGCTGCGCGAGAGCGGGATGGCCGACGACGAGGTGGCTGGCGCCATCGACGCGGTCAAGGGCGCTGGGCTCGACGCGAGCGAAGCGGGAGAGGTGCTCGACGCCGCCCAGAGCAAGGGCGACGGAGACGCCTGGGAAGGCAACTTCGGCAGTTGGGTGAAGACCCAGCTCGACGAGGGGAAGAAGGGCCAGGACCTCGCGACGGCCATCAAGGCCGAGAACCAGGTGCGTCGCGAGGCGAAGAAGGCCGCAAAGGAGGCCGGCACCTGGACCGGGCGCGGCCAGGGCAAGGACATGGCGGGCGAAGGCCAGGCCAAGGGCAAGGACATGGCCAAGGGCAAGGACATGGCCAAGGGCAAGGACATGGCTGGAGAAGGCCAGGCCAAGGGCAAGGACATGGCGGACGACGCGAAGAAGGCGCCCGACGATCGCTCTGCCGGGAAGCCCTCGGAGTCCCGCGGCAAGGCGCGCAAGGACGCCAACAAGCCGGAGAGCGCCGGCAAGGCGCGCAAGGACTCCAACGACAAGAACGCCGGGAAGCCGAGCGAGTCAGCCGGCAAGGCCCGCCGTGACGCGAATCGCGGTGGTGGCTCGGACAACGGACAGGGGGGCAAGTAGTCATGAACCGCACTCTCACGACTCTCCTCGCCGCATCGCTGCTGGCCCTCGCTGGCTGTGGCGGCTCCGAGCCGGCCTCTGACCCCGCGCCAGAACCCGCAGCGGAGGCCCCGGTGGCCGACGAAGCGCCGGCAAACAACGCGCCGGCGGCCGAAGGGGCGGATGCTCTGATCAGCCTCGCCGCTGCGCTCCGGGCGAACCCCGGCGACGCCGACAAGCTGCTGTCCGAAGCGGGCATGACCCTCGAGCAGTTCGAGGCGGCCATGTTCGAGCTCGCCAAGGACCCCGCCAAGGCGTCGGCCTTCACGGCAGCGCTCCAGTAGATCCACACGCTCCGCGTCGCCGGAAGCGACGGCGCGGAGCACGGATCGGGTACGTTTCCAGCGCATGACGCGTCCCGACTTTCTCCCGCTGGTCGACCTCCGGCGGATGCACGACCCCATCGCGAAGGACCTCGGAGAGGCCTTCGCCCGCGTGGTCGCTTCCAGCCGCTACCTCCTGGGCCCCGAGACCGAGGCGTTCGAAGCGGAGTTCGCCCGCCACGAAGGCGGGGGCACCGGTGTGTGCTGCGGCTCGGGCTCCGACGCCCTCTACCTCGCTCTGCGAGCGCTGGACGTCGGCCCTGGCGACGCGGTCGTCACCGTGTCCAACTCGTTCGTGGCCACACCCGAGTCCATCGCGCGCACCGGAGCGCGGGTGGTCTTCTGTGACGCGCACCCAGCGACGCGCTCCCTGGACCCTGCAGATCTCGCGCGCATCCTCGACGAGCCCGGGGCCGACGCCATCAAGGCCGTCATCCCGATCCATCTGTACGGCCGGCGAGCCGACTGCGCGGGGATCCGCGAAGTCCTCGAATCCGCCGAGCGAAACGACATCTGGCTCATCGGCGACGCGGCCCAGAGCCACGCGTCGCCCGACGTGTCCCAGGACACCGACCTCACTTGCTACAGCTTCTACCCCGGGAAGAACCTCGGGGCCCTCGGGGATGGCGGGTTCGTCATCAGCAAGACGAAGCGACACGCCAACCGCATCCGCTCCCTGCGGAACCATGGCCGCGCCGGCAAACACCGCGTGAGCGAGGTCGGGGTGAACTCCCGCTTCGACGACATTCAGGCGGCCTGTCTGCGCGTGAAGCTGAAGCACCTGCGGCAGTGGACCCAGCAGCGGCGCGCCATCGCGGACGCCTACCGCGAGCGCCTCAGCGCACACAGCCACGTCATGAAGCTGCCCGCCGACGACCCGCGGCACGTCTACCACCTCTTCGTGGTGGAGCTGACCTTGGGCACCGACGCCTCGGTGCGAGACCGGGTCTTCAACCAGATGATCGACGAGCACCAGGTCGGCGTCGGACTCCACTACCCCGTGCCCTGCCACCAGATGGCCCCATATCCCACCGAGCGCGCCCTTCCGGTCGCGGAGCACCTGAGCAACCACGTGTTGTCGCTGCCCTGCTTCCCGGGGATGACCTACGACGAAGTGGACCGCACCGTCTCTGCCCTCGAGCGATCGCTGAGCCTGCGACCGCCTGGGATTACTCGCTCGACCTCCACCGGAGCCGTCACGTGACGAAACGAAAGGCCCATGCGGCCGTCCTCTTTTCGGGAGGCACCGACTCGACCCTCGCCGCCGCTCAGATGCTGGACGAGTGCGACAAGGTCACGCTGCTCACCTTCGACCCCGGCTACCTGCTGTTCCTCGACAACACCAAGGTCCACGCCGAGGCCCTGCAGGAGCGGTTCGGCGCCGACCGCGTCGAGCACCGAATCATCGACATCCGCCACTTCATCAAGGACATCCTGGGAGTGGATGTGGGGGCGGACCTGCGCGAGTACGGCTTCAACATGAGCTCGCTCGTGTGCCTCGGGTGCCGACTGTCGATGCACGCCTTCGCCATCTACTGGTGCCTCCAGAACGAGGTCCCCTACCTGGCGGACGGGTCCATTCGCGCCCAGTCGACCATCCCCGAGCAGATGGAGTCGGTGATTCGGCGCAACCGCCGGTTCTACAGCCAGGAGTACGGCATCCGGCACTTCTCTCCCATCTACGAGGAGAGCGAGTCCGACCAGCGCCTCGACGAGCTGGGCATCACGGGGAAGAAGAAGCTCAAGCGCCAGTTCATCTTGTTCGACACCCAGGCCACCTGCGTCTTCGGGGTTCCCGCAGACGTGTACGGGCGCCTGTTCTACGGAAAGCTGGTCGGCAAGACCCGCGAGCTGGATAGCGAGCAGTACTGCGCCGAGAAGTACCCGGTGATGCAGGACGTGATCCTCAAGGCCATTGAAGAGCACGGCATCGACGTACCGACGGCCGCGGAACGCCTCCGAGAGATTCGGCGCGAAGATGGCGATCTCGGCGAGAGCCAGGGACCCGGTGGTGAGGCGGCGTTCGACAACGCGTTGAACCCGGAGATCGCCGCCCGGTAGAGCACGAGAGACCCGCTGACGCGCCCAATGGGCGTGACTGGCGAACGTGGGCGCCGCGGGAATCAGGGAATCAGCGCTCGCCAGTCCTGGGCGTGGTCGATGAACCAGCCCAGGTCGGGGTCTGCCGGCAGCGCCGATGACGCGGTCTGGAGCTCGCTGATCGCGCTGTCGAGCTCGCCGCCCTGGTCGCCCCATGGAGCGTTGGCCACCTCGGCGAGACTCACCAGAGCCCGCGCCTTTGCGAGCTCGCGTCCCGGCTCGGCCATCAACTGGCCCAGGCTGGTCGTGACGGAGTCGACGCGGGCGATGCCCGTCTCCGGCTCAATCCACTCCACGGTGAAGACGAACTCGTGAGCGAGGGAGTCCGCGTCTGCGGAGCAGTCCACCACATCCATCTCGTAGAGCATCTGGTCGTTGGGCGAGAGGTTCTGCGGCTCCACCGCGCTCGGCGTCCAGCCAATCTCTTCCCCTGAGAACTCGTCGATGACGAAGCCCGGAGGGAGCGTGATCGCCAGCTGCACGTCGAGGGCAGCCACCTCGAAGGCGCGCAGCAGCCCCTCGGGGGAGAACTGGGCCTCCGCTTCGCCCTCCGAGTCGACGTAGAAGTACGAGCCCTTCCCCGCGTCGGTGACGTCGTCCATCAGGGTGTCGTTGTAGCCGTTGGCCGGCGGAACCCCGATCCCAGCGAGGAAGATCCCCTCGTCCGTCCCGTAGGCGGCGTTCTGGGCGATGAGGTCGATGCTCGTGACGCCTGCGTTCGCTCCGCCGTCGGAGATCAGCACCACCCGGTTCGTCCGGGACGGCAGGTAGTTGTCCTGAGCGAGCTCAAACCCGGCCATGAGGCCACCGTTGAGGTTCGTCCCGCCGCCGGTGCTGAGCCCGTCGATGGCGTTGAGGAGCGTGATGTCGTCGGGCCCCGTGACAGGATGGGAGTCGAGGACCAGGCCCGTGCTGTAGCTCCATTGCACGATGGAGACGACGTCGTCGCCTTCGAGGCTTCCAGCAATGGCCTCGAGTGTCTGCTTCGCTGCAGCGAGACTCGAGCCGCTCATGGAGCAGGACGTGTCCACGGCGAACACGAGATTCATTGGCTCGCGAGCCGTCGGGTCGAGGTCCGGCGCCACCACCGCGACCATCAGGTCATAGCGACCCGGCTCGGAGGGATGCTCCAGGAGCTGGGGCTCAATACGAATGCTCCCCGCCGACGCGGGAGCGAAGTCGAACTCGGCGTAGTTGAGGTACTCCCAGGCCTTGGCAGACGAGGGCCGCACGCCACCGGACACGAGGCCCTGGTTGTGCACGGGGTCTGCCTGGGAGTTGCTGTCGTCCGCCGAGACGAACGCCGTCGTCGTCGCCTCGAACGCGTCCAGGCAGGCATCGCCGTCGCCGTCCTCCGGTGGCGGCTCGACGTCGTCGTCGTCGTCTCCCGCCAGGTCGTCGTCGTCGCTGGTGGCGTCGTCGTCGTCGTCGCCCGCCATGTCGTCGTCGTCGCTGGTGGCGTCGTCGTCGTCGGTCGGGTAGTCAGTCGCGTCGTCGTCGTCGGTGTAGCTGTCGTCGGGTTCGCCGTCGTCGTAGGGCTCCGGAACCTCGGCGGGCTCGGGCACGCAGCCGAGACCCAGAACCAGTAGCGCCAGCGGAATGTGATGGACTCGAAGCATGGGTACCTCCTTGGTGGAGACCAGCCTAGATTCCACTACTTTCCGTTTGTAACAGCCCTCCTCAGGCCAGCGACGACGCCCTCCACCTCCGCTCCCCCTCCCCACGCTCCGCACCAGGCCTGGACATGGTCGGGAGAGAGACGGGATCGAGCGAGACCGTCGAGAACGCCGAGGGCTTCGTCCAGCGATGCGGCCGAGCTGTGCTCTTGCTCCACCAGGGTCTCGCGAGCTTCAGCGACCGTGCTGATCGCGGCGGCGCCATCCCCATCGAGAAGCTCGGCGACCGCGCGGTACGACAGCCCCAGGACGCGATACCAGCCACCCCCTCCTCGGGCACTGCCGAGGGCGGCGTCGAGGTCCTGCCGCGCCTGCCCGGGGCGGCCGGAGAGCGCGAGGGCGAGCCCCCGATTTGCGAGGGCCACGTACAACGCCCGCTGCCCGCCGTGGCGTTCGCTGAGGGTGATTGCGCGGTCGAGGTTCGCCAGCGCAGCGGTGAAGTCCTCGGTCCCGATGCGCAGGAAGCCGAGCGTGGAGGCGCATTGCTCTTCGAGCCGGAGGAGACCCGCCCGCACCGCCGAGTCGAGGGCCGAGTCCAGCAGCTCCTGGGAGTCTGAGCGCAAGCCCAGGCGGAGGAGATGCTGGGCGAGGCGGAGCGTCGCCCTCACATGCTGCTCAGGCAGCTCATGGTCGTGGGTCAGCGCCATCGCGCGGTGCAGATGGTGTTCTGCCTCTCGCCCGAGGGTTCCCACGCTCAGCGCCTGACCGAGAGCCATCCGGCATCGGGCTTCGAGCAGGGGAAGCTCCTCATCGGAGGCGAGCTGCACGGCCTCGCGCAGTCGGGCCAACCCCTGACCGGGCTTGCCGGCGTAGACCCCGAGCCGGCCCTCGTGGCGGTAGCGCGCGACGCGGTCGGCAGCGGGGGCGTCGCTGGGGAGCGGATGGTCATCCAGGAGACGCCGCGCCTCGTCCAGCCCCCACGAGAACGCCACGATGCTCGCCAACTCCGCGGCCACTCCTGCAGCGACAGTCCCATCGTGGTTGGCCAACTCGAGCGCTGTGCGCAGGAGCTGCTCCCGCTCAGCTCGGCTCTGACGCGACCAACGCATCGCGTGGACTCCCCTCAAGCAGCTCGCCCGGGTGAGACCCGAGAGGGACGAGTCCTCCGCGCCAGAGAGGAGCTGCTCCGCGAACCCGTCGGCGCGGGCCCGTGGGATCCGCTCCGCCGTCTCCCGGGCCAAGCTCGCCAGGAGCGGCATCCCCTTGGCTGCCGTCGCGGCGTCGAGGCCCCGGCGCAGGTCCGGCCATCGCTGCTCGAGGGTCCTCATCGCCGCGCCACCGAGCCTCGGCACATCCGCGACGAGCTGCGCGAGCACATCGAGACAGCGGACCTGGTACCTCGCCCGCGGCAACCAACGCGCCTCACCGGCGAGGAACTCGCGTGCGGCGTGAGGAACGGCGAGCGTGCCCCCTGGCACGACCCGGAACACCGACTCGGCCACGAGGTGCCCCGCATGCCGCCCTGCCTCCTCGAGCGACAGATCCACGACCGCCGCAAGGTCTTCGACACTGAACGGTCGGTGGAACCGACTGGCGTGGGCTGCAACTCGGCGCACTTCGTCCGAGAGAGGCTCGAGCGCGGTCCTCCAGGCACGGCGCAATGGAATGAGTGGCAGGTCGAGATCTCGAGCGAGGCGAGCGTCAGAGCCGCCCCGAAGTCGACTCCCCACCAGCTCGATGGCCAGGGGATTGCCCTGGAGACGCCCCACCAGTCGCGCGTCGACTCCCACCAGAGAGCGGCCGGCCCTCCGCTCGAGGAGCGTCGTCGCCGCTTCGATGGAGAGCCCGTCGACAACGAGGGTGTCGTAGCTGGGGAGCGTGCGCCGTCCGGCCACCAGGAGGCGCAGTGACTTCGTGAGGTCGGCGATCCGTGCGAGGCGGGCGGCGAACTCTGCCGGCGGGTCCCCATCGAAGACGAGGAGAAGCGCGCCCCGAGCTGCCAGGGACCTGGAGAGCGCCTCGTCATCTCCTACGTCCTCCATGCCCAGGGATGCGGCCAGCCGCGCTTCCGCCTCGGTGACCGAGCCGCTTCCGTGCAGGTCGATGGCGTGATGACTCCGACCCGCGTGGAGCAGCCAACGCGCAGCGACGGCCGTCGCCAACGCGGACTTCCCGATTCCCGGTGGACCCTGAAGCATCAGCCGCGCGTGGGAGCTCTCCAGCACCTGGAGGATCCGACGAAGGAGCTGGTCCCGCCCCAGCAAGGCAGCAGCGCGCGGGCGGACGTGGCTCTGTCGGGCGAGCCGCGCATCCAGGAGGACCAGACCTCTCTCGGGGACCGACACCACGAACCGAGGCTGCGCCGGGTCGAGCTCGAGGCCCTGCCGCAGTCGATGCACGGCGACGTCCAACCGCGCTTGCTCCGAGGCGCTGCCCCACAACTCCCGAGCCAGGGTGGTCCGAGGAACGGGGCGCCCCGGCGTCTGAGCAAGCAGGTCCAACAGACGAGCGCTTTGAGGTGAGAGCCGCGTCCGGCTCTCGCCGACGCGCACCGTGCGACCCGGCAGGTCCAGCCGTCCCCACCCGAGGTCCAGGACCGCCTCACCACCCAGCTCGAGTCGATAGCCAACTCCTCGGACGGTCGCGATGTGGCGACCCGCCTCGCCGAGCCGACGACGAAGCCGGCTCAACGCCATGTCCGCGGCGCGGGTTGGCCCCTCCCCAGCAAGCTGCTGGCGGGACACCACCTGGCCTGGCACCAAGGCGAGGATCTCGATGAGGGTGTGCTCTCGGGGAGTGAGGGTGAACTCCCCCCCCGGGCCGGTCACGAGACCGTTGGAGAGGTCGATCTTCGTGTCTCCCAGGATGAGTTCGGGCATCTGTTACAAAGTAGCAAGATGCTGTGTGCCAGCATGCCTCCATGCGCTCGTTCTTCGTTCTTCTCATCCTTGTTCTCTTCGTCGCGGCCTGCGGTGGTTCGGGCTACCCATTCCCCGCTGGACCTCCGGGCTCAAACCCCTCTGGGGGACGGGACGACGACGACTCGGCGGACGCCATCGTGGGGGCCGAAGACGACGACCCGATCACTGATGACGACGACGCGACGGGCGACGATGACGACGACGCGACGGGCGACGACGACGACTCCAAGGGCGACGACGACGACGATGACGCGACGGGTGACGACGACGACTCGGGTGACGATGACGACTCGGGTGACGACGACTCCAAGGGCGACGACTGAGACCCACGACGAGGACGGCCAGGAGCGTGCTACATCGAACCGATGGACGTGCACACCATCGACTGCCACTACGCCGACCTCCCCAAGGTCGCCGCCGCCTACCTCCTCGTTGACGGAGACGAGGCCGCGTTCGTCGAAACCTGCACCTCCCGGTCGCTGCCGCACCTCCTCGGAGCGCTCGCCGACGCAGGTCTGACCCGCGAGCAGGTTCGCTACGTGGTCATCACGCACATCCACCTCGATCACGCAGGCGGCGCCGGGGCCCTGATGGCCGCGTGCCCCAACGCGACGCTGCTGGCCCACCCCAAGGCTGCCCCCCACGCCGTCGACCCCAGCCGCATCGTGGCGGGCGCGACGACGGTCTACGGGGACCAGCGCTTTGCGGAGCTCTATGGCGAGGTCACCCCCATCGCTGCCCCGCGGGTCCGGGCCCTCGAGGACGAAGCCGAGGTCCCATTCGGCCGCGGAGTCCTGCGCTTCCTGCACACGCGGGGCCACGCCAATCACCACTTCGTGGTGGTCGCCCCCAACGCAGACGCGGTGTTCACTGGAGACGCCTTCGGGATCCAGTACCCGCGCCTCCAGTCCCACGGCGTGTTCGCCTTCCCCTCCACCAGCCCGACGGACTTCGATGCCGCCGCCGCCCACGAAGCGGTGGATCGCATCGTGGGGACCGGGATGGGCCGGGCGTTCCCCACCCACTTCGGCGAGCAGCGCGAGCTGGACGCCATCGCAGCGCAGCTGCACTCACTGCTCGACGAGCACTCCGCCATCCTCGAAGAGGCGGACGCGGCCGACCTTCAGGGCCCTGCACTCGACTCCTTCTGCCAGGAGCGCGTTGCGGCCGTCTTCCGCGACCACGTCGAGCACGCCGGCCTGACCGGTCACCCCGGGACGGCCCTACTCGAGCTCGACATCGACCTGAACGCCCAGGGCATCTCCTTCGCCCTCGCGAAGCGGCGCTATAAGCGCCAGAGGGCCTAGGAACTCAGGGAGCCAGCGGCGGACCAGATGACCCCGAGATGGGCGCCGACGCTTCGACCCAACGCATGTCGCCGGGGATGACCCGGTAGCTGGCGCGCACCGTGGGCTCGACGAAGTCGCTCTGCTCGATGGAACCGTCGTCCATGAGGTACCAGTCGCACTGAAGTGCGTCCTGGGTCGCGTCCACGAGCACGAAACCGCGGCGCCCCGAGTCGCCCCAGCGGATGTGGGGGTTCAGCGCTTGAAGCGCCCCCGACAAGCCTCCGGCGCCGGGCGACGTGATGCCGGGACACACGGCCTCGACGGCCACGGAGCCCTCCTGGCTCGCCCCGATGTAGGAAGGGAAGTCGAGGGCGATGTCGTTGGCCCACGAGCTGTGCACGTCGCCGGTCAGCACCACCAGTCCATCGACGCCATCACCCACCACCCGCTCGAGGAGCCTTCGGCGGGCTGCCTGGTATCCGTCCCACGCGTCGTAGTTCAGCGGTCGAGGTCGGCCCTCGTCATCGGCGGCCAGGGACCACTGCCCCATCACGACCTGCTGCGCCAGGAGCTTCCACCGCGAGGGTGAGCTGCTGAGTCGCTCGAAGAGCCAGTTCTCCTGCTCCTCGCCGAGGAGCTGCCGGTCCTCCGCGTAGGCCTGGTCCACGGTGCTGCCCTCCTCGTCACGCCCTTCGATGCGCGTGTCGAGGACGATGATGTCGAGCAGGTCGTCCGTGAGGAACTGACGGTAGAGCCGTCCTTCGTTCCCTTCGCGAATGGGCAGCCACTCGAAGTAGGCCTGCCGGCCCGCCTCCTTGCGGTCGTCCCAGTCGCCCTCACCCGTGTTGTGGTTCTGGGCTCCGCCCGAGAAGCTGTTGTTTGCCGTCTCGTGGTCGTCCCAGGTGCAGATCCACGGGTGCTGCCGGTGGGCCTCCTGCAGGTCCTCATCCAGCTTGTAGAAGGCGTGGCGACGGCGATAGTCCGACAACGTCACGATCTCGTAGGGCGGGTCCACGTCGCGCACGTCTCCGTACTCGTTGTTCCCGTACTCGTAGATGTAGTCGCCCAGGTGCAGCACGGCCTCGAGGTCGGCCCGCTCACCGATGGCGCGGTAGGCGTGGAAGTAGCCATGAGGCATCGACGAGCAGGAGCAGAAGGCAAAGCGCTTGCTGGCCGTGGGACCGTACGACGCGGTGCGGGTGCGCCCGATGACCGACGTGCGGCCGAGACTCTGGAACCGGTAGTAGTAGGTCGTCGCCGGGGCGAGGCAGGTGGACTCGACCTTGACCGTGTAGTCGCGGTCGGCGTTGGTGGTGGTGATGCCCGACGCGTACACGGTGTCGAAGCCCGAGGTCTGCGAGACCTCCCAATAGACCTCGACGTCCGCCTCGGAGCCGGGCGTGACGCGCGTCCAGAGAATCAACGAGTCTGCGAGAGGGTCGCCGCTAGCCACGCCGTGGCTGAAGAGATCCTCGGGGCCGGGCGTACCGGTGTACTCATAGTCGACGACCTCGGGGTCGCAGGGCTCAAGCGCCGGCCAGCCGTCGTCGAGCGCGCTGTCGTCATCGTTTGCCTCGGTGGGGCAACCCACGGCCACGGGCGCCACGCCGAGCAGTCCAGCCTTGGCGCCCATCTCGAGCATCTGTCGTCGCGTCCAGGTCATCGCTTGCCTCCACGAGTGCGGGCGCATGTTTGTCGAGACGGGCTCCCCGCGCCAGGGTGATCGAAGGATCCGAGCGATCGTCACGACAACGACGGGGCGCCGGATCGGCCATTCTTTCGTCTCGGGGCAGACCACAGGAGGGCGCGATGCGCTGGGAAAAGGGACGACGCAGTACCCACGTCGAGGATCGGCGAGGCCGCAGCGGTGGCGGGCGCAAGGCCGTCGGCGGGATCGGTGGCGTGGGCGTCGTGCTCGAACTCATCGTGTTCTGCGAGCCGCCACCGCCATCGGCGACGACACCTTGCAGCGCAACGCAGGGCGGCGCGTGACCCCCGAGAGCTTCACCCACGGCAGCGCGAAACAGCGGGCGCAGTGGTTCACCACCGGCCTCAAGACGGGCTCCGTCGCCGCCTGCGACACGTTCGACGGGTAGCCTCTCTTCGTGGACATTCTCGGGATCAGTTTTGGCATCGACACCTCCGCGGCGCTGATCCGCGACGGGCGCACCGTCGCTGCGGCCCTCGAGGAGCGCTTCTCCCGCATCAAGCACGACCGCGCCTGGCCCTCAGCCGCCATCGACTACTGCTTGCGAGAGGCTGGCACGTCCCTGATGGACGTCGACTCCATCGCGTTCTTCTGGAACCCCGCCATCCAGCTCGACTTCCCCCAGGGAGGGAGAGCCCGCACGTACCGCCACCACGGCGACTATCTGCACATGGCCCCGGCGTGGTTGTTGGGCGCCCTGCGAGGTCCCTTGGGCGGCATCCGGTCCGGGCACACGACCCAGACCATCCACCTCGAGGGCCGCGAGCCGCTCGTCATCCACTACGTGACCCACCACCGCACCCACGCCGCCGCCGCGTTCTTCCCCTCTCCCTTCGAGGAAGCCGCGGTCCTGACGGTCGATGGATACGGGGAGCGCGCCGCCACCACCCTGGGCGCCTTTCGCCGGGATGGGGACGCCTACTCCTACGAGTCGGTCGAGGAGCTCGTCTTCCCGCAGTCGCTGGGCTCCGTCTACGCAGCGGTGACGACCTGGCTCGGCTTTCGAGCCAACAACGGCGAAGGCAAGGTCATGGGACTCGCGCCCTACGGCGATGAGCGCTTCGTGCAGCGCTTCCGGGAGATTCTCGGCATCGACAGCAGCGGTGACGGGCTGCCGTACTCCATCGATCAGAGCTGGTTCGCCTACACCCTGGACACCGCAGACCGCGTGGGGGCGCGCTTCCTCGAGGAGTTCGGTCCCCCCGCTCAGCGCGACATCCCCCACAACGAGGCCCACAAGGCCGTGGCCTTCGCCATGCAGTCGGTCACCGAGGAGGCGCTCCTCGGGCTCGCCCGACGCCTGCACGCAAGGACGGGTCTCGATTCCCTCGTGATGGCCGGAGGGGTCGCCATGAACTCCGCAGCCAACGGCCGGCTGGAGCGTGAGGGGCCGTTCGCAGACCTCTGGGTTCAGCCCTCGGCCGGCGATGGAGGCACCGCCGCTGGAGCCGCGCTGCACGTGTGGCACATGCTCGAGGGTGAAGGCGCCCGCCACGAGTGGCCCAACGATCGCTTTGGACCCTCGTTCAGCGCAGAGGAGTGCCGAGATGCGCTGCGCCGCGGTGGTTGGAGTTGGGACGAGCCCGACGACATCGCCGCCGACACCGCCGCTGCCCTCGCCGACGGAGAGCTGGTGGGGTGGTTCCAGGGTCGCGCCGAGTTCGGCATGCGCGCCTTGGGCTCGCGTTCGATCCTCGCGGACCCCCGCAGCGCCGAGAACAAGGACGTGCTCAACGCACGAGTGAAGTTTCGCGAGCCCTTCCGTCCCTTCGCCCCATCGGTGGCCGTCGAGGCTGCCGGCGAGTTCTTCGACCTGCCACAGCGGCGCACGAGCGACCACTGCGTGCCGTCCATGCAGAAGGTGCATCCGGTGAAGGCCGACGCGAGAGAGAGACTCGCGGCCGTCACCCACGTCGACGGCTCCGCGCGACTTCAGACCGTCAGCACCGAGAGCGATGCGCTGTACCACCAACTCATCACGGAGTTTGGGCGCATCACCGGCGTTCCCGTGGTGCTGAACACGTCGTTCAACGTGCGCGGTGAGCCCATCGTGGGCACCCCCGACGACGCAATTCGTTGCTGGGCGAGCACGGGTCTCGACCGTCTGGTGCTTGGGCCTTGCGTGCTGAGGAAGCCCCTCAAATGACCCACCCCGCAGCCAGTGAGGAGGACGCACCGCTGGTCACGGTGGTCGTCCCCTGTTTCAACGAGGAGGAGACTCTCGAGCCCACGCTCGACGAGCTCTGTGGCGTGTTGAAGGAGGCTCCGTTCACTTGGGAGGTGCTGGTCGTCGATGACGGCTCCCGGGACGCGTCCGCGGCCATCACCACGCGCTACGCCGACAAGGAACACCGCGTCGGCCTGCTCAAGCACCGGACGAATCAGGGGTCCGGGCAGGCCATCTGGACAGGGATTCAGGCCGGGCGCGGCAAGTACGTCATCTACGTCCCCGCCGACGGACAGTTCGACCACGGCGAGATCCCCATGTACGTCGCGGCCGCCGAAGAAGGCGCCGACATCGTCATCGGGCATCGGCTGTCCCGGGACGACTACACGCTCTATCGCCGGGCCAGCTCGTTCGTGTTCCTCCAGCTGTGCAACTCGCTCTTCGACCACCAGTTCCAGGACGTCAACTGGGTGCACCTGTGGCGCACGGAGATCTTCGAGTGGATCGAGCCCAAGTCCCGAGGGGTGTTCTTCCTGGAGGAGATCCTGGTGCGATGCCGCGCCAGCGGGGGCCGCGTCGTCGAGGTGCCCTCGGTCTACCGACCGCGGCAGGGCGGCTCCGCCAAGGGGGGGCGGCCCTCGGTCATCGCCAAGACCGTGATTGAGATGCTGGCGCTCTGGGCCGAGCGCAAGCAGGAGTAGGCAACGACTGGCTGGGCCTCGGGCCCGCGCCCCAGGCTCTACAGGTCGTCGAAGAGGGTCTCCCACTCATCGCTGCGTTCGTCCCAGGCGGGCTCCTCCTCCCGCGGCTCCGAAGGCGCAGGCGCAGGAGGCTCCGGGCGGACGGCTTCGCGGGCCGCAGTGAGAGGGTCGGGCTCTCTCGCCACCTCCCACTCGCCGCTCACATCCAAGGTGTCCGGCGGCTCCTCGATGGGCTGGATGGGCGCCAATTCCTGGTAGGTGTGTCCTTGCACTCCTCCGTTGAAGTGCGATGCCGGGCGATCGATCTCCGAGACGATGGGCGGCATGTCCGCGAAGCGCCGCACGATGCCCTCGGCGACCGGATCGAGAAGGGGAGCCTGATCGTTGAGCACGGCGATCTTCACTGCGTCGTGACTCGGTGAGCTGGGCAACGCAAAGGTCACCGCGATGCCCTTCATGGCGTGGTCGATCCAGTCTCCCGTGATCCCGAAGGCCCAGTCCCACACCGTGCGCCACTCGCTCGCAGCGACGGGGCCCGCCAGCGGCAGGATGATCCTGAACTTCGGCTTCTCGGGCGTGTGCGACCACGTGCTGTGCGCGATGTGAAACCAGTCCAGCCACGGAGCCTGGGCTTCGTCGAAGGCCAGACCCTTGTCGTAGTCGAGCACCAGGCAGGAGAGATGCACGACGTCGTCACGGGTGCGACGCCCCCCCGGGCGATACAGCGTGGGCGCCCACAGACGAAGGTCCCGCTTCGGCGCGCCACGGGCGTCGGTCTTGAGGTGCTCGTAGGCGACCCGGGCGGCCTCGTTGGCGTCCTTCCCGTCCCGCTTCGCCGTATCCGCCGCCTTGCGCAGAACGCCGTACTGCTTTCCCGAGCGATACGAGCCAGCCTCCCAGGCCTCCCAAGCCCGCTCGATCTGCCCCAGGGTGCGGTCGACGCGCACCAGCAGCTCGGGCTTCAACTCGAAGCGCAGAAGCGCCGTGACCAGCTGGGGAAGGGTGAGAGTCTCCTGCTTCGGGTCGGTGT
This sequence comes from Deltaproteobacteria bacterium, assembly GCA_023954745.1. GTDB lineage: Bacteria > Myxococcota_A > UBA796 > UBA9615 > UBA9615 > JAGSHC01. The sequence goes on along the minus strand of JAGSHC010000001.1, from coordinate 41,598 downwards.
CGAAGACACGGTCGAAGGTGCAGACCGCGAAGCGAAGGACCTCGGGCGACGAGGGTCTCACCGGGCGACGACGCCCAACTGGCGGAGCACGCCGGGCACCAGGGACAGCAGGGCAACCGACCCGATGACCCAGGCCGCGCTGCGCGCCAGACGCGCCCTGGACGGCAGGGGAACGCGTCCATGCACGGTGACGGAGCGGCCGGCGCGGCTCACGAGGTAGGCGCCGAGGGGATAGAAGGGGAGCCCGAGCACGGTGGCCCAGAGGGTGGCGATGGAGGAGCCGTCGGGGCGAGGCTGATGACGCCCGAACCAGCCGCTTCCGATGCCGCTCATGCTTGTGGCTGCTGGGTCCTCGGCCGGCTCGACCCACAGCCGAAGGTCCCGCAGCGCGAGTCCAATGCGTTCCTTGCGAGGCGGGAACGGCTCCTTGCGGTGGTGGGCGAGAAGGCCGCGACGCGCGCGTCGGACGTCACCGGCGCCATAGGCCTCGCAGATCGCGCCGGTGACCGCGTGCTCGTCGTGCTCCAGAGCAGCGAGCAGGTCGGCGAGGCGAGGCGCCCGGTGTCGAGCCACGGTGGCCGCCGGTGTCGCCGTCCCAACTGCGTCTGGTTGCGCTGTCTGCAGGTCCGATTCCCTCCCTCGTCGAGATGAGACTACCAAGGCCCGGTTGAGCGGCTGCCCGGGTTCAGCAGCGCAGTTATGCTCTGCGCCCTCCGCGGCAAACCCGCCCCCCACCGAGAGGCAGCCTTGATCGACTCAAAGACCACCGCCGACTTCGTGAACGCCTTCTGGGACGAGCACATCGTGCCCACGATCACCGAGTACATCACCATCCCCAACAAGTCCCCGGCCTTTGACGCGGACTGGGAGGCGAACGGCTTCATGGAGCAGGCGCTGCAGCTGGCGCTGGCGTGGCTCGAGGAGCACCCGGTGCCCGGCATGGAGGTCAAGGTGGGTCGCCTGCCTGGGCGCACGCCGATGATCCTCGTCGATGTCCCCGCCACCGGCGGGGCGGAAGGCACCATCCTCATGTACGGCCACCTCGACAAGCAGCCCGAGATGACCGGGTGGCGCGAGGACCTGGGGCCCTGGATCCCGAAGTACGAGGACGGGAAGCTGTACGGCCGCGGCGGTGCCGACGATGGCTACGCGCTCTTCGCGTCGGTGTGCTCGCTCCTCGCCCTCGGTGAGCAGGGCGTGGCCCGGTCGCGCGTGGTGCTCATGATTGAGTTCAGTGAAGAGTCCGGCTCCCCCGACCTCCCCGCGTACGTGGACCACTACAAGGACTTGATCGGCACTCCTGACCTCGTCGTCTGCCTCGACAGCGGCGCGGGCAACTACGAGCAGATGTGGAGCACCACGTCGCTGCGCGGGCTCATCGGCGGAACCCTGGACGTGCACGTGCTGCGCGAAGGTGTGCACAGCGGCGACGCCAGCGGAGTCGTGCCGAGCAGCTTCCGGGTGGCGCGTCAGTTGCTGTCCCGCCTCGAGGACCCTGAGACGGGGCGCGTGCTGCCCGAGTCGCTCTGGGCCGACATTCCCGAGGACCGGCGCCGCCAGGCCGAGCGGTCCAGCAGCTCGCTGGGTGAGGACGTCTACAAGCGGTTTCCCTGGGCCGGGGGCATGCAGCCCACCGACACCACCCCGGCGGAGTGCGTCCTGAACCGAACCTGGCGCCCCGCGCTCTCCATCACGGGCATCGACGGCGTGCCTCCGACGAGCTCTGCGGGCAGCGTCCTGCGGCCCCACACGAGGCTGAAGCTCTCGCTTCGCCTGCCTCCCACCGTGAGCGCCGGCGACGCAGCGGGGGTGCTCACCGAGCTCTTCACGACGGACGTGCCCTACGACGCGGACGTGCGCGCAGACTTCGGGGACGCCGCCACGGGCTGGAACGCGCCGCCACTGGCGGGCTGGCTGGAGGAGACCCTGGACGCTGCGAGCGAGACCTTCTACGGCAAGCCGTGCCTGCACATGGGCGAGGGCGGCACCATCCCGTTCATGGCGATGCTCAACGACAAGTTCCCCGACGCCCAGTTCGTGGTGACCGGAGTCCTCGGCCCCAACAGCAACGCCCACGGACCCAACGAGTTCCTGCACGTGCCCTACGCGAAGAAGCTCACGTCCTGCATCTGCCACGTACTCGCCGTCCACGGCGCGCGGTAGCCCTACCGCCGGTACTTCCGCCCGCTGTCCCGCACCTCACCGGCGCCGGTGTCCACGTCGCGGCGCTGCCGGCGCTCGCGGAGGGCGTCCATCTTCTGGGTGACGACCTGGGGGTTGGGGTGGGACGTCTGCACCTTCTCGTACAGTTTGAGGGCGGTCTCGAACTCACCCATCTGCTCCAGCACCTCGGCCTCCCCGAAGATGGCCAGGGGCGCGACGGAGTGCTTGGGATAGGTGCGGTGCACAGCGCGAAAAGCTCGCCGGGCCTCTTTGCCCTGCCCCTGAAGATCGAAGCTCCGGGCGATAGCCAGCATCACTACGGCGGCTCGCGTGCTGCGCTCGAATCGTGAGAGCAGCTCAGTCCACTCCTTGCGGCTCTGCTCGTACTCACCGATCTCCTGGTAGGCGCGCCCCGACTCGAACAGGCAGTGCTCCGACCACTGGCCCGAGGGCCTCAGCTCGAGCGACTTCCGATAGGAGTCGATGGCACCGCGCGGGTTTCCCTCGTCCCGAGCCAGGTCGCCAAGTTCCACGAGGCACGTGTACCCCCAGGTGGACGTCTCGGCGTACTCGCGAGCGCACAGCGTGAACTGCAAGGTCGCGCGGCGCGGGTCCCCCAGGGGGTCCCGGTAGATGACGCCAGCGCGCCAGGCGCCGTAGCCCTTCCAGTCGCCGCTGGTTTCTGGCAACGCCGCATAGGCGACGGCAGCCGCCTCCCAGCTCTGCTCTCGATACAGACGGTCGGCCTCGCGCACCGCGACGGTGCCTGGGTCTTCCTTGCACGCACCGAGGACCAGGCCCGCGCCCACAAGGAAGAGGGCGAGGCGCATGGTGGCTACGAGTCGTCCCCGTCGCCGGCAGTCTCGTCCGCGGCGGAAGCCTCGGCAGCGGGAGCCTCGGCAGTCGCCTCAGCCTCGCCGTCCACAGTCTCTGCTTCACCGGCGGCCTCGGCGTCATCCGACTCCGGGGTCTCGCCGACCCGCTGGAAGGCAACCACCTTCTCGTTGTCGTCGAGACGGATCAGCATCACACCCTGGGTGTTCCGGCCGATGACGCTGACCTCGCCCACGCGGGTGCGAATCAGCTTGCCGCCGTCGGTGATGATCATGACCTCGTCGTTGGATGACACGAGAGCAGAACCCACGACCGGGCCGTTGCGTCCCATCGTCTTGATGTCGATGAGGCCGATGCCGCCACGGTTCTGCTTCCGGTACTCCGAGAGAGGCGTGAGCTTGCCGAAGCCGTTCTCCGTGAGGGTCAGCAGCGCCATCCCCTCCTGGAGACGACGGGACTCGTCGATGGTGGGCTCCGGGATTCCCGGGTCCACGACCTCCATGCCCACGAGCCGGTCGTCGGCCACCAGCGTGATGCCTCGCACCCCGCGGGCTCCGCGGCCCATCTCCCGAGCCTGGTCGGCCAGGAAGTGGATGGACTTGCCGTCCGATGTGGAGAGGAGCAGCGAGGCGCCCTCCTTGTCGATGAGACCAATCGTGAGGACCTCGTCGCCCTCTTCGAGGCCGCACGCGATGATCCCGTTGGAACGGATGTTCTTGTAGCGCTCGAGGTTGGTGCGCTTGATCTTGCCGCCCCGGGTGACCATGGCCACCGAGCGCTGATCGAACTCGCGAATCGCCAACACCCCTGCGACCTCATCCTCGCCGTTCATCGGGACGAGGTTGATGATCGGACGTCCGCGCGCTGCGCGACCGCCCTCCGGAACGTTGTACACAGGCAGCAGATAGACCTGCCCCAGGCGCGTGAAGACCATGAGCCTGTCGTGGGTCGACGCCACGAACAGGTCGCGCACGAAGTCCTCGTCGCGCGTGCTCATGCCGCGCTTGCCCTTGCCACCGCGGCGCTGAGCCTCGTACTCACGAAGAGGAGTGCGCTTGACGTAGCCGAGGCTGGAGAGCGTGACCGCCACCTCCTCGTCGGGGATGAGGTCCTCGATGGAGAGGTCAGCCGACGCGGCGATGATCTTGGTGCGTCGGTCGTCGCCGTAGCGCTCCCGAATCTCGCCGAGTTCGCCCTTGATCACTTCGAAGATCAGGGCCTCGCTGCTGAGAATGCTGCGCAGGCGCTCGATCTTCTGGTTCACATCCGCAAGTTCCTGCTCCAGCTTCTCGCGCTCGAGAGCGGTGAGCCGGGCGAGGCGCATGTCGAGGATGGCCTGGGCCTGGACGTGGGTGAACTCGAAGCGACTGATGAGGGAGTTCCGCGCCTCCTCGGTGTTCGCCGAGGCCCGGATGATCCGGATGATCTCGTCGATGTGGTCCAGGGCCTTGAGGTACCCCTCGAGGACGTGGGCGCGAGCCTCGGCCTGGGCCAGCTCGAACCGGCAGCGACGAATCGTGACCTCCTTGCGGTGGGCCACGAACTCGCTGAGCAGCTCCTTGAGCGACAAAACCTGCGGGCGTCGGTCGACGAGCGCGAGGTTGATGACCCCAAACGTGCTCTGAAGCGCCGTGTGCTTGTAGAGCAGGTTCAGGACGACCTGCCCGATGGCGTCGCGCTTGAGCTCGACCACCACCCGCATGCCGGTGCGGTCGGACTCGTCGCGGATGTCGCGAATGCCGTCGACCTTCTTGTGCCGCACCAGGTTGGCGATGGTCTCGACGAGACGGGACTTGTTCACCTGGTAGGGAATCTCGGTGATGATGATCGCCTTGTCGTCACCGCGGTCGTCCTTCTCGACCTCCGCGACGCCCCGCATGATCACGCGGCCACGCCCGGTCTTCGATGCCTCAATGCACGGACCGTGTCCGTAGATCAGGCCACCGGTGGGGAAGTCGGGCCCCGGAACGATCTCCAGGAGCTCATCCGCCGTGATCTCCGGGTTCTCGATGACCGCGATGGTCGCGTCGACGATCTCCCGCAGATTGTGCGGAGCGATGTTCGTCGCCATGCCGACGGCGATGCCCGAAGCACCATTGATCAGCAGGTTCGGGACCCGGGTGGGGAGCACGAGGGGCTCTTGCACCGTTCCGTCGAAGTTCGGCGTGAAGTCGACCGTGTCCTTGTCGATGTCGGTGAGCAGGTCCTCAGCGAGGCGCGTCATCCGGCACTCGGTGTACCGATACGCAGCGGCCGAGTCGCCATCGACGGAGCCGAAGTTCCCCTGACCATCGACGAGCGGATACCTCAGGTTCCACGGCTGCGCCATGCGCACCAGGGCGTCATAGACCGCCGAGTCGCCGTGGGGGTGGTACTTCTTGAGCACTTCACCGACGACACCAGCGCACTTGCTGTAGCGGCGATTGCTCAGCAACCCCTCGCGGAACATCGCGTAGAGGATGCGTCGGTGCACGGGCTTGAGCCCGTCTCGCGCGGACGGCAGAGCGCGTCCCACGATTACCGACATGGAGTAGTCCAGGTAGCTGGACCGCATCTCGTCTTCGATGTTTGTACCGATGACGGAGTAAGCGAAATCTGTCGAGGTCATTCAGCGATTCCGGGGGGTTCGGGCGACGCCGGATGCTACAGGGTCGGGATCCGGTTGGCAAGCAGTGTAAGTTGTTGGAAATACTGTGTTTTTTTGGTCGATCCTGGGGGTTGATCCAGGGGGTGCTCGCAGACCGATCCCGTGGGCGTACGGGTCGGGCAGATCTATGCTCGGTGCCGACCCGCCTGGGGCGGTGTTTGACCTGGTAGGAGGTGCCTCGAAATGACCTATTCTCAGCCCATGCGATCCATGCTTCTTCTGCTCGCGCTGACCCTCGCCGCCAGCGGCTGCCGGACCACCCACGACGCCGATGCGGGCGAGCTCGAGCAGCTGGGAGAGGTCGACTTCACCCTCCAGACGGGCAACGCACCCTCGACGGACTTCGGGCAGTTCTCGCTCGGGGCCATCTCCGCGGTTCAGCCCTCGCTGCGGTACCTGTCCAACAAGGACCGAGCCGACGGGTCCAACTCGGCCGCCATCGTTCATCAGGAAGAGCTCGAGCTTCTCCGTCAGGTGACCTTCGCCGGCTCGGGCGCGCGTGACGAGTGGCCCGAGTGCCTCACCGAGCTCGACGACGGAGTCATCTACGACGACTGCGTGCTCGGCGTCGAGGTCCCCAGCGTCAGCATCGGTTTCTCCGCCGACGGCGAATACAAGTGGAGCGAGAACAGCAGCAGCTCCGAGCTCGCCCTCGACTTCGGAGCCAACGTCGTGGGCTTCGGGATCGGCACCACCCTCGACTGGACTCACCAGCTCGATTGGACCGACACCACCCTCGAGGGCAGCTTCGACATGGCCTGGCTCGCCGGCGTGACCCTCGGCGGATCCCCCTCTGCCACCTCTGTTCAGTTCCGGCTCGACGGCACCATCGAAGGCCTCGTCACCGACGACGGCTGCGAGGGCCCCATCGGCGGCGTCCTCGACTGGCGCGCCCAGTACCGCGAGGGCTTCGACCCCGTCGAGACCACCCGCGTCACCGTGGAGTGGCTCAGCTGCGACGAGGCCACGGTCACCTGGTAGCTGAGAGATCGGCCGGGGCGACGTCCATGGGACTTCCCCGCGCAATCTCCGACAGCAAACCCGAGCGGCGAATCTCGCGCTAGATCTTCGGCATGCGGCTTCCTCGCACCATCGAAGGCTACGAATTCGTCGAGCTCCTCGGAGCCGGCTCCTTCGGGTCCGTGTATCGCGCCATCATCCGCGGCGACCTGGGCTTCTCGCAGGAGGTCGCGGTCAAGGTCCTCGACGCGGTCAAGGCCGCTCAGGACCCCGCCAGCGTCGCTGGCATGGCCAACGAGGCGCGCATCCTCAGCCGGGTGCAGCATCCCAACGTGGTCCAGGCCCGCCACTTTCGAGCCATCAGCGACGACGCTCTGGGGGACACCTGGATATTGGTGATGGAGTTGGTGCGGGGGCAGACGCTCCGGCGGCTCCTGCGTCACGACCGGACCCGCCTCGACCCGCTGCCCATCTCGGCCCCACTCCTGGCCATCAGCGAAATCGCCGATGGGCTGCACTTCGCCCACCGCCTCGTCGACAGCGCCGGCAACCACGTGGGGCTCGTCCATCGCGACCTGAAGCCCGCGAACATCGTGGTGACAGTGGAGGGACGGGTGAAGATCCTCGACTTCGGCATCGCCTGGGCGAAGCGCCGGTTGGGCAACGAAACCGACGGCGGCATCACCAAGGGCACCCCGCTCTACATGAGCCCCGAACAGCTCCACGGCGAGCCTCTCGATGGGCGGTCCGACCTCTATGCGCTCGGCGCCATCGCCTTTGAGTTCCTCACCGGCGCGCCATTCGTTCGCGTGGAGGAGGGCAACGGTGTCTCTCCGCTCGACGCTGCTCTGAAAGCCCGCTTCGAACCGCGCGAGCCGGAGCTCCGCTGGGCGTTGGCCCGTAGGTACGAATTGGAGGACAAGGGGCGACCCATGGAGAAGCTGGTCTCCCTGATGAGCTCGCTCCTCGCTCAGTACCCCGACAAGCGACCCCAGGAGGGCGGCGAGGTGTTCGACCGGCTCGAGGGCCTTTGGGAGCTGCACCGGCCCAGTCACGGCCGGGGAGCGCTGCGTCAATGGGTCGAGACGAGGACGGCGCGGGATCGCGATCTGGAGAGCACCGGTGAGCAGGCATCGGATGCGAGTCTGGAGCCAGCGGGCCGCCCTCAGGTGTCCGAGACGGTCATCCTCAGCCGCGGCACAGTCGCCGAGGACGATGGCGACACCTCCATCGACGCCATCAGCATGAGCGCGGTCGAGCCGGTGGCAGTCCCCGAACCCCGACGTGAGGGCGACGGCCCGCACGAGCTGGGACCTGGCGAGGACTCGGGGGAGAGCAAGAAGTGGTGGAAGTGGTAGGAGCCCGTCGAGGGGCATCCACGCGAGAGGTGACTCTCAACACGCCGAGGACGACTCTCTACACGCCGAAGACGTAACCACCGATCTTGAGCAACCCGTCCAGGTCGTAGACATCCGTGGTGAGACGGGGAACGACACACACCCTCGCCGATGAGCCAGCGAAGGCCCGGAGGCCCTCGATGCTGCGTGCGTCGTCGTCGTCCAGGGCCACGCTGCGCTCGAAGTGTGCGTCCAATCGGCTCAGGAACGACTGCATCCCCCCGACCGGACGCTCGAGCGCATCGGCCATCCAGTCGCGGTCGACGGGGCCGAGATACTGCCCTGGCTGGCCGTCCGGCGCGGGCGAAAACCCGGCGTAGCGACCCGCCTGGTTCACGATGAACAGCCCACCGGGCATGTCGCGCTCCACCAACTGCCGGTGGAAGTAGCGGGCCTCATCCATGGACACCGCGCGGGGCGTACACACCACGAAGAAGCGAGTCTTGTTCTTGTCGTGGAGCAGCTGGCTCACAAACTCAGCGCGCTCCCGGAAGCCGGCAAGCAGGTCCTTCGTGGCGAGGAAGAACTCCGCGATTTCGTCGAGGAAGTCGTTGCCGAACACCCGTCCCAGGAGGCGGTACACGATGGTGCCGGTCCCGGAGATCAGCGAGGCCCCCACGCGACGGCCACCCTGGTGCGGCGTGAGGAACCAGCTGATGATTGAGTCGTCGAGGAATCGCGCCAGCTGCCCACCCGCCTCGAGAAAGTCGATGGCGTTCTTCATGGGGGGCGTGTCGAGCACGATGAGGTCGTACTTGCCCGAGGTGTACAGGTCGTAGAGCTTCTCGGACGCCATGTAGTCGTGACTGGCGGAGAGCGTGTCGGAGATGTGCTTGTAGATGCGGTTGCTGAGCACCCGGTCGCGCGTCTCGTCGTCAGGAGACACCTTGCTGATGACCTCGTCGAAGGTCGCTCGCGTGTCGAGCATCATCGCGTGCAACGTGCCCTTGGGCTCCACCCCATGCTCGGCGAACCGCGCGGGGTCGATCTGCCGCTGGTCGTTGCCCAGGGCCTCCAGCCCCAGCGAGTTTGCGAGGCGCTTCGCGGGGTCGATGGTCACGACGATGACTCGCTTGCCGTCGATCGCCGCTCGAATGCCAATGGACGCCGCAGTGGTGGTCTTGCCCACTCCTCCGCTTCCGACGCACACCACCAGCTTGCGGTCGCGCACGGCGTCGAGCAGCGCCTCCTGAGCCTCTCGTTGGCGAGCGCCCTGGGTGGTCATGGGGGGGCTCACAGCCACTCCGTGATGATGAGCGAGATGGCATCCGCCACCTGACTGTGGGTTCCGGGGAGCACCGGCAAGCGGCCGACGTAGCCCTCACCGAAGGCGCCGAGCAGCTTGCCCACGCCTTCTTCGGCGACCACCTGATTCCGGCGCGTCTCGATGGCGGACTCCACCGCTGCCCCCACTGAGCGGGGCGCGCCGTCCATGGCCGCCACCTGGTCGAGCAGGCCCTGCTCCTCTTCCGAGAAGCTCTCGTCGGGGTACTGGTTGAGGAAGACCCCGCCCACCTGGGGCATGCCCAGATCAACCAGCTGCTGCCTTGTCTCCAGGGTCTCGTTGATGGGCATCTCACCCGGAAGAGCGCAGAAGTAGAGCCCCGCCACCGACGGGTCGACGAAGCGGTCGATGATCTCGTCAGCGCGCTTGCGCAGCGGGCCACGGGCGAACGTGCGCTTGGCCAGTGTCGGGCAGCGCATCAACGCCATGGCGTGCCCGGACGCAGGCAGGTCGACGATGATGTGGTCCCAGCGCGGATCCCAGCTGAACTCCCACAGGCGTGACATCAGCACGAGCTCGCGGGCGCCGGGCGTGGCGGTGAGGAAGATCTTCACCACCCGGTTCTTGAGGATGAGTCCCACAACTCGCTTCACCGGCACCACGGACTCCACGTAGGAGCGCAGGGCCGAGAAGAAGTCGATGTTGCAGCCGTCGATGCGCCGGCCCAGCTTGCGAGGCTGGGCGTCGATCTGGCCACCGAAGTAGTTGGGCAGGTTCGGGCGAGGGGCGTCGATCTCGACGATCAGGACTCGCTTGCCACGACGTGCGAGAGCACGCGCGAGACCCACGGAGATCGCCGTCTTGCCGGTTCCACCCTTCCCCGAGAGGAAGAAGACCCGCTTGTTGCCGAACTTGATTGAGCTGGCGGGTCCGTCAGACAGGGTTCAGAACCTCAGAATGCTCGCACCCCAGGTGAATCCAGAGCCGAAGGCTGCGAGACATACCAGGGAACCTTCCTTGATGCGACCGTCCTTCCGGGCCTCATCGAGAGCAATTCCTACGGACGCCGCCGTCGTGTTTCCATACTTTTGGATGTTGTGGACGACCTTTTCCTGGGGGAACCCCAGCTGTTTCGCCACCATCTGGTTGATGCGCATGTTCGCCTGATGGGGCACGAGCACATCGATGTCATCCAGCTCATAGCCAGACTTATCGAGGGCCTCGCGGATCACCTCGGGCAGCTTGCGGGTGGCCCACTTGAAGACTGCGCGTCCGTCCATTCCGGGATAGACCGACTTGTCTTCGTACATGGACTCCGGCGCGCGGTGCGGGAACTCCCGGCTGCCCGGGTTCTGGATCCAGAGCAACTCGGCGCCAGCACCGTCCGCATGGAGGCACGACTGGAGGACGCCCACCTTGGGGTCGTCGCTCGCCGAAATCACGGCCGCAGCCGCGCCGTCCCCGAAGAGCACCGTCACGTCGCGACCCTCGTCCGAGAAGTCGATTCCGGTGCTGTGCACCTCGGAGCCAATGATGAGCACGTTCTTGAACAGCCCAGCGCGGACGTAGGCATCCGCGGTGGCCACCATGTACAGGTAGGCCGAGCACTGGTTCCGAATGTCCATGCACGCGATGCCGTGGAGGCCCAGCTCGCGCTGCACGAACACCGAGCTGCCCGGAAAGGTCACGTCGGGGCTGAGCGTGCCGAGCAGGATGCAGTCGATGTCGGTCAGCTCGAGGCCCGCGTCTTCCACGGCCGCGCGGGCTGCCAGGGCACCCATGTGCGCCGTGGTGTCCTCGGGCTTGCTGTAGCGACGCTCTTTGATCCCGGTGCGCTGCTGAATCCACTCATCCGACGTGTCGAAACGCTTTGCGAGGTCGTCGTTGGTCACCACGGTGGGCGGGACGTAGTGCCCGGTGCCGATGATCTTGCTCGCTACTGGGTTGGCCATGAGGGCTCCTGAGTCTCTGCGACTAGACGTCGAGGTTGCGCACGTTGAGGGCGTTGTCCTCGATGAACGAGCGCCGCTGGTCGACCTGGTCGCCCATCAGAATGGTGAAGATGTCATCCGCCTCGACGAGGTCCTCGACCTTGACCTGAACGAGCGTGCGCTTCGTCGGGTCCATGGTCGTGTCCCAGAGCTGCTCCGGGTTCATCTCGCCCAGACCCTTGTAGCGCTGGATGTCGTAGCCCTTGCGGGAGTCGCCATCGACGCGGGCGAAGAGCTCGCGCTCGGTCTCGTAGACCGTCTCGTTGCCGCGCTCCGGCACGTGGGTGTACGGGGCGGCGCCGAAGGAGCGCACGCGGTCGAGCAGGCGCTTCACCTCTCGGAAGTCACCCGACGTCACGAAGTCCCAGCCGATGTGAGTGCGGCGGTCCACGCCCGTCTGACGAGTACGTCCGTGAATCTCCCAGGCCGAGTACCCCTCGTCCTGCTCGATGTCGAGCTGGGTGAGCCGGAGGTCATCGGGGCGGTACAGCTGCTCCAGACGCGTCTTCATCGTGGCGATGAGGCCCTGCATCGCCTCGCGGGACCGCATGGTCTCCACGTTGCCGTCGAAGGCCTCGAGGAAGGCGTGCACGAGGCGAAGGTCGTGTCGACGCGCCACCTTCTCGAGCAAGTTGAGGAACTTCTGGATGGCCGCGAGCAGCTCCATCACAGACTCGCCAGCGACCTCGCTCTCACCGCTCTCACCCGGCGCAGACACCCGGATCTTGAGGCTGCGAGCCTCCGCGTTGAACAGGTGGTCCGTCAGCGCCGCCTCGTCCTTGAGATACGTCACCCGCTTGCCCTTCTTCGCCTTGAAGAGCGGAGGCTGGGCGATGTACAGGTGCCCGCCCGTGACGAGGTCCGTCATCTGGCGGAAGAAGAACGTCAGCAGCAGCGTGCGGATGTGAGACCCGTCCACGTCGGCGTCGGTCATGATGATGATGCGGTGGTAGCGGAGCTTCTCGAGGTTGAAGTCGCCCTGCCCGATGCCCGTCCCGAGGGCCGTGATCATCGTCACGATCTCGTTGTTGCCGAGCATCCGGTCGAACCGGGCCTTCTCGACGTTCAGGATCTTGCCTCGCAGAGGCAGGATGGCCTGGAACTTCCGGTCCCGAGCCGACTTCGCCGACCCACCCGCAGAGTCACCCTCCACCAGGTAGATCTCGCAGCGCTCCGGGTCCTTCTCCTGGCAGTCCGCCAGCTTGCCCGGGAGTCCGCTCCCATCGAGAACCGTCTTGCGGCGAGCGAGGTCACGAGCCTTTCGCGCCGCCTCGCGTGCACGCGCCGCTTCGCTGGCCTTCTCGATGACGATCTTGCCGACGCCGGCGTTCATCTCGAGGAAGTAGCCGAGCTGCTCGTTCACGATGCTCTCGACGATGCCCTTCACGTTGCTGTTGCCGAGCTTCGTCTTGGTCTGACCCTCGAACTGCGGATCCGGAATCTTCACCGAGATCACGCACACGAGACCCTCGCGGATGTCGTCGCCACCGAGGGTGGTCTTGAGCTTCTTGAAGAGCCCCTGCTCGTTGCCCCACGAGTTGATCGTGCGGGTCAGCGCGGCCTTGAGGCCGGAGAGGTGGGTGCCACCTTCGCGGGTGTTGATGTTGTTGGCGAAGGTGTACATCGTCTCTTGGTACGCCGTCGTCCACTGCATCGAGATCTCGCAGGTGATCCCGTCCTTCTCGCCCTCGAGGTAGATGACGTCGCTGTGAATCGGCGTCTTGTGCTGCACCAGGTGCTCGACGAACGAGACGATGCCGCCCTCGTACATGAAGTCGTGGTGCTTCTCCTGGTCCTCCTGGTGGATGGAGATGCGCACACCCTTGTTCAGGAACGCCAGTTCCCGCAGGCGCCCCGAGAGCACATCGAAGCTGAACTCTGTGGTCTCGAAGATCTCGGAGTCGGGCTTGAAGGTGACCTTCGTTCCCCGCCGGTTGGTGGGGCCCATCTCGCGGAACTCGGTGATCGGGAACCCACGGCCGTACTCCTGGTGGAAGTACTTGCCCTTCTGGAACACCTCGACCGTCAGCGACTCGGAGAGCGCGTTCACCACGGAGATTCCCACCCCGTGGAGGCCGCCTGACACCTTGTAGGAGTCGTTGTCGAACTTCCCACCGGCGTGAAGCTTCGTCATCACCACCTGGACCGTGGGCACGCCCTCAGTGGGGTGCATGTCCGTCGGGATGCCGCGGCCATCGTCTTGGACCGTGATGGACCCGTCGATGTGCATGTCCACACGGACCTGGCTGCAGTGCCCGGCCAGGGCTTCGTCGATGGAGTTGTCGACGACCTCGTAGACGAGGTGGTGCAGACCGCGCGTCTGGGTATCCCCGATGTACATGCCCGGGCGCTTGCGCACCGCTTCGAGGCCCTCGAGGACCTTGATGTTTGCGCCGGTGTACTTCGTCGGGCCGCCGTCCGGCTGACCGGGGGTGTCGGGAGTCTCGCTCATGCGGTGGAATTCCTGGGACTTTGAGGGTGCGCGAAGCTAGCGGTTTTCAGCCCTTATTTCCAGCGTTGAAGCCACGGATCGAGCCCCCCCTCGCTGAGGAGTCAAAAACGCCGTCACGAGCCTTCTGAGGGCTGCGATTCCACGACACCCCCCTGGACGCGAAACGCCGCCATGCGCGCGCGCGTGAGCTGGAGGTTCGACAACGAAGTCGTGGTGACAAGCACCTGAGCCTCGAGCGCGCGGAGTCGATCCATCAGCTGGCGATTGCGGTGGGAGTCGAGCTCCGAGCTGACGTCGTCCAACAGGAAGAGCGGACACACCCCCGCCGCCTCCTTCGTCAGCTCCATGACCGCCATGCGCATCGCCAACGCCGCGCTTCGCACCTGGCCCTGGCTTCCGAAGGCTCGCAAGGGCTCCCCTCCGACGCGCAGCTCCCAGTCGTCACGATGCGGACCCACCGTGGAAAACCCGCGCTTCACCTCAGCCGCGAAGGCGTCGTCGACCTTGGTCTTCAAGGCGGCAGCGATGCCCTCCCGCCCGTCTTCGAGGGCCGACGCAGTCACTGGGCCGCGGTAGCGAATCTCGGCATAGCCCTTCGCTGCGCCGGTGATGCCCTCGTGCACGCCTCGAAACGTCGGCGCGAAACGCTCCAAGAAGCCAACCCGGCGGGCGATGACCTCCGTCCCAGCAGAGACCAGTCGGTCGTTCCACACGCCCAGCAGCGCCGGATCTGGGGAGCGCCCTGTCCTCTTTCCATCGCGAAGCAGAGCGTTCTTCTGGCGCAGCGCGGTCCGATACTCCCTGGCGACGCCGAGGTAGGTGGAGTCGAGGGTGAACGCCGCGCGGTCGAGGAACTCCCGGCGAAGCTCTGGACCCCCATCGACCATCCGCAGGTCGGAAGGCACGAACGAGACGGCCTTGATGCCCGAAAAGTAGTTTGGGAGCCCGCGAGGGTCCTTGCCGTCGACTCGGATGCGCTTGCCTTTGTCGTCGACAGTGACCTGGTAGTCGCGGGGGAGCGAGCCGGTGAGCAGGCGACCCTTGACGACCGCGCAGTCCGCTGCCTTCTTGGCCTTCCCATCTACGTGTTCGAACCGAATCAGCTCCTTGTTCTTCGCCCCCCGAAAGCTCTTCAGGGTCGCGAGGAGGTAGACGGCTTCGAGGAGGTTGGTCTTCCCCTGCCCGTTGTCCCCGAAGAACACAGAGATCCCCGGAGGGAGCTCCAAATCGACCACCGCCAGATTGCGGAAGTCACGCAGGGAGAGGGAGGTGAGCCTCACCGACGCGGCCGTCGGCCCTCGATGCCTACTCGAGCCTCATGGGCATGACAACGAACAGCTCGTCGGCTTCGCCTTCGCCGGGACGCACGAGGCAGGGCGACAGGGAGTCACCGATCTCAATGGCGATGCTGTCGGTGTCCATCACGTTCAGAGCGTCGAGGAAGTATCGAGCGTTGAAGCCAATCTCCAGGTCCTGGCCTTCCACCTGCGCCTCGAGCTCTTCCCGAGCTTCCCCCGTCTCCGGCTGCTTCGCCGTGATGATGAGGGTGCCGTCCGAGATGTGGAACCGCACCGGATGCGACTTCTCGCTGGCGAGAATGGACACCCGCTTGAGCGCCTGGCTGACGTGGGCGCGCTGCACGAGGATGCGGCGCTGCCATCCGCCCGGAACCACCTGCTTGTAGTCGGGGAAGTCCCCTTCGAGCAGGCGCATCGAGAACGAAGTCGAGCCGCGGCTGAACACCGCCTGGGTGTCCGAAAGCAGCAAGCTCCACGGGCCATCGCCCACATCGACGAGCTTGCGGAGCTCGGCGAGGCCCTTCTTCGGAAGCAGCACGCTGCGATCCGCGGTCCAGTTGCCAGAGAACTTGCGACCGGCGAGGGACAGCCGGTGACCATCCGTCGAGACGTAGCGCAGGTGAGTCCGACCACCGGCGAGCTCGGTGACCTCGACATGAGCTCCGTTGAGACCCGTGCGGGTGTCGTCCCCAGAGATGGAGAAGAGCGTCTTGTCGACCAGCGCCTTGAGGTCCGCTGCTTCGATCTGCAGCCCCTCACCGTCACCGCCTTCGGCGATGGGTGGGTAGTCGTCTGCAGCCAGACCGAGGACCTTGAACTGCGCCTTCCCAGAGCTGATCTCCATGAGGAACGAGCCCTCGGGAAGTCGGAACGAGACGGTGTCCGTAGGAACCAGACGAGCGATCTCGTAGAGCTGACGTGCGCCGAGAGTCAGACGGCCCGGCTGAATGCACTCGATGGTGTAGTGGCCGACGAGAGACACCTCGGTGTCGGTCGCGCTGACCTTCATGCCATCGCTTCCGGCCTCGAGGAGCACGTTCGCGATGATCGGGTTCGTCGAGCGCTTCTCGACGATGCCCTGGACCCTCGAGAGAGCTCGGATCAGCTCATCCTTGGCGATGCGGAATTCCATGGGGTCACACGCTCCAGGCGGCTCGGTGCCGCTCAATGCACTTCATAAGAGATCTCATTTTCTTTGATCTCTTGTTGTTGATTGTAGGCCTGCGTTTCTGTGGAAACGGCCCCGAACTCCTTGCAACGACTCAGTAATTTGCTGTGAAGAACCGGTGGATTCACCGGTGTGTATCTCCGTGGATAACCGAGATCGATGCTCGCAGGTGCGAACGTTAACAATTGGTCCACGGACCCTTCAACAGCATGTCCACCGACTTGTACACAGGGTGATGCGGATAAAGCAGTGCGGAGACATTGGTTCCTTCGACCAACGACCTCCGCGGGCAAAAAATTTGGCCGGACCAGAAGGGTCCAGACGCCTCCCTCGAGGCGACTCGAATCTCTACTCCAGTGGTAGTCCCAGCGACCTTGTGACGCCGTCGAGACGCGAGCGGTAGTTGGGGTCATCTCCACGCACTCGACTCACCTTGCGGACGGCGTGAAGGACCGTGGTGTGGTCCCGCCCCCCAAAGCGCTTCCCAATCTCGGGGAGCGACAGTCCAGTGTGCTTGCGCGCCAGGTACATGGCGATCTGACGGGGCATGACGACCTGCTTGGTGCGTCGAGGACCCTTGAGGTCCTGCACCTTCACTCCAAAGAAGCGGGCGACCCCGCTCTGGATGGTGTCGACGGTCGTGTGCCGGGCTTCCACCTGCAGGTAGCCGTTGAGGCTCTTGCGAGCGAACTCCACGGTGATGGGCGCGGCGTGGAAGCTGCTCATGGCCAGGAGGCGGGTGAGCGTCCCCTCGAGTTCTCGCACGTTGCCCTTGGCATGCCGCGCGACGAAGAAGGCCACATCGTTGGGGATCTCGATGGCCTCTTCGTCGGCCTTGCGGCGAAGGATGGCGACCTTGGTCTCGGTGTCCGGTGGCTGGATGTCCGCAACCAGCCCCCAGTCGAAGCGGCTGCGAAGACGCTCCTCGAGCCCCTGAATGTCCTTCGGATAGCGGTCCGCAGTGACCACGATCTGACGCCCGCTGCCGTGGAGGGCCTCGAACGTGTGGAAGAACTCCTCCTGGGTCCGCTCCTTGCCCGCAAGGAACTCGATGTCGTCCATCAGCAGGACGTCGCAGTTCCGCCGGAACTTCTCCCGGAACTCCTCCATCCGCTTGAACCGGATGCAGTTGATGAGTTCGGTGGTGAAGTCGTTCGCAGAGAGGTAGAGCACCCGAGCCGAAGGATTCCCCTGGAGGATTCGGTTGCCGATTGCGTGGAGGAGGTGGGTCTTGCCGAGGCCGACACCGCCAAAGAGAAACAGAGGGTTGTAGTTCCGCGCCGGTGCGTCCGCCACGTTCTGACACGCCGCGGTCGCGAACTGGTTTCCACTGCCGACCACAAAGCTCTCGAAGCTGTGGCGGATGTTCAAGTGGGAGTCGTAGGCCGGAGTGATGGGTTCGGGCGTCTCGACGCGCGCGGAGGCGGGTCCCCGACCCGGTCCCACGGATGCATCGAGCTCGTAGTCGATCAGGTACGGCCGCGCAGTGACGGCCTGAACATGCTCGAGGAGCTTCGGCTCGAGGTTCTCCTGAATCCACTCCACGTAGAGCCGATTTGGCGTGGCCAGGATCACCCTGTCCTCGTCAGCGTCGACGAACGTCAAGCGGTCCAGCCACGGGTCATGGAAGAAGGGGTCTTCGACCTGACGCACGCGGGCACAGACCTCGTCCCAGGTGGAACGAAGCATCAAATTGCATCCCGTTTCTTGAAGATTGACCCCGGAGGCCGCCGAGGAATTTGAAGCTACCCCTGGCCCCCACCCCCCGCAACGGCTCTGAAGCTGGATTTCGGTGGCGAAAACAGCGCACTGCGAACCTGGGAATCTACGCCGGGACTGGCGCCAGATTCCGGTTCAAACTCAGTCATGCCACCTCGGGGATGGGAATCGACCCCTGTTGGACGGGTGACATTTTGGTGGTCTCCCGCAGGTACTTGCGTGCGCCATTTGTACGTGTTTTTGAGATCCGACCGGAAACGCTCGACGCAGCGGGGACAATCCGACGAAACCGACTCGGGCGGCGCTGGGGTTGGGCGCAGGGAGCTGGTGGGTCGACGACGCAGAGAATCATTGAAGCCTCCCGGCATTCAACGGATCTGCGGCCTGGGACCCCCCCGAGTTCGGTCGGAGAGAATCGCGCGGGCCAGGTCCGGAGGATCGTCGCGATCGCCTCTGAACGATCGTCGCGATCGCCTCTGGACGATCGTCGCGATCGCCTCTGGATGATCGTCGCCGTCGCCTCTGAGCGATCGTCGCGATCGCCCCTGGATGATCGTCGCCCTCGCTAGGGAGTGTCGTCTCGACCGGCGAGCGAACAGCCCAGCGATCCGAATGACGGGCGCGCGCGGCGGGCGCGCGCTCGCGCGCGAGTATCTATAGGCGAAAGGTCACGAGCCCAGACCGGACGTGGGGAGGGGGGTCGGGGGGGCGTATTGATCGACCGGAGCATGCTTGACACCCCGTCGACCCTCCAATACGTTTGCGCGCCTTTCGACCCAGACCCCGAATAGGCGGAGCCGAACGATGAAGCGCACCTTCCAGCCGTCGAACATCTCGCGGAAGCGGACCCACGGATTCCGTGCCCGCATGGCCACCAAGAACGGACGCGCCATCTTGGCTCGTCGCCGTCGTCGCGGGCGTAAGAGCCTCGTGCCGACCATCAGCTCGAAGTAGCCTGACCGACGCTCGCTTCCCGCGGAGTGTGCGGATCCATCGGACTCGGGATTACCGAGAACTCCGAAAGCGGTCGCGCACCTTTCGCACGAAGCACTTCCTGATCGCCTGGGCGCAATCCACACCTGATCATCCGGGTGGGCGCGTCGGCCTGACGGTAAGCAAGAAGGTCGGGAATTCGCCGGTCCGTTCGCGGGTCAAGCGCGTACTCCGGGAGTGGTACCGACACCATCGCCACGATCTGGCACATCCCTGGGATCTGGTGGTCATCGCCAGGCAAGGCGCCCAGACGCTGAAGCTTGCGGACGTCGAGTCCGAACTGGGCGAGCTCATCAGCTGGTTGAATCGTCGGGGGCAATCAAATGCCCCGAAGAGGAGTAGGGACGAGCCATGAAGTGGTTGTTGCTCGTCCCCCTCCGGTTCTACAAGCGCTGGATCTCCCCCGCTCTCCCCCCTGCATGTCGCTACGAGCCCACCTGCTCCGTCTACGCGATGGAAGCCGTGGAGCGCTTTGGCGCGTTCAGGGGTGGTTGGATGGGCATCAAGCGACTCGCGCGCTGTCACCCGGGATACCCGGGCGGCTACGACCCGGTCCCGAGCCTCCCGGCTCCCCACGACTGTGGCCACGACCACTCCCATGACCATGATCACGGCAGCGCGTTTGTCGCCGACGCCGCTGAGGCGGTGACCCTGTGAGCATCGAGCTCGACCCCAACGAGCAGGCTGCGCAGGACCGTCGCATGCTGCTCGCCATGGCGCTGACGGCCATCGTCGTCTTCGCGTACTACAACTTCTTTGCGCCTCCTCCCCCGCCGCCTGCCGAGGTGGACGCGGCAGCTGAGACTGCCGAAGGCACTCCCGATCAGGCGACTCCGGCGGCAGCTGTGGCCCAGCCGGCCGTGGCCGAGCCAGTGGTGGCGGTGTCCAACGCCCCCGATCGCATCCTCGAACGAGGCTGGGACAAGGTCACGTCGAAGTGGTCAGCCAACGGGGGAAGCCCGAGTTCTCTGGTCCTCCCCGACTACGTTGCTCAGGCTGAGGAGCCCGCCTGGCTACCGACGTGGGTGCTCGGCAAGTTCACTGGAAAGAGCGACGAGCCCTTCGACCTCACCTGTGCCACCGCCGAGACGCACGGCTTCGTCGACGTGATTCGTGCGGAGGATGCCGTGGCGCTCCCCGTGGGGATCGACAGCCGCGGGATCGCGAGCGATGTCGGCAACTACGAGGTCGTCACCGACGAACTCGGCCGAGCGACATTCCGCACCGTGCGGGACGGCGTGGAGATCACGAAGGACTACGCGTTCCCCGACAGTGGCTATGTCACGTCGTACACGGTGACGCTGCGCAACGGCACGAACACCGCACGGGAGGTCACTCCTTCCTTCGGCGTCGTGGACCACATGCCGGAGCCCGAGTCCCGCTACGGACCTCGCTCCGAGACCCACGTCTGGGCTGATGGTGACCACGAGAGCGCGGACGAAGCGAAGCTGCGCAAGAAGGCCGACAAGGGAGACGCACTCTCCTACGAGGGACCCATCGAGTGGTGGGCCGTGGGAGACAAGTACTTCCTCATCGGCCTCGAGCCCGCGGAGCCTCTGGAGGGGACCGGCGAGCTCGTGATGACCAACGGGGAGGCCGGTCACTTCGCGGCGGTCGTCACGACCCCGGCGCAGACGCTCGCTCCTGGTGAGTCCAAGTCCTGGACCTTCAAGCTCTGGACGGGTCCGAAGACCATCAAGGGCCTCGAGAAGGCGGACATGCGCATGGCCGCCTCGGTGGACTTCGGCATCTTTGGCCTCGTCGCGATTCCCATCCTCTCCTTCCTCCAGTTCCTCCACGGACTCCTGGGGAGTTGGGGCTTCGCCATCATCGTGCTCACCCTGACGGTGAAGCTCCTGCTGTTCCCGCTGACGCAGAAGCAGTACCGGTCCATGAAGGACATGCAGGACTTGAACCCGGAGATCGCAGAGCTCCGGGAGTCGATGAAGGACGACAAGGAAGCGCTCAACAAGGAGATGATGAAGCTCTTCCAGGAGCGCGGCGTGAACCCCATGGGGGGGTGCCTGCCGATGATCGTGCAGATGCCGATCTGGTTCGCGCTCTACCGGGTGCTCTGGATGTCGGCGGACCTCTACCAGGTCCCCTACATGTACTTCTGCGACCTGACTCTTCAGGACCCCATCGGGATTCTGCCGACGCTCATGGCAGCGACCATGTACGTCACCACCAAGATGAACCAGAGTCCGACGATGGACCCCACGCAGCAGCGCATCATGACGCTGATGCCGGTGATGTTCGGGTTCATCATGTTCACGTTGCCTGCGGGCCTCGTGCTCTACATCTTCGTCAACAACATCCTCAGCATCCTCCAGCAGTGGGTGATCAAGCGCGGCATCGGGGAGAAGCCCAAGACCGCCGGGAGCAACGCATGAGCGAGACCATCTATCAGGGCGAGGGAACGACCCTCTTCGAGGCCCTTGCCGACGCAGCCAAGAAGCTCGGCGTCGAGACGCCTGACGACATGGACTGGGCCTACGAGCGCGAGCACTTCCGTGGTGGCGCCTGGTCGGTTCTGGTCAAGGCCCGCGAGCTCGATCCCGCCGTGCTCGAGGCCCGAAAGGCCGACGAAGAGCTCACCAGCACGGGCAAGGCCTGGCTGCGCGAGCTGCTCGGCTGGTTCGACAACGGTGCTGCGCTCCGGACCTGGCGGCACGGTGACCGTCTCGTCATCGACATCGCCGGCGCCGAAGACGGGCGACTGCTGATCGGACGCGAGGGCAAGAACCTCCCCGCGTTCCAGCACCTGTTCGGCAAGGTGATGGCGAAGTCTGGGGTCGAGGGCAAGGTGTCCCTGGACGTCGACGGCTACCTCGGAGACCGCGAGGCGGAGCTCGAGGACGAAATCCGCGAGGGCATCAACCGGGTCTTGAACACCGGTGACTCCGTGACTCTGCGCCGCATGAACGGCTACGAGCGCCACGTGGTGCACAACATGGTCAAGGAGACCGAGGGTGTGAAGAGCAAGTCCGTCGGGGAAGGCTCCTTCAAGTCCGTGAAGATCAAGCCGGACGACGACGACTAGTCACCCGGTGGCGGACTCCCTTCTCGGGCAGGCCGCCCATCTCGTGGACGACGTCATTGTCGCGGTCTCGACGCCCCAAGGGCGTGGAGCCATCGGCGTCGTGCGCCTCTCGGGCGAGCTCGCCGGTCTCGAGCGCATTGTCCATCAGCTGACGCGTCGGACTCCCTCGGAGTCCCAGGACCGTCGTCTGACTCTGGTGACCGTGCACGACGTGGCGAATCGGCCGCTCGATCGCGCTCTTCTCGCTTGGTTTCGAGCCCCGCACAGCTACACCGGCGAACACGTCGTCGAGCTCCAGATGCACGGCAACCCCGTGCTTCTGCGCTTGGCCCTCGATGCCTGTGTCGCGGGGGGAGCCCGGTTGGCGGGGCCCGGGGAGTTCACTCGGCGAGCCCTCGCCCACGGCAAGCTGTCGATGCTCCAGGCCGAAGGGGTCGATGCGCTGATTCGAGCACCCAGCGCGGCCGCCGCACGGGTCGCTCAGCGGCATCTGGGGGGCGAGCTGGGGCAGCGCCTCCACGGGTGGACGGGACGTCTCCTGGGGGCAGCCGTGGCGCTCGAGGCCCTCGTGGACTTTCCCGATGAGGTCGAGGAAGACGAGGTGGCCCATCACCTCGACGGGCTGGCCGATCTCTCGCGGGAGATGGGTGCACTCGTCGACACCGCACGCGCTGGACGGCGTCTCCTCGATGGGGTCAGAGTCGCCATCACGGGTCCCGTCAACGCAGGGAAGTCGACGCTGCTCAACGCGTTGCTCGGCCACGACCGCGCCATCGTCTCGCCCATCGCCGGCACCACGCGCGACGTCGTCTCCGAGACGGTGGAGTGGGCGGGGGTCGCTTTTCGCCTCGAGGACACCGCGGGCCTTCGCGAGACGAGTGATCCGGTGGAAGCCATCGGCATCGAGCGATCGAGTCGCGCGCGCTCCGAGGCGGACGTGGTCGTTCTGGTGCAGGACGGCCGGAGACCGGCTGACTCTCTCCATCAGGATGCTGCCCTTTCCGCGCCATCCACGGCGCCCACGGTGGCCGTGGCGACCCACGCAGACCTCCTGACGGACGCCCAACGTAGAGCGCTGGGCGAGGAATGGACCCTGGTCGATGGTCCGGGCGGGACTGGCCTCGAGGCGGTGCGCGACGCCATCGTCACGGCCAGTGAGGTGTCGACAGGTCCCGCGGAGCTGGTGCTCCACACGGCCCGTCAGGAGGACGCCATGGTTGCTGCCCACGGTGCTGTCGGGGAAGCGTTGGGAGCGGGCCCTGAGGAGCCGGTGTTGGCGGCGGTGGCCTTGCGCCGGGCGGGGCGCGCCCTCGAGGAGCTGACCGGACAGTGGGTCGACGAGCGTGTGCTCGACGAGCTCTTCGCCCGCTTCTGCATCGGGAAGTAGGCGGGGACACCCCGCGTCGTCCCCCCTCTGGCGGACGCGCAGATCTCGTTCCTTAGATAAGGAAAACAAGGAGAATAGAGACCCACTCCGAGGGGTACCCAGGGGGTACCTCGGCCAGGATCCTTGGGGCCTTGTTTCACGTGAAATGCGTGTTTCCCGTGAAACATGGCGTCAGATCGGGCTGTTACCCTCCCGCGCCATGAGTGGACGGGACACGGTCGATGTCGTCGTGATTGGCGGTGGACATGCGGGAGTCGAGGCGGCGCTCGCTTCGGCGCGCATGGGTCGTTCCACGGTGTTGGTCACCCTCCGGGCGTCCGGGATCGGCCGCATGCCATGCAATCCGGCCATCGGTGGACAGGCCAAGGGGCACCTCGTTCGGGAGATCGATGCCCTCGGTGGTCAGATGGCTCTCACCGCCGATCAGACGAGCGTCCAGTTTAAATTCCTCAATACTCGCAAGGGTTTAGCTGCTCGCAGCAGTCGCAGCCAGGTGGACCGGCACCTGTATCAGCGCCGCATGACGCAGGTGTGCCGTGAGCAGATGGGGCTCACGGTGGTGCAGGGGGAGGCGCGTGAGTTTCTCGTGGAACATCTCACGCTCGTGGGCGTGAGCCTCGCTGATGGCAGCGTCATCCCATGCCGTACCGCCATCGTGACCACCGGCACCTACCTGCGGGGACGGCTGCACACGGGCACTCACGCGCGCCCTGGCGGGGGCAACGGGGCTCCAGCGGCCGAGGGTCTCTCTGCGGCACTCACGCGGCTGGGGCACCGGTTGGGCCGGCTCAAGACCGGAACGGTTCCACGCCTCGACGGGCGCACCATCGACTGGGCTCGGCTGCCGCCGCAGGAGGGTGATCATCCTGGCGGCCGGTTCTCGTTCCACGGGGCTCCGTCGTCGCTTCCGCAGGTTCGCTGCGGGGTGACTGCCACCAACGAGGCCACCCATGAGGCCATCCGCGACGGTCTTCGTCACTCGCCGATCTACGGGCCGGACGCCAGCATCGACGGTGTGGGCCCTCGGTACTGCCCGGCCATCGAGGACAAGGTCGTCCGTTTCCCCCAGAAGACGAGCCACCGGGTGTTCCTCGAGCCGGAAGGCCTCGCCACGCGGGAGGTGTATCCCAACGGGTTCAGCACGAGCTTGCCGGTGGAGGTGCAGGTCGCGGCGATTCACACGATGGAGGGCCTCGAGGAGGCGCGCATCGTGCGGCCTGGCTACGCCATCGAGTACGACTACGGGGACCCCCGCCAGCTCGACGCGACCCTTCAGTCGAGGGAGGTGAAGGGCCTCTGGCTGGCGGGCCAGATCAACGGGACCACCGGCTACGAAGAGGCAGCCGCTCAGGGCATCCTCGCGGGGATCAACGCGGCGCTGTCGGCCACTGGGGACCCGCCCCTGGTGCTCCGACGTGACGAGGCCTACATCGGTGTGCTCGTGGACGACCTGACCACGAAGGGGACCAGCGAGCCCTACCGCATGTTCACCAGCCGGGCGGAGTTCCGACTTCTCCTTCGGGAGGACAACGCCGACCTGCGGCTGACGCCCACGGGCCGCCGCGTGGGGCTCGTGGACGAGGCACGGTGGACCCGCTTCCTGGCTCGACGAGCGGCGGTGGACCAAGGGATCGCGTGGGCGGATGCCACCCGGGTGGAGCCGAGTCCAAGGCTCGCGGCGTGGCTCGTGGAGCAGGGGGAGCAGCCGGTGACGAACCGACGCTCGGTGGCGGAGCTGCTTCGCCGGCCAAACCTCGAGCTGCGCTCCTTGGCTCACGCTGCGGAGCTCCCCCTCCCGACCCTCACAGACGACGAGGTGGACCAGGTGGTGGTGCAGTGCCGGTACCGGGGGTACATCCGCCGTCAGGAGATCGAGGTGGAGCGCGTGCGGCAGCTGGGAGGCCTGAAGATCCCGGCGGAGTTCGTGTTTCACGGGATTCCCGGCCTGCGTCACGAGCTGGTGGAGAAGCTGGGGCGCGTCCGTCCTGAGACGCTCGATGCAGCGGCGCGGATTCCAGGCATGACGCCGGCGGCCCTCGCCTTGGTCGCCGCGCGGATTCGAGGTGGTCTAGCCCCCCACCGGAGACGGACATGAGCCTGCGCATTGGAGTGGAGACGATCCGGACGGCGCTCGCCGAGGTGCACCCGATCTCGGAGGAGACCGCGGAGCGTCTGGCTACCTGGACCGAGGTGCTGGCGCGTTGGTCCCGCGCTCAGCGCATCGTGGGCTGGCGGACTCCCGAGCAGCTGCTGGCCAAGGGTCTGCGGGACTCGTGGCTGAGTCGGGCTGCGCTTGGAGAAGAGTCCTTTGGAGCTGCCGTGGACGTGGGCTCGGGCGCGGGCCTTCCGGGCCTGCTGTTGGCGGCGGACTATCCCGAGGTGCCGTTTCACCTGGTGGAGGCGCGACGGAAACGAGCGGCCTATCTCCGAGAGGCGGCGCGTGCGATGGGACTAGCCCAGGTCACCGTGCATCACGGTCGGTCCGAGGATGTGCGATCCGGAGTCGACCTTCCGGATCTCCTGTTTGTCTCCCGCGCCTTCGCGGCTCCCGAAGATGCGCTGCGGGAAGCCGCCGCGTGGAACTGCACACGCGCCCTCGTCAGCACGAGCTCCGCTCGCATCGAGGAGGCCCAGAAGTGGCCACCAGAAGGCTGGCGGTCGGTCTATGGGAATTTTCGCGCCGACATGGCGGGCGATCACCGCGAATTGCTGGTCCGGATCGTCCCCTAAAGAGCCCGTCGAGATTTTGTTGCCTCGCGCAAGTGATCCGTAAAACAAGCAGTGATCAGGACTTGCGAGAGTCCTTCCGCCGTCCGCGTCTCTTTTTCCCATAAAAGCGTTGCGTGGGGATTATGCGCTGTTTTACGTTCCGACCGTGTGGAGCGTGCAAGCGCACGTTTTGCCTCCACAGACAACGAACGGAAGGCGCTCGATGGCGCGCATCATCGCGATCTCCAATCAGAAGGGCGGCGTCGGAAAGACGACGACCGCAGTCAACCTCGGGGCCTGCCTGGCCGCGGCGGAGCAGCGGGTGTTGCTCGTGGACATGGACCCGCAAGGGAACGCCACGTCCGGCCTCGGTGTGGACAAGCACAGTGACGGTGGCTCGCTCTACGACGTGCTGGTGCACGACGAGCCGATCCGGAACATCGTTCGGCAGACGGAGCTCAGCACCCTGCACGTGGCGCCCTCGAACACGGACCTGGTGGGCGCGGAGGTCGAACTGACGAGCGCGCTCGCGCGTGAGCACGTCCTCGCGGACAAGATCGAGGCGGTCGAGTCGGACTACGACTGGATCATCATCGACTGCGCCCCGAGCCTCGGGCTGCTGACCGTGAACGCCCTGACCGCGGCCGACGCGGTGCTGATTCCGCTTCAGACCGAGTACTACGCCCTCGAGGGCCTCGGAGAGCTGACTCGCACCATCCGGCTCATCCAGAGACGCCTGAACCCCAGGCTGGTCCTCGAAGGTGTCTTGCTGACGCTCTACGACGGGCGGAACCGCCTCAACCAGCAGGTCGCAGCGGACGTGCAGCGCCACTTCGGCGACAAGGTCTTCGAGACGATCATCCCGCGCAACGTGCGCCTTGGTGAGGCTCCGTCGTTCGGCAAGCCAATCATCCTCTACGACATCGACGCCAAGGGCGCCCAGGCCTACATGGGCCTCACCCGCGAGCTGCTCGCTCGCCACGGCATCCAGGTGTCACGCCAGACGCTGACGAACGCAGCGCTGAGCGCATAGGAGGGAAGCAGACATGAACAAGCGCAGAACCCTCGGACGCGGTCTCGCCTCCCTCATCCCCGACGCTGCTGGCGCGGAGATGGAGGGCGGGCCCCGCGCTGCTCTCGCCGCCGGTGCGGTGGTGCACATCCCCATTGACGAGATTCGGGCGAACCCGTTCCAGCCTCGTCGTCACTTCGCCGAAGAGCCCCTCGCGGAGCTCGTCGCCTCGATCAAGGAGAAGGGCGTCATCCAGCCGATTCTCCTTCGGCCGGTGGATGGCGGGTACGAGATCGTCGCCGGTGAGCGCCGCTACCGAGCCTCTTGCAAGGCAGGCCTGCGGACGATCCCGTCCATCGTTCGCCGTATGGGAACGACGGAGAGCCTCGAGCTGGCACTCATCGAGAACCTCCAGCGCGAGGACTTGAACGCGGTGGAGGAGGCTGAGGCCTACAAGCAGCTCATCGAAGACGTGGGCTACACGCAGGAAGAGCTCGCGGGGAAGGTCGGCAAGGACCGAAGCACCGTCGCGAACATGCTGCGCTTGCTGAAGCTGCCCGAAGTTGCCCTCGACGGGCTCGTGCGGGGCGCCCTGACCATGGGCCACGGCCGCGCCCTGCTCGGTCTCAAGGACGAGGAGCTGATCCTCGGCCTCTACGCCCGCGTGGTGAACGAGTCTCTCTCGGTCCGTCAGACCGAAGAGGAAGTCCGCCAGCTCCAAGAAGGCCGCCGGACCCGGAAGACCATCAAGGAGCTTCCCGACGGCCTCGTCAACGTGCAGGACCGGCTGGCTCGGCACCTGGGTACCCGCGTGCAGGTGAAGCCTCGCGCCCGCGGCGGCGGCGGAAAGATCGTACTCGACTACTACAACTCCCAAGATCTCGACCGGCTGCTGGGCCGGCTCGAGAGCCCCCTCCTCTGAACCCGACTCGACCTAGTCGCCCCCCCACCGGAGCTCCCCGATCATGAAGTTTGGACGCCGCGATTCCTCCCTCTTTGCCTCTCCCCCTCCGGGCGACGGTGAGCTGCTCCCGCCGGAGCCCTCAGCCCTCCCCGCCCCCATGGGTCACCCCGCGGCTGCCGCTGCCCCTGCCCCTCGTCCGAAGCCGCGCGCCGTCAGCAACGAGCTGAACGCGTTCCTCGGCAAGGGCTGCATCTACGAAGGCAAGCTGACCTTCGAGGGCCGGGTCCGCATCGACGGCAGGTTC
This sequence comes from Deltaproteobacteria bacterium, assembly GCA_023954745.1. Lineage (GTDB taxonomy): Bacteria > Myxococcota_A > UBA796 > UBA9615 > UBA9615 > JAGSHC01. Next base: position 13,392 of record JAGSHC010000001.1, on the reverse strand, counting down.
ACGGGCGAGATCTTCTCGAACGACACCCTCGAGATCGGCCCCGACGCCGAGATCGAGGCCCAGATCGACGTCGCCGCCGTGGTGATCGCCGGTTCGGTCACGGGCAACATCAACGCGCGCGCTCGCTGCGACCTCCGCGCTCCCGCCGTCGTGGCCGGCAACATCACTTCGCCGGTCATCACGATGCAGGAAGGCGTGCAGTTCGACGGCGCCATGACGATGTCCACCGCTCTCGAGTCCGCGGTGCGTGCGCCCACGAAGCGCGCTCCTGGCTCCGACAAGAACAAGGCTGACTCGACGCCCCGAGACCCCTCGGAGCTCCTCAAGCCGGTCCAGTAGTCCCAGAAGCCGCACGTGGTCCCGGTCCCCCCAGATCACGTGCCGGAGATGCCAGCCCCCCGTTGTCGCTGAAGTTGACGCTGTATCTTTTGAAGCTGTTGATGATGTAGATGGAGCTTCGGCTCCAGAAGCTGGCACGAGCCCCGGGATGATTCTCATCCCGGGGCTTCTTCGTTTTGGGCCCCAGCCGCCGTCCCAGCGGCGCAGGGGCGCCCCCCATGAGGTGGCGACGCGTCCCTCGTTGCTGGCGATCCCTCCGGGCCCTGCACGCCACTTGAGGCTGAAGTACCCCTCTATGTGCCGCTGCGGGCCGTCCAGAGGCTCCCCTCCGGAACCTGCGCGGCACTTGAGGCTGAAGTACCCCTCTATGTGCCGCCGCGGGCCCGTCCAGAGGCTCCCCTCCGGACCATGCGCGCCACTTGAGGCTGAAGTACCCCACTATGTGCCGCCGCGGGCCCGTCCAGAGGCTCCCCTCCGGAACCTGCGCGCCACTTGAGGCTGAAGTACCCCTCTATGTGCCGCCGCGGGCCCGTCCAGGGGAGCACTCCAGACGATCGCGATCCGATCGTCTCGGCGACGGATCGTTCGATCCGGGGCAGATCGGGCGTGAATTTGGGGTCTCAGACCCCCGGAAAGACGCTTCTGGAGGCCATTTGCTTGACACTCCGAAGGGGGGTCTGTAGCTTCCGCCGTCCCAAATGAGAGGGAGCGTGCTATGCGCGAAAAGATCAAGCTCGTGTCGACGGCCGGAACCGGTTACTTCTACACGACGACGAAGAACAAGAAGACGACGACGGGCAAGCTGTCGTTCAAGAAGTACGACCCGAAGGCTCGCAAGCACGTGCTCTTCAAGGAGGCGAAGCTCAGCAAGTAGCTGAGACTTCCGTCTACGGAGTCAGTCATGGCCAAGTGTGAACTCACCGGCAAGCGAGCCAAGATCGGCAACCGCGTCTCCCACTCCCAGCGCAAGACCAAGCACTGGCAGAAGCCCAACGTGCAGAAGAAGCGCATCTGGGACGAGACGCAGGGCAAGTGGGTACGAGTGAAGATCTCGACCCGCGCGCTGCGCACGATCACGAAGAAGGGCCTCCAGGCCGCCGCCCGCGATGCGGGCGTCGATCTCGGTTAGCACCTTCCTTCGCTGAGACGCCTTTTTCGAAGGGGCGCCAGGCACTTTGCCTGGCGCCTTTTCGTGCTTGGAGTAGCCACTTCGCCTCGCCTGATAGGCGGGTCTGGACGGCGAGGAGCGACGCGGTGAGGCGGTCCGCGGGAGTCTGCTCTAGTCTGCGCGTCGCGTGACCGAGACCACCCTCTCCATCCTTCTCTCCACCGCGGTCAGCATTGGCTTCGTGCACACGCTGATCGGAGTGGATCACAGCCTCCCCTTCGTGGCGCTCGGCCGCGCCCGGGGTTGGTCGATGGCCCGCGTGCTGGCGGTGACGGGTGCCTGCGGGGTCGCCCATGTCCTGAGCTCGGTGCTCATCGGCGGCGTGGGCATCGCGCTGGGGGTGGGTCTCGAGCGCCTCGAGATCATCGAGGGGTTCCGAGGCACGTTGGCCAGCTGGATGATCATCGCCTTCGGGCTCGTCTGGGCGACCTGGGCCTTCATTCGTGGGCGCCGAGGGCATCGTCATTCCCACGGCCACACCCACGCCGACGGCACCGTGCACGAGCACGGCCACGACCATCAGAGCGAGCACGTGCATGGTCACGAGGCGGTGGGCGGCAAACGGCTGAGCGTGACCGCCTTTTGGTCCCTGTTCCTCATCTTCGCCTTCGGGCCCTGCGAGGCTCTCATTCCCATGCTGATGTTCCCGGCCATGGAGCACGCGTGGGGTTCCGTCGCCCTGGTGACTGGGGTGTTCGCTTTCACCACCATCGCCACGATGATGCTGGTGGTCGGCGTGGTTTACGCCGGAGCGCTTCGCATCTCCCTGGAGCGGTTCGAGCGACACGCAGACGTGTTCGCGGGCCTCGCCATCGCCACCAGTGGGGCAGCGATTCCACTGCTCGGTATCTGACTCGTTTGACACCCCCCGAAAGGGACAACCAGAATCCGGACCCCGCCGCGTGCGGGAGACTTCAACCCCTGGAGCTCCAATGATCGACAAGATGATCGCCGCCTACCGTTCCCAGAACCCCGCGCCCGAAGCTGAGGCGCACTGCGACGGCCCCTGCGGCGTGTACGACCCGGCGTCGGCCCGCATCGCCGCCGAGGCGGTGCTCTCGATGAGCAAGAAGCTCTCGGCGCTGACCCCGCCCGAGAACGCCAACGCCCATGCCTGGTCGCACTACCTGAACCACTTCGCGCGCTACGTCGCCATCAAGGAAGACCAGGCCCACGTCGCCAAGGAAGAGGTCCTCGTTCTCTGGACCGACTTCTTCAAGCCCGACCACCTGGCGTCCCACCCGGACCTGCACACGCTCATCTGGGAGACGACGAAGCTCGCCAGCAAGTGCAAGCAGAACGTGGACGTGGCCGCGGCCGAGCAGTTCCTCGCGAACATCCACCAGATCCACGACATCTTCTGGGCGATCAAGGGTCGCGACGTCACCTGGTACACGACCTAGGACTCCAGTAACGGCGAGGGCTTCGTCGCTCACTCGGTAGCGTATTGAAATACGCGTCCCTCGTGGCTCCTTGCACTCGCCGCCCCTGAAGCCCCAGGTCTTGCTGGGGGCCGCGATGAGGATTGGCAGCGTCCCTCGTGGCTCCTTGCACTCGCCGCCCCTGAAGCCCCAGGTCTTGCTGGGGGCCGTGATGAGGAGTGGCAGCGTCCCTCGTGGCTCCTTGTCCTCGCCGCCCCCCACCGCCTCAGGCCTTGCTGGGACCCGGGGATGGGTCTCTGACCCGCGATGACTGCGTCGCTCCAATGACCGGAGGTCATGAGAGCTGTCTCCAAGGCTGAGCTCATCCTTTGGATGCTTCGGAAGCGTCAGCGACATCGCGTCGTTGGCGCTTCCATGCGTCCGGAGCTCGAGGATGGCGACGAGGTCCTCGTGCAGGACTATGGCTGCGCGCCCGTCTGCATCGGGGACGTGGTCCTGGTGCGGCATCCCACCATGGCGTCGACGCGCATCATCAAGCGCGTGGGGGACCTGCGAGACGGCGGCGACCTCTGGCTGGTGGGCGACAACGCCGACGAGAGCACCGACAGCCGCCACTTCGGCCCCGTGCCGCGGACGAGGCTCATCGGCAGAGTCGTGGCGCGGTTCTCGTCAGGAGCCAGCGACGGCTAGAGAGCGCGGACGACGTAACCGAAGTGGGTCGGCGTCCCGCGCTACAGCGCGTCCCGCGCGCGGAACAGGATGCCGTCCAGGCTGATCGAGCCGGCCTCGTCGGCCGGGCCGACCCAGATGACGTCGCGCTAGGTCTCGATGTCGACCCGCACGGACTGGTAGGCCCCGAGTGTCATCGTCTCGGTCGACGTGTCGAGGGTGCCGGCCTGCCCGAGCTGCTGGAACATGAGGCGCTGGGCGGGACGGTGTTCTTCGGGGAGCACCGCCACCAGCCGCCGGTTGTAGGAGTCGACCGCGGCGCCGACCGGCCGCTGCTTCGGATCCGCGACCGCCCCGCCCTGGAGCGAGATCCAGTCCCCCACGCGGTCGACTGACGTGGCGCCGCGCCATCGGCCGCCGGAGTCCAGCCGGTGGAGAGCAGCAGCGGCTGTCCCGGGCGTCGCCGGTAGCGGATGCCGTCGAGGTCCACGTAGCCGTACCCCCTCGAGCCCCCGGCGAACATCACGCGCCCGTCGGGGTGTACCTCGACATGGGTGAGCGCGCCCTGCTTCCCAAGGGCGTACCGCATGATGTGGGTGCGGCTGGTCCGCGCTGACATGCAGGGTGGCGATGTGCGACCAGGAGCCGGTGGTGCGCTTCGCGAGGCCGCCGATGCGGTAGATGCCTTCCCGCTCGGTCCAGTTCGGCCCCCGGTATCCGCTCTCATAGGGCCCCCACCCCGACGGCATGCTCAGCGCCGTGCCGGGCCGGCGGGTGAAGCTGATGCCGGTGAGGTTCACGAACCCGACGCTTCCTCCGGCGAGCCACTTCACCGTGCCGTCGGCTGCGATGTCGAGCCGGGCGCTCTGATCGCCGCGGCTCGTGTTGGTCATGAGCCTCGCCTCTGTCCCACGAAGCCGTAGTGGTGCAGAAGCCCAGGAGCGCCGCCAGTCCCGCGAGCCATGAGCCCCGAGAGATCGTGCTCAGTCCTGTTCTACCGGGCTACCGGCTCGCTGCCAGGCGTGAATGCCCCCTGCGAGACTCCGCACGTCGGTCACCCCGTGCCGCTTGAGCACGTAGCTCGCGTCGATGGAGCGCATGCCGCTCGCGCAGTAGGTCACGATGGCGCGGTCCAGATCGAGCTCGCCGAGCCGGTCGTCGAGAGCGCCCAGCGGGATGTGCACCGCCCGGGGAAGATGGCCCTCTGCCCACTCGCGCGGCTGACGCACGTCGAGGAGGATGGGGTGGTCCTCGGGTTGTTCGACCTCGAGCAAGATCCGAAGGTCTTCGGCGCTGATCTCCCGCGTGCCGGCGGAGATCGCCTCGAGGTCATTGCCGTCATCCGCGGTCACACCTTCGACCCGGTCCAACCGCGCAGCCTCGGCACGAATACGCTCGAAGTCCTCGTACTCAGCCACCCCGTGACCGACTCCAGGGGCGCCCAGGATGAGACCTTTCCCCATCTCCTTGGCCGTCTTGGCGGCCTTGGCGCCTCGCTTGAGAATGCGTTTGAACATCGTGGCGGGAGGGTAGCCGACCGGTGCGGCGATGGAGCAAGGACCGGAATACGGCGAGTGACGGTCGCGGCGCCGAGAGAGAGGAACTCACCCCGATGCGCACCGCCCTGCTCGCATCCCCACGGGTGTGGAGATTCCGTTCCTCTCTCTGCGTTGTTCCCCGAGCCTGGGACCCCTTGGGTCAACGCCGCGCCCACAGAGGCCCCCGCCGCGGATGCGGAGCCCGCCAAGGCCCACGACACCGAAGCAGCCCCCGAAGAGGCTGCGTCCGGAGACGAGAAGTCTGAGGATGCGAAGGCGGCCGAGTAGCCGCCAGTCGGCTAGCTGAAGCTGGAGCCGCAGCCGCAGGTGCGGGTGGCGTTCGGGTTGTTGAACACGAAGCCCTTCTTCTGCAGCGTCTCGACGTAGTCGATCTCCGTGCCGCTCAGCAGCTGGGCGGAGTGCGGGTCCATCACGACCGTGAGGCCAGCGAAGTCCATCGACAGGTCTTCCTCGTCGAACTCGTCGCTGAAGTCGAGGGCGTAGCTGTAGCCGGAGCAACCGCCACCGACGACGGCCACGCGAAGGCCTGTCGGGTCCGCGAGGCCCTCCTCTTCAATGGCGAGCTTCACCGCGCCGACGGCCTTGGTCGTCAACGAGATGGGGTAGCTGGGATCACCGGCCGGGGCCGGAGTGGGGGAGCCGAGGTTGATGGTCTCGGTGGCGCTCATCGGGAACCTCCTGGCGGCGCAAAGCCGCCCTGAGTCCGAAATATAGACGCGATTGGTCCAGGATCAATCAAAGCCGCGTCCACTGGCCGCCTGGTCAGGTCCGCCGGCCTCCGATCCGACGCCCTCATTCCGCCGAAGACCCGCCTAGAGCTGGGTGTCCGTGCCGTCCTCGAAGATGCGTAGCCGCGTCCCTGTCGCCACTCCTGAGACCGTGATTACGGTGCCCGACACCGGGAACTCCACCCGTACCTCCGCCGACGTCGCCGCGCCGAGCCCCACGTGCTGCCTCAGCGGCATCTGGTTGCCGACGCCCACCCCGCTCGTGACCTCGCGCATCTGGGTGCCCGCGTCGGTGGTGACGTAGATCCTCGCGCCGATGGCGCTGACGTTGGTCTCGCCCCCGCCGTTGCCCACCGCCTCGACGTTCACCCAGCCTCCGGTGGCGCCGCTGTCGTTGCGCAGCACCTTTCCGCCGTAGATGTCCATGTCCCCGTCGTTGTCGTAGTCCGCGGCAGCGATGCCCCAGCCGTTCCAGATCCACGTGCCCGCGGGGTAGCTGACCATGGAGAAGGTCCAGTCCCCGTTGTTGCGATACAGGTACGACGGCCGCGCCGAATAGACCGCCGTGTACATCACGTCCAGCCACCCGTCGTTGTCGAAGTCGAAGAGGATGGGAGAGCTGTCGGTCTCCTGATAGAGCATGCCGGCCTCCCAGCGAAGGTCGGTCCAGTCGACGGTGCCCGTCTCCATCAGCTCGTTCCGCAGGAACATCGACTTGTCCGAGAAGCCGTAGAAGCGCGGGTGCGCGAGGTTGGCCGCGAAGAGGTCGAGGTCTCCGTCGTTGTCCACATCGCCCCACACGCTGCCGATGGTGTGCCCGTAGTAGGACGCAGTGCCCCCGCCCGCGTTTCTGTATCCGCCGAGCACCGAGTCGTTCTGTACGCCCGCGAAGCTCTCGCCGTCGTTCTGCCACGCCCAGTTCTGATGCAGGCGGTAGTTGGACACGAAGATGTCCATGTCGCCGTCGTTGTCCCAGTCGGCGGGGTGCGCTCCTCGTCCGGCGCGGCCTCCGCCCTGGTTGAGCCCCATGTCGGCGGTGCCGTCGACGAACGTGCCGTCCCCCTGGTTCATCCACAGCTTGTCCACAGCGGAGTCGCCGGTGCTGAAGTTCATGAAGTTGGCCTGATACAGGTCGAGCCACCCATCGCCGTTGGCATCCAGCCACGCCGCCGAGGGAGTGGGTGCTGGCTGGTCCACCTGGCCCTCGCCACTGTCGAAGGACTGGGTGTCATCGATGCCGCTGGCCGCTGTTACATTCTCGAAAGTACAGTCGCCGAGGCCGCGATAGAGCTGATCGTTGTTCCGCGCGACGAAGAGGTCGAGGTTGCCGTCGTTGTCGTAGTCACCCCACATGCCGGAGCCGCCGGCCACGTCGATCCCCGCGGGCTCGGTGAACAGGCCGAACGTTCCGTTGCCGCTGTTGACGTAGAGATTGCCGTTGTACACATCGAGCAGGCCGTCGCCGTCGCAGTCTCCCCAGGCTACGGAGCCAACACCGGGCAGCCCGCTGCGGGTGTCTTCCTCGCTGGCCTGCTGCTCTGAGAACCAGGTCTGCTCGACCACGTCGTACCTCTCGATGTACAGCCGGACCATCAGGTCACCTACACCGCCGCCTGCGAAGTTCACGGTCTCGAAGCCGCCGTTGTCACGACCTCGATCGGGATAGACGATGACGTGCGGTGGGTACTGGGTGTCTTCGTTGCCGTACTCCGCCAGGAACGGATCGACAGAGACCTGCTCGTCGGTCATCAGGGTCGGCTGCTCGAGGTCGCCCCGATAGTGACTCCCCACGTACACCAGCGAGGGGTGTGCAAGGTCGATGGGCTCCTCCAACTCGAAGAGCGTCCACTGCTCGTCGGATTCGTTCCGGTCGAGCTCGCCGGTCCACTCGAAGAGCGGGTTGGGGCGGTCGTAGTCGAAGAAGTTGTGTCCCCAGTCGGGCCAGATGGCGATGTGGGCTTCGGAGATGTACTCCCGCCGCACCTTGAACATCGCCTCCACGGCGACGATGCGCGCCGGGGTGTTCACCCGGAACCGCTGCGCGGCGAAGACGTTCTCCTCCCCCGTGCCGATGGGCATCTCTGCATCGGCCTCGGTCAGCTCGTAGCTGAGGAGCTCGTATGCACCGGGATCGAAACCCGGCTCTGGAGTGGGCTCGGGCTCGTCCGCCGGCTCCGTTGGGCAGCCAGCCAGGGCGAAGACGAGGCAGGCGGGGACTGTGAGAAGTCGGTGGATCCGCATGGGCGCAGGGTAGATCGGCGCGCTTCGGGTTGGGAGGGCAACACGGCGTGCGACGCCATGTCACCCAAAGATGAGCACCGCCCCGATCGCGAACACCGCGACGTCCACGATGGCGTGGCTGATGTACGGAACCCAGATGCTGCGGTACTTCAAGTAGAGGGCCGACCAGAGCCCACCGCCCACAAACACCCCCACGCTCGAGATCAGCGTGATGCGCCAGTCGAAGTACGAGGACAGGGCGATGATGTGGTGTCCGGTGAAACACAGCGCCGAGAGGGCGATGGCGCCCACCGTGGCGAAGCGGCTCCCCGCGAACAGCTCCTCTGCCTTCGAGGCAATGAACCAGCGGAAGACGTACTCCTCCATGAGCGAGTTGAAGAGCACCCAGTAGGCGACGGCGCCCAGGTAGACGTGGGGCTTCGTCAGGCCGAAGGGCTCGACGGCGGCCCGGATGACGGTCGGGTCAATCCAGAGCCGGCCCAGGAGCAGATACGCGCCCACGATGATGGCTGCGATGGCCATACCCAGTGCCACTCCGACACCCAGGCCACCCTCCTTCGGCCGCGACGCACTCAGGGACCTCCGCTCCACCAACAGCTTCCAGAGCAACGGCAGAGCGAGCAGCCAGGCCTTGCTGCCCATCCACGCGGCGACGCCCCACGCCCCTTCGGGGGAGAGGCTTCCGACGAGGGAGGCGAGGCTCGGGATCGGGGCCACCAGCAGGAGCGCGAGGAACGCGTGCCGCCGGGTGAGCTGGGTTCTGGGGGACGGGGCGGGGAGGGTCGACGTCGTCATGAGACAAAGGCTGGCGCGCCGAGGTCGACCTGAGGTTGTCGGGCATTGAAACGTGGGTGCGCATTGTGTGGATGTGAGATGAATGTCGGGTCGGTAGTCTTCGCGCCATGAAGATTCGCGCCTGGGTTGCCCTCCTCTTGATCGCCCTCCTTGCCGGTTGCACCACTTCCCGCGGGGGTCGCGGCAGCAGCAACGACGACGACGCGTCCAACGACGACGACTCGGCTGCCAACGACGACGACGCGACCGCCAACGACGACGACGCGACCGGGGATGACGACGACGCGACGGGCGACGACGACGACGCGACCGCCAACGACGACGACGCGACGGGAGACGACGACGACGACGACGACGACGACGACGGCGCCAACCCCGGTCCCCTGCTCGTGACGGCGTCGAGCACCGACTTCGGCAATGTCGGCATCGGGGCGACGGCCTCCCGCACCGTCGTGCTCACCAACGACGGCGGCACGCCCATCTCCTGGTCGATCGGCCTCACCTTCACGGGGACGACCCTCTTCACCATTGGCGGCGGCGACAGCAGCGGCCTCCTCGCTGGAGGCGGTTCCGTGCAGCGGACCCTCACCTACGCCCCCTCCACGGCCACGGCCTCGTTCACGGCCGTGCGCGTATCCCACGACGGAACGAACACCAGCCCGAGCTTCCTCTACTTCACGGGGGTCTCGGGAGGCGCGGCGACGGAGTCGTCATGCGCCAACGGGATCGACGACGACCTCGATGGTTTCGCGGACTGCGACGACTGGGACTGTGTCGGCGCGGCGTCGTGTGGGGACCCGTGCTGCGGCTCGATGCCCTGGCCCGCGTCGGACATCATGTGCGACAACGCGGCGACCCTGGCGTGCATGTGCGCGGCAGACTCGTTCTGCTGCGACCTGGGCTGGAACCAGGCCTGCTCGGATCTCTACTCGGGTGCCGTGGGCTCCTGCCCCGTGCCGAGCTGCCCGTAGCGGCTTCTACGCGTCCAGTAGCCCGCGTCGCTTCCGATCCGTGGGGCGCCAGTCAGCGACCTGGTTCTTTGGGAAGACGGGGTCGTTGAAGTCGACCTGGTTCATGGTGTCGAAGTCCGTCACGCCCTTCGTCCGCGCGTAGATGGTCTTGCGGTTCATCCCCGCGAAGTAGAGCCGGAACGGGAACATCGACTTCACCACCACCATGTCGGCGCGCCAGGGCTCCAGCCCCAGGTCGCGATAGAAGTCGGGCTTCATCGCCATGGCGGGACCCTCGGTCACCACGAGCTTCACGTGGTCCAGATCGAGGGCGATGGTTCGGCCCAGTCCCGACCGCTCCTGCGACGCGAGCATGGTCCCGCGCACCCGGATGGGGCTGTTCATCGCCGGGTGCAGCTTGCCGCCCACGGTGACGTCGACGCTCTCGCCCTTGCTCTTCCCGAAGAGCTGGCTGACCACCTCGTGGTCCCGCACCGGCACGTAGGACTTCAGTCCCTGTCCCTGCTCGAGGATCGTCTTGAGCAGCCGTGTGTTCTCGCCGGCGGCGCCGCAGCCCACGATGTCCGAGGCGTCGCACACGCAGACGGTGCCGACCTTGCGGCGGAGCCGAGCCGAGCGGACCAGGCGCATCGTCTCGTCAGCATCCGGGAAGTGGGGGGGCTGCTTGTGGCGCACCTCCCACAGCATCTCGGCGAGCTCGTCAGCCACCGCCTCAGCCAGGGCCGGGTCGTTGTCCGTCACGACGTGGGCCGCCCAGCCGAGATCCGGCGAGTCGTTCCACAGGTGAGCGTTGAACATGGACACGTAGAGAACCTTGGGGTTCTTCTCCTGCCGCTTCATCCATCGGTACACCGGCCGCATCGTGGGCAAGAAGTCGATGGTCGTGCCGCCGCCGCAGACCAGCGGGAGGCTGCGCCACGCGGTGGTCGGCTTGATCTCGCCCAGCACCGTGCGCACGAGCATGTCGCCGGTGCGAAAGCCCGTCTTGGCGTGGTCGCGGTGGGGGTTGGTGCGGTAGGCGCCCATGACGTCCACCTCGTCCACGAAGCGGCCGTGCAGCTGCGCGTGCAGGTCGAGGCTGACTCCAATCTTGAAGTCGGGCCCCATGGCCTCGCGCACCGCATGCACATAGTCGGCCTCGGGGTCGTCGGACCCATCGGCGATCATCGCGCCGTGCATGGAGAGGAAGACGCCGTCCAGCGGCCCGGCCGCCTTCAGCATCGCCACGAGCTTGTCCCGGAAGTGCTCGAAGCACGCCACGCTCAACGGTCCGCCGGGGATCGCCCAGGCGCCGAAGAGCGGCACGGCCTCGACGCGCCCGCGTCCGACCTTCTGGACCGAGTCCACGAAACCGCTGAGCTCGGCGTTCTTCAGCCAGTCGTCGACCTCTTGCCCCTTGGCGGAGCAGCGCTCGTGCAGGTCGCGCCCTTCGTGCAGGTGGCAGCGGGCGAAGTCTTCGACCTCGGTGCGCACAGGCGAGAAGGCGTTGCCCTCCTGGGCGATGCGGGCGTAGGCGATGCGGGGCATCAGGCCCGTCCCCCAGGGCGCATGGCGTTGAGCTTGTCGAGCACGTCCATGGCCTGGTCGCCGTACTTCCCGATGAGCTTCATCACCATGCCGTCGTCATCGCCCTGACCCATCTTGGTGAGGTCCGGCTGCGCGCCGTCCGGGGAGTACATGGCCTCCATCACCTTGCCGACGCTGTGGCTCACGAGGCCCCGGATGGGGACCTTGGCCATCATCCCGTACATCGCTGCCTCGCCCTCCTTGGCGAGCTCGGGGTGAGACTCGACATGGGCAGCGCACTCGGCGAGGTCCGCGAGGTAGGTGTCCACTGCGTCCCAGTTGTTGGCGTTGACGGTCAGGTGCACCGACTCCGGCCCCTGCTGCCGGTCGGCGCCCCAGCCGCGCTCGGCCATCATGTCGGCGATGGCGAAGACGCTGATGTCGTCGCGCGATGCGGCCCAGGTGATGGCCGTCATGTGGAACTCGCCCAGCAGCTTGAGTTGGGGGATGGCCTCGATGCCGGCGCGCAGCTTCTTGGTGGTGTCGAGAGCCTTCTTCGCGAGCTCGATGTAGCCGCTCTCGCCCAGGGCCTGCATGGTCGCCCATGCCGCAGCGATGGGTCCGCCGGGGCGGGTGCCGGGCATGGAGGGCGAGGCGTAGATGCCTCCGGGCCAGTTCGTCGAGATGAAGAACTGGTGCTTGAGGTAGCTCATGTCGCGGTAGACGACGACGGAGGCGCCCTTGCTGGCGTATCCGTACTTGTGCAGGTCCGCGGAGATGGACGTGACGCCGGGGACGCGGAAGTCCCAGAGCGGCAGCGTGTGCCCGAGCTTCTCGAGCCAGGGCAGCATGAATCCACCGAAGCAGCCGTCCACGTGGAACGGGATCTTCTTCTTCTCGGCGATGCGACCGAGCTCCTCGATGGGGTCGATGGTCACGTGCACGTACTGGGGCGCCGAGGCCGCGATGAGGATGGTGTTGCGGTTGATGGCCTTCTCCATCGCCTTGACGTCGGCGCGGTAGTCGGGCCCGACGTCCACGTAGATGGGCTTCACGTCGAAGTAGTGGGCAGCCTTGTCGAAGGCGACGTGGATGGTCTTGGGCACCACCATGTTGGGGCGGCGGATCCACGGCTTGGTCTTGCGCGCCCTGTCGCGAGCGGCCTTGACGGCCATCAGCAGGGACTCGGTCCCGCCGGACGTCATCGTGCCCACGGCGGTGTCCGGCGCGTTCATCATTCCCGCGGCCATCTGCACCACCTCGGACTCCATGCGCTTGAGCGACTTGAACGCCATGGGGTTCAGGCCGTTCTCGGAGAAGTAGAGGTTGTGCGCCTTCTTGAGGAAGTCCGTGTGCTCCTCACCCGTGTAGTAGACGAGGCTCCAGGTGCGGCCGTTCTTGTAGTCGGCGTCGTGGCTGCGGAAGGAGCCCATGTCCTCGAGGACGGCGTCGTGGCTGCGTCCCTGGAGGGGAATCGTGGTGCGGGGCATCGGTGCGTCTCCAATCAAGGGGCCGGGGGTCTGTCCCGGAACCCGGGGCTGGCGCTCGGCGGCGCTCCCCGTTAGTGTCGGGACAATACGAGCAATTACTCGCATTTGGTACTCGCGTTTTCGAGGAGATCCCGTGCCCGCGCAAGACTCCGTGATGCTTAAGAAAATCCCGAAGCAGCGTCGGTCGATCGCCATGGTCGAGGCGTTGATCGAAGCAACCGCTCGCATTCTTCGCACCGAAGGCGCTGAAGCCATGAGCACCAACCGGGTCGCCGAGGTCGCCGGGGTGTCGGTGGGCTCGCTCTACCAGTACTTTCCGGGCAAGGACGCCCTGATGTACGCCGTCTTGGAGCGCCAGGAGCAGGCCCAGTTGGAGATGCTGGCCGCCGCGCTGCAGCCGCCTCTGGATGGGCCGATCAAGGACCTGGTGGGCAAGGTGGTCGCGGCTCTGCTCGCGTTTCATCGCAACGACCCGGATCTCACCCGCGTGATCCTGGAGCAGCGTCGGCGCCTCATGGCGATCCGGCCCCTTCCGGAGATGGAG
>JAGSHC010000406.1 GCA_023954745.1 Deltaproteobacteria bacterium | reverse complement strand
CGCGAACTGCGCGCTGTGCACGCCGAGCACCTGAAGCGGCTGCCCCGCGAAGGCCTCCTCCACCGCCGCGAGCTCGGGCAGCACGTGGTGACAGTTCACACAGCAGAGCGCCCAGAAGTCGAGCACCACGACCTTGCCTTGCAGATCCGCGAGGCTCAGAGGCTCCGAGCCGATCCAGCGAAAGGGGTCGTCGGGCAGCGCCGGCGCCCGGACGCGCGCGTCCATCGATGGGCCTGCGTCGACCTCGAGAACGCCCCTCAGCTGCGCGGCCAACTCCTCCGCCGACGTCACCGGCACCTGGCACACGTGCCCCTGGCAGACGTAGGCCGCAGCGGCGCCGTCCACGGTGGTCCGATGCGCCATCCAAGGGAGGAGCGCGGGGGTCGCAGAGCCCCCTTCCTGACCGTGGTCAGCCGGCACGGAGGCCAGCACCGAGAACGGCCGGGGCTTGCTGTGAACCTCATTCACAAGAGCGGCAAGGTCGTCGCCTCCTCCGACGAGACCCACCTCGGATCCGCCGTGTGCCAGCCAGTCCCCCACCAAGGCCTCGGGGCCGAGAGCCCTGGCCGCCTGGTCGAGCAGCATCTGGTAGCTGCGCACGATGCGCTCGGCGCGTTCGCGATACAGGGCGCGGTCCGTGAGGGTCGCGAGGCGGAGCAGCCCCAGGGCCGCCATGCCGTTGGCCGACGGCAGCGCGCCGCCCGTGAGGTTCTTCGTGCGCGCCACGAGGGTCTCGGCGTCGGACCCCACGAAGTAGAGCCCGCCGTCGTCGTCATCCCAGAAGAGGGCGAGCAGCGCATCGGCGAGGGTCACCGCGTGCTCCAACCACTCCAGCTCCTGGGTGGCTTCGTACAGGTCCACGAGAGCGACGAGCAGGAAGGCGTGGTCGTCGGCGTAGCCGGTCGGTCCGTCGGTGCCGTCCTTCCAGGTGCGCAAGAGGCGTCCGTCGCGGGTCGATGTGGTGAGCAGGAACCGCGCCGCAGCCCGGGCCCGGTCGAGGTAGTGCGGCTCCCCCAGCGAGGCGCCGGCACGAGCGAACGCCGAGATGACGAGGCCGTTCCAGGCGGTGACGATCTTGGTGTCCGTGCCCGGCGCGATGCGCTGCGCACGGGCGGCGAAGAGCGCGGGAAACGCGGTGTCGCGGAGGAACTGCTGATCGGACGCGTCGAGGGTCTCGAGGGCCTCCTCCATGCGCAGCACCGACGAGCCGTGCTCGAACGTACCGCCCGCGGTGATGCCGAGAAGCGCCGCCGCCCGAGGCCCGTCGTCCCCGAGAACTGCGGACAGCTCCGCGGGCGTCCAGACGAAGAACTTGCCTTCCTCTCCCTCGCTGTCGGCGTCCTGGGACGCGTAGAAGCCGCCCTGCGGCGAGAGCATCTCCCGCTCCAGCCAACCCAGGGAGTCGCGCACCACCCGCAGCCAGGTGGCGTTGCCCGTGAGCAGGTACCCATCGAGGTAGATGGGGAGCAGCAGCCCGTTGTCGTAGAGCATCTTCTCGAAGTGGGGGACCGCCCAGCGCTCGTCCACGGAGTAGCGCGCGAAGCCGCCGCCGAGGTGGTCGTACATGGCTCCCTGAGCCATGGCGTCCAGGGTCTCGCGCACCATGGTCATGGAGTGCCGCGCGCCGGTGCGCAGGTGGTGGGCGATGAGCACCGACAGCGTCCCGTGGGGCGGGAACTTGGGAGCTCCGCCGAAGCCACCCTGCACCGCGTCGAAGTCCGACGCCGCCGCTTCGGCCACCGCCTCCAGCCAGCGGTCCGAGAGGTCCGAGGCGGGGGCGGGCAGCTTCTCCCAGGCGCGGATGCGGCCCACGACGCCCTCGGTCATGGCCTCCACCTCCCGGCGCCGCTCCGTGACGAGGCGCACCGCGTGCTCCATGACCTGGAGGAAGGAGGGCATGCCGTGGCGCGGCTCGGGAGGGAAGTAGGTGCCGCCGTAGTAGGGACGGCCGTCGGGCAGCACGAACACCGTCATGGGCCAGCCGCCGTGGCCGCCGGTGAAGGTCTGCACTGCGGTCATGTAGATGCTGTCGAGGTCGGGCCGCTCCTCGCGGTCGACCTTGATGTTCACGAAGTGCTCGTTCATGTAGGCCGCAGTGGC
Organism: Deltaproteobacteria bacterium; assembly: GCA_023954745.1. Taxonomy (GTDB): domain Bacteria; phylum Myxococcota_A; class UBA796; order UBA9615; family UBA9615; genus JAGSHC01. Next base: position 1,647 of record JAGSHC010000406.1, on the reverse strand, counting down.
CTCGTCCTCGAAGGACTCCCGCTCCATCACGTGGCACCAGTGGCACGCCGAGTAGCCCACGGAGAGCAGGATGGGCTTGTTCTCTTCCCGCGCGCGGCCCAAGGCCTCATCGCCCCACTCGTACCAGTCGACGGGGTTGTGCTGGTGCTGGAGCAGGTAGGGGGACGCGGACGCGGCGAGGCGGTTGGCCATGGGGACTCCCAGAAGCGAGGGGCCGGCAGGGTAGCGCCGTCCGCTCGCTCCGGAAGTCGGGTGTGTCTCCACCGACCACGACCTCGGGGGCCGCGATCTGACGCGCTACGCGTCGGGCGGGGTGCCCATGGACTTGATGGTCATGTAGCCGAGGGCGAGGGGAGCGAGGACCGTGATGAGCACGAGCCCCATCCACATTGCGATTTCCATGGCGACCTCCCTTGTGGTTGCTGGCCTGAGTAGAAGCTTGAGCGTGCAAGGCCAACGGGACCATGACCAATGTCGTGCTGGCTGAGCGATACGGCACCGCGCGATGTGCTGCACTGACGCCATGGCCGGTCCCCCCACTCTGTCCCAGCGCGGCGCTGATCTGCTCGCCCGCCCTCCCCTCCCTGCCTACATCGCGGCGCACTTCGAGAACGCGGCGGACATGTGGTCGCCGGAGCACGAGGGCGGATACATCCCTCTGTGCATCGCCGAGAACACGCTCATGTGGGACGAGCTCCAGGCACGCTTCGCCGCGGCGGTGGACGTGCCGGCGCGCGCGCTGGGATACGACGCCATGATCGGGGCGATGCCCTTTCGGGAGCAGCTCGCTGCGTTCCTCGGACCCAACCTGTTCGGCCGGGCCGTGCAACCCCAGCAGCTCGCCGTCCTCGCCGGAGCCGGCACCGTGCTGGAGATCGTGGGATACGGGCTCGCTGACGAAGGAGAGGGCGTCCTGGTGCCGACGCCGTCCTATGCGGGCTTCTGGGCGGACCTCGAGACGCGGGACGGGCTGCGCATGGTCCCGGTGCGAACCCAGGCCGACGAGGGCTTCGCCCTGACCACCGAGGCCCTCGAGCACGCCCTCCAGACCGCCGAGTGTCCCGTGAAGGTCTTGCTGTTCACCACGCCGGACAACCCCCTGGGGCGGGTGTACTCCGGCGAAGAGATCGACGCCGTGATGGCGTGGGCGGCGAGCCACGATCTGCACGTCATCGTCGATGAGATCTACGGGCTGTCGGTGTTCGGGGAGCGGCCCTTCGTGAGCGTGGCGTCGCGAGGGCCCTTGGGGGACCGCGTGCACGTGGTGTGGGCCTTCAGCAAGGACTTCGGAGCCAGCGGGCTGCGCTGCGGGGTGCTGCTCAGCGAGAACGAGGAGCTCATCCGCGCCGTGGACGCGCTGGCGTATTGGGGAGCGGTGTCGGGAGACACGCAGGTGCGTCTGGGCGAGCTCGTGTCCGACGGCCCCTGGGTGGCCGACTTCGTGGTGGAGAACCAGCGGCGGCTCGGAGAGGCCTACGCCGGCGTCGCCCGGGAGTTGGCCGCCTGGAGCATCCCTCACGTCCCGTCCGACGCAGGATTCTTCACGGTGTGCGACCTGCGCGAGGTCCTCGAGGAGCCCACCTGGGAGGCCGAGCACGCCCTGTGGCAGCAGATGCTGGACGTGCACCGGGTGAACCTCACGCCAGG
>JAGSHC010000441.1 GCA_023954745.1 Deltaproteobacteria bacterium | reverse complement strand
GAGTATTCGCGCTCTCGTAGAAGCCTTCAGAAAGGCGAACTCCCGAGGTCATTTCTGCGGTGAGCCGGATGGCGGCCTCGGGGGAGGAGATGGGGTGGAGAAGCGACTGGTGAGCGCAGCGACTGCCCGATCGACGAAGACACGGACCCGCGGCTCGATGAACTCGCGGTCGGCGTAGACCACGCTGAGGGGGGCGTTCGCCTCTACGGTTTGCTCCAGCACGACCTCTAGCTCTCCCGAACGGACGCGGCTGGCCACCATCGCGTCGGGAACCAGGGCCAGCCCGAGCCCAGCGCGCGCAGCCTTCACGAGTACTCCGAGGCTGTTGGCGGCGAGCCGTCCCGTGACCTCGACGCTGCCTCCCGCGCGCAGCGGCCAGCGTCGTTGTGGATCGAACTCGCCCGCGAACCCCAGCAGGCAGACGTGACCTGCGAGCCCGCTGAGGCTCGTTGGCCGGCCGTGACGGTCCAGATGGGAGCGGCGGATGAGCCGGGACGCCGGTCTAGTCGAGGTCGACGCGCTAGAAGGTGTCGAGCTCGCGGCACAGGTAGGTGCCCACGTAGGCGGAGAGCGGTCGCTCCTCTACGTCCTCCTCGGACCCCACCCGAGTTGCCGTGTCGAGGGCCGCTGCCTCCACCTCGTCGGCCGACTCTTCGTCCTGGTCCTCGAGGTGCTCGGCCAGAAACAAGTCGGTCAGCTCTCTCGCCACCCACTCCGTGCCTACGCCCGAGACGTTGGCCTGGACGATCACCCCGGCGTCGATCTCCGGGTAGTAGGACATCGTCGAGAATTGGGCGATGTCCGCTCCGCCGTGGTGCACCCGGACGAGGCCCCGGTAGGAGTCCACGAAGAGGCCCAGGCCATAGTCGGTGGCCTCACCGTCCGTCAGGACGAAGGGCGTGGTCAAGGCGTCGATGGCCTCGGGCCCGCCGACCTGGCCGCTTTCGAAATTACCGAGCCAACGGGCCATGTCGGGAATCGTGGTGTACAGACCACCGGCGCCGAGCGAGCCCCGCACGTCGTGACCGATGCGGTACCCGTCGCCGTCGGGCCGGTACCCCTGGGACGAGCGTGGAACCAAGATCTGGTGATCCCCACGGGGGACCGTGTCGTGCATGCTCAGCGGCTGGAAGATGCGGTCTGCCAGGAACTCGGGGAAGGACGCGCCGCTCGCGCGCTCCACCACCTCCACGAGCAGGTTGTAGCCGGTGTTGTTGTAGTTCCACTCCGCTCCAGGCTCGTTCTGGAGGCGCCCTTGCTGCGCGATGGTCGGGATGAGCTCTTCGTGGTCGAACCCATCCCCTTGCTCCAACGCGCGGCCCTGGAGTCTGAAGAGATGGAGGACCTCGCGGTAGCCGCTCGTGTGGGTGAGCAGGTGGCGTAGCGTGACGGTCGCCCCGAGGTCCGGAAGCTCCGGAATGTGGTCGCGGACGTCGTCATCCAGCGACAACACCCCGTCCTGCTCAAGGAGGACCACGGCCATGGCGGTGAACTGCTTGCTGTTGGACCCCAGGTTCATGCGGGTGTCCACGGTCAGCGGGATGTCCCAAGTCAGGTTCGCCAGACCGTAGACCGCCGAGAACGTCAGCTCCCCGCCCTCCACGACCCCGAGTACCACCCCGGGCGACCCGGGCCGTTGCAGATCCCAGAGCAGCTGCCGGATCCGTCCCGCCGGGTCTTCTGCCACCGGCTCGAGTACCTCGAGGGACAGCTCGTAGGCTCCCGCCGCCTCCTCGAAGCTGCTGACCGTCAAGGTATAGACACCCCGCTTCTCGCTGGTGAACTGGAACAGTTCCGGACCGGTGGCCGTGAAGTCCCCGTGGGAGACACGCTCCCCATCCGGGTCGGTGATGGTGACCACGACATCCGCCTCGGTCTGGTGAACGAAACCGGCCACGAACCGTCCAGGCCGCGGGCGCAGGGTGTGGGTCTCCTCGGCGCCCGGCGCCACGTCACCGAGCACGGGCGACCCCAACTCCAGCGGGGCCGCGAACGCCATTAGGGACAAGGTGAGAAGCATCGAACCTCCCTCGGGCCACTGGGACAGGGCAGCACCTGAGTCGGTACATCCTATCGGGTGGTGATCGATGGAGGAGGTGTTGGCTGCCCTGACGGCGAAGGACGCCACCCGCCATAGGCATGACCACCATGGTGCGACCTCCCAGCCCCGCCTGCGCGGATAGGGCGCACAAACCCCACTGACCTCCGCGTCCGCTCGGCGGGGCTTGCGCGTCGGTCAAGAGTTGTGGCGCCGCCTTTGAGGCACAGCTCCTTGGCGTGCTTCGACCTGCGGAGTCGGAACAGGAGTCGGTCCATCACGTCGGCCGTGAAGGCGTCGGCTCGACTGAGGCGCCTTTCGCTCCCGCGGCTTCCGGCCAGCTGGTTGATCGACCTGGACTTCTTGCTCATCGAAGCATCAGGAGTTCAAGTCCAACTGCGGGGGGCGCCTGGACTTGCTCGAACTCGCCCGCCGGGATCAAACGGTTCGACTGAATCCGTGGTCCAACGTCAAACGCCCCGACCATTGAGGCCGAGGCGTTCGAGTTCAAGATGGCTCGCGCTACTCGACGGTCTACGAACTGTTAGAGAGAACGAAGAGATGCGCGTAAGAGTCGCTTTTGATGGGAAATTTCGCGGTGTTGAGGCCATTTGCAATGAGGCCGGCCGCGCCACGTAG
>JAGSHC010000465.1 GCA_023954745.1 Deltaproteobacteria bacterium | reverse complement strand
AGTGCTCGGCCAGCAGCTCGGACACCGAGTACAGCAACAACGGGTTCGCTGGGGCGACCGGGCTGAATACCGGGTCGTCCGGGACGGGCGCGAACCACCTGCAGGTCTACGTTCGTTGACGTACCTGCGGCTCCGGCGCACCGTCTGAGGTCCCAGGAGCCGCTCCCCGTCCTCCGACATCGAAGGACAGGGAGCGGCAGAGGGATCAGTCGCAGCCCAGATCGGCGCGCGAGACGGGGTCGTTGTGCGGCGTGCAGAGGCCCGACGGCAGGCTTGCCGGGACGTATCGGTCCAGGTTCGCGTCGTAGAGCCCCGTGGTGAGGAAGGCCACCAGGTCGTCCTGCTGATCCTGGGTCAGGTTCAGAGCGGCGAACTCCGACGCGAGGTTCGCGTTCGGCTTGTCGGCCACACCGTCGTTCTTGTACTCGACGACCTCGGCGATGCTGGAGAAGGTCGCCCCGTGCCCGTAGAACGGGCTGGCGGCGAGGTTGTAGAGCTGCGGCGTCTTGAACTTGTAGTCATCGTCGGGGTTGTTCGTGAAGCCACCGCGCCCCCGACGGGTTCCGTCGGGCACGCCGCCGGCGATCACCTCGGCGGACTCATCCAGATCGCCCATCCCGAGCGAGTGGAAGGTCATCGAGCTGAGGGCCGGGCCCGTGTGACAGCTCACGCAGCCACCGTCTCCGAAGAAGACGACCGCGCCACGTCTCTCCGCCTCGCTCATCGCTCCAGGGTTGCCACGAAGCCACCGCTGGAACGGAGCCTGGTTCGCGAGGACCGTGCGTTCGAAGGCCGCGATGGCGAGGCCCGCGTTGTGCCGGGTGGCGTTCCCTCCACCGGGACCGAAGACCGCGTCGAACAGACCCTGGTATGCGCCGAGGCCCTCCACGACGCCCGCGCCGCTCGCCATCCGGTGCACAGCGAGACCCTTGATGGCCTGCACCTCCAGCCCGGGCAGGCCGCTGGCGTTGAGCTGGACGAAGTCCACCGAGGGGTCACCGAACTGGTCGTTGCCCAGCCCGCCACCGAACTGACCGTTCCAGAGCATCAGCTCCTGGTACGCGGTGTTCATCGAGGTCGGGCTGCGGATCGGCTGGACGTCCGCGGCCGTCCCCTCGTTGTTGACGCGGTTGAAGAAGCCGCTCCCCCCGTCGGCCACGCCCTGGGCGCGGTTCGCCTGGAAGCCGGCCTGGGCGAAGTGGCAGGAGGCGCACGAGTACGTCTCGTTGTTCCCGGTCGTGCTGTCCTGGGCCATCGCCGTCTCGTGGTAGAGCAGCTTGCCCAGCTGGACCTTCTGGGGGGTGAGGGGGTTGAGGGGGCTCTGCGGGATCGCGCTCAGCTGGGAGCTGAGCGGCATTGCGAAGTAGCCCGGGTCTCCGTCTGGTGCGTGGCTCGCGAGCAGGTCCTCGAGTTCGCTCTCCAACATTGCGAGCTCGGAGGTGCCCGCGACTTCCTCGGTCGGGTCCGAGCCGTCGACCGTGGGGCCGCAGCCGCCCAGGTAGCCCACTGCCACCAGAAGCAAGTACTTGATCTCTCTCATGTTCTCTCCTCTTTTGGACTGCGCGTCCCCACGCGCGGTTGGACCCACTCCCTCGACTGGTCGCGAGAACCGACCATCAGGTTGCGGTTTACATTTTCTTTGCAAGGGTCGTGCCGCTGAGCGCGTCGAAGTGATGACTCGGCCCGACATCGGCGGGCCGTCCGTCGAAAAGCGACGCTGGAACGCCGGGGGAGGGGCTGTTCTCCGCACAGGCCCGAACCGTCCCGATCCGGGACACATGCGTCCCACATCGGGACACTCAGGTGTTCCGATACGGGACAGCCCGTATCGGGGCCTTCAGATGTTCCGATTGGGGGCGAAGGGTCTCTCCGGATCGGAAGTGGCCGGGCACCCCGACCGCGGGATTCCCGGTTTCCCGTTCCCGTCGTCATCCCTACGGTGTGACCCGTGAAGAAGCCCAATCAGCGGCTTGTTCCTCCGTCAGCGGGACGCTTCGGAGGCTGGAGCGGGCCTACCGCTCCCCAGGAAACGCTCAATCACGCCACGCCCATCTGCTCTTCGTCCGATAATCTT
>JAGSHC010000029.1 GCA_023954745.1 Deltaproteobacteria bacterium | reverse complement strand
TCGATGAGAACATGGAGATGCTGCTCCTCGACGTGACGCCCCTCTCTCTGGGCATTGCGACGGTCGGCGGCGGGATGAGCACGCTCATTCCCAAGAACTCCACCATCCCCACCCAGAAGAGCCACTCCTTCACCACGGTGCACGACAACCAGAACGCGGTGAAGATCGTCGTGTTGCAGGGGGAGTCGGAGCGGGCGGGGGACAACCAACTGCTCGGCGAGTTCTTGCTCTCCGGGATCCGGCCAGCCCGCAAGGGAGTCCCCGACATCGAGGTGACCTTCTCGATCGACGCCGACGGCATCGTCAGCGTGACTGCGAAGGATCGCGACACGGGCAAGGAACAGTCCATCACCGTCGCCATGAGCGGAGGGCTCTCCGACACCGATCTGAAACGCATGATCGACGAGCGGGACGACTATCAAGTCCAGCAACGCGAAGAAGAGTCCTTGCAGGAGCTCGTCTACAAGGTCGAGACGCTTCACCAGCGGGTCCTGGACTTGCTCCCAGCGGCGGAAGCGATGATCACTGGTGAGCAGCTTCACGCAATCATGGACGCTCTGTCCGAGGCGAAGGGGGCGATGAACTCCCGCGACACCGACGATCTCCGAGCGTGTCATGCACGCCTCGAGGACGCGGCACAGTCTCTCAGCGCCGTCGAGGGTATCTAGATGGCTGCCGTGCAAGAAGAGAGCAGCTCGGAGAGCCAGAAGGTGGACGTGCTCCTGGACAAGGGAGTCGTGCAGTTCGCCCTCGGCAATCACGACGCAGCGCACTCTCGCTGGCAGGAAGCTCTGGAGCTCGATCCGGGCAATGAGCGTGCCCATGACTACCTGCGCACTGTGGCCGACGGCGGGGCGGGCAACGGCAGCGGGTTCCGCGACGATCAGGCCACCGAGGCCATGACAGCCATCTCCGAGGAGAACCTCGCAGCCGTCGGAGGCGCCGCGTCCGAGGACAGCGACCCGGGGTCGGACTCGCTCGTGCCGCCCTTTGGCCGGGAAGTGACCTTCGACGACGACGCAGTCCGCACCGACGACCTGGCCGTCGAGCCGGTGGTCCCCGATGTCGAGATCATGCTTCGGGACGCCCGGAAGTCCGAGGGCGAGGGGCGCCTCGAAGAAGCCCTCACCAGCGCCGAAGACGCCCTCAAGCGCGATCCCGAGCGTGAAGAGACCCAGGTCCTCGTCGCCTCTCTCAAGGGGCGGCTGCGTGAGGTGTATCTCGAGGAGCTGCACCCCTTGGAGCGTGTCCCGGTCTTGCGGGCGACGGATGCCTCGATCCTCGAGCTGAGCCTCGACCCCATCGGCGGCTTTCTCATCAGCCAGATCGATGGAGAGATCACCATCGAAGAGCTGCTCACCATCCTGGGTACGTTCGATGAGTTCAGGGTGCTTGGATCTCTCCACTTCTTCTTGAAGTCGGGGATTATCGAGCTTCGATAGCAGCGGGCTCGATCGCCCCACGGGGCCCAGCCTCGGCGTGATATAGAGCGCCCCGTGACGGCGCGAATCCTCGTCTGCGACGACATCTCTCAGGTTGGTCTCGAGCAGCTCTTTCGGAGCGGCTTCGAGGTGCACCGCCGTCCTGGAATTCGCCCCGAGGAACTCCTGCGCCGCGTCCCGAGCTACGACGCTCTCCTCGTGCGATCACGGACTCCGGTCGGGCCTGAACTCATCGAGGCCGCTCCGCGACTTCGTCTCATCGGACGCGCGGGCTACGGGCCGGGACGTATCGACCTGCCCGCTGCGACACAAGCTGGTGTCGTCGTGCTGCACAGCCCCGAGGGGAACGCGGTGACGGCCGCGGAGTACGCCATCGCGATGGTGTTCAACCTGGCGCGCCACATTCCCGCCGCCGACGCGAGTCTGCGTGCGGGGCGCTGGGACAAGCGTCGATACCGGGGGATCGAGCTACGAGGCAAGCGGCTCGGCGTCATCGGAATGGGCCGTGTGGGACGAAACGTCGTGGAGCGCGCCGCCGGGCTTCAGATGACCGTGTTGGTGCACGACCCTCTGGTCAGCCCGTCGGAGATCGAGGCCGCAGGTGGGGTGCCGGCCGAGTGGGATGAGCTGCTCGCCACCTCGGACTTCCTGACGGTGCACGTCTCCGCGAGCGCGGCGACGCGGGGCCTCATCAACGAGGAGGCCTTTCACCGCATGAAGGACCGCGTGCGCATCGTGAATTGCTCGGTGCGCGGCGTCGTGGAGGAGAAGGCCCTGCTTCACGCCTTGCGGACCGGCAAGGTCGCCGGCGCAGCCATCGACGTGTTCGACGAGGAGCCGCCCTTGGACAACCCGCTGCTGGAGATGCCGCAGGTCATTGCGACGCCGCACCTCTTGGCGTCGACCTTTGAAGCCCAGATTGAGGTAGCGCGAAGCCTGGCGAGTCAGGTAGCGGATTTCTTCGAGCGTGGGGTGGTGCACGAGGCAGTGAACCCCGCGGTGTTGACGCAGCTGAGAGCGGCCAGCTCGGCCGGCTAACGGGAACCCGGGCTCGGGTCCCTTGGGAGTTCGCACCCGAACTCCGAGGAGATGAGATGGCGAACATCGTGGTCGTTGGCGCCCAGTGGGGCGACGAAGGCAAGGGCAAGCTCGTCGATCTACTGACGGAGCGCGCGGACATCGTCACCCGATACCAGGGTGGGAACAACGCCGGGCACACTCTCGTGGTGCACGGGGTGAAGACCGTGCTGCACCTCATTCCGTCGGGGATCCTCCATCCCGGGAAGACCTGCATCATCGGAAACGGTGTGGTCATCGACCCCGAGGTGCTCGTGGGAGAGATCGACGGGCTCAAGGAGCGTGGCTTTCTCATGGACGACGCGCAGTTGCGAATCAGCGACCGGGCTCACGTCATCCTTCCGCACCACAAGGCCGTAGAGGCCCTCCGTGAGGAGGCCCTCGGGGATGCAGCCATCGGGACGACCCGCCGGGGCATCGGTCCGACCTACGAGAGCAAGGTCGCCCGGTCGGGGATCCGCATGGCGGACTTCATTGATCCCGAGGGCTTCGAAGAATTGCTCGGTATCGAGATGGCCCTGGCCAACAAGATCATCGCAGGTCTCGGCGGCAAGCCCCTCAAGCCGAAGCCCGTGGTCGAGAAGCTGCGGGCTGTGGCGAAGCGGCTGGCGACCTACGTCACCGACACCGGGGTGCTGCTCGACAGCGCAGCCCGGGAGCAGCGCCGGATCCTCTTCGAGGGCGCGCAGGGCACCTTGCTCGACGTGGACCATGGGACCTACCCCTTCGTTACGTCGTCGAACGCCGCTGCCGGTGGAGCGTGCACCGGCGCTGGCGTCGGGCCCACGATGATCGATGCGGTGGTGGGAATCTCGAAGGCGTACACCACCCGCGTCGGCGCGGGGCCGTTCCCCACGGAGCTCGAGGGGCCCACGGGCGAGGAACTGCGTCAGAAGGGGGGCGAGTTCGGTGCGACCACCGGTCGCCCTCGTCGCTGCGGCTGGCTCGACATGGTGGTGCTAAAGCACGCGGTGCGGGTCAATGGGCTCACGAGCATCGCCTTGACGAAGCTCGATGTGCTCAGCGGGCTCCAGGAGATCAAGGTCGCGACGGGGTACCGCCTCGGCGACGCGATCCTCGATCACGTGCCAGCGAGGCGCGGAGCGTTGAGCAAGGTACAGCCGCTGTACGAGTCGCTTCCGGGCTGGACCGAGGATCTCACCGAGGTTCGGAGCTGGTGGGATCTTCCCGAGACTGCCCGCGCCTACGTCCGGCGGGTGGAACAGCTCGCCGGCGTGCCCGTGAGTTTGCTCTCCGTGGGACCTGGCCGTGAGCAGACGATCCAGCTGCGTGAGGTGGCGCCAACAAAGCGTGAGCGCTTCACTCCGACCCATCAGGTCCTGGAGTAGGCCGGCTTAGAGACGGACTCACGTGACACCGTAGAGGGCCTACGTGTTGACACCGTCTGGGCTGCGGTTTATCACTTTGCGCGTCGCCAGCCTGCTGGCCTTGGCCGTGGGCCGCTAGCTCAGCAGGAAGAGCACCGGACTTTTAATCCGTTGGTCCCGGGTTCGAGCCCCGGGCGGCTCACCAGCCACGGCCGGTCGGCGACGAGAAAGTGGAAGAGACGACCCCATCGTCTAGTGGTTAGGACACCAGGTTTTCATCCTGGCAACACGGGTTCGATTCCCGTTGGGGTTACCACTTCACTCTTCATTGCGCCCGCGCGCCCCCCTCAGGCAAACGTCGCTTCCACCGTCGCCCTCAGGGCGGCGTTGGCGTTGCGCATGGGCTTCCCATGTCCAGAGATGAGGTGGGTGTACTCGAGATCCGCGAGTCGGGCGAAGTCCGACGAGAGAGAGCCTCCCGCTGGCGTCATGGCCTTCAGCCATGGCGGGCCCACGACGGGAAGGCGCTTCTGGAAGCCCATGAGCTTGGTGAGCCCCTTGGCGAGGAAGGAGCACCCCTCGGAGTCGGGCCAGTGCTGGACGCAGTCGCAGGTGACGAGGATGCCGCCTCCGCGCTCGAGCACCAGGGCGGACTCCGGCTTGTTGGTGTGCTCGAACTGGAAGAGGCTCATCCAGGGAATGGGCAGTGAGTCCGGGGTGAGGAGACCGGCTTGCTTGCCTCCTGGCTGGTGGTCGGTTCCCGGAAGGGCCCATGCCCGGGCGTCGGGGTAGTTCTTGAGGTACCAGGCGTCGTCCATCCCGTGCACGCCGATCTTCATCAGGTTCCGCACCGATCCCAGGGCATCGAGCTCGCCGCGACCGGCATCGTCCACTCGTACTGCAGAGATCAGAGTCAGCTCACCCTCGTGACGGAGGACCACCATGTTCCGGGGGATCCGCATTCCGGGCGCCATCTGGACGCTGCCCGTGAGGATCCAGACATCGTCGGCGAACGCTTGGAGGGAGCCATGGGGCATCAGGGGGGGGAGATCCGTCATGGGGGCAGCTTGCCACAGGACCCAGCGTGACCCGTCACAGCCAGACGACCTGCCTCCATCAGAAGCGGACGCCGACGCCGAACTGGAGCCGAGTGTCCCTGACGGGCGCCGTGGGGTTCGTCGTGATGCCCACATCGAGGTAGGCGGCCCCGAAGTCGATCTGAAGCCCACCCCCCACGTAGGGAGCCATCCGGATCGGGTCCCAGACGGTCGCATCCGTCGTGCGGTAGGCGCACTCCTCCAGACTCGCGTCGCACTGGGGATCGGTGAACTGAAGCGACTTCGTGTGAGTGCCCTGACGAGAGATGCTGAGCCCCGCCGCGAAGTAGGGCTGGATCGCGAACGGCAGGTGCCGCTTCGCGCGGAACGGAGCCTCAATCCTCGGGCCCAGGCGCGTTCCGATCATGAAGCGTGTCGAGCGAAGGCCGGCTTCCTTGCGGGCCTTGCCCACGAGAAGGTCGGCCTGTACATCCAGCCCGATCGCGAAGCGACGGTCGATGATCAGGTCGAGCCCCGAGGACAGCGTCAAGAAGTTGGACGAGTCAGCGCTCCCCGCCACGATGCGCGCTCCGCCGAGGCCGTAGCGCCCAGCCAGATCCAGCGAGGGTCCCTTGGGCAGCATGGGCTCGTCGGCGAGCAGGGCGGCGAGTCGCTCTACCCGGGTGGCGCCTCCCAGGGTGCCCAGGCGCAGCGTCACCACTCCGACCACCCGGCCCTCCATGTCGAGCAAGGGCCCCCCGGAGCTACCGCAGTCCACCGCCGCGTTGCTCTGGAGGGTCGACTGACCGACCTGGCTTACGATGCCCTCCGTAAGGGACCACGGGTGGGGGCCCATGCTGAGTTCGCGCTTCGGTTCCCTTGCCGGGGCGAGGGGGTGGCCGAGATGAGCCACGCGCGTCCCGACTGCGGGGGTGGTGGGAGCGAGCACCAGAGGCTGGACGGCAGCCGCCAGGTTCGACACCGGCCCCTCCAGCCTGAGGACTGCGAGGTCGTCCTGGACGCTCCGAGTCTCCAGAGTCGCCGGGAGCAGCTGACCATCGGCGGTCTCGACCACGAGGTCCTGCCGACCTTGCACGACATGCCAGGCCGTCACGACGTGATTGGCGTCCACGAGGAAGCCACTGCCTCGGCCCTCCCGGGTGTGGACTCGGACCACGGCCGGCTCTGCGAGAGCGAAGACGGCCGGCAGCGGGTTCCCGGGGGGAGGTGTCTGGCTCTGGGCCACGGATGGGAGGCACAGCGCGACGCAGACGCTCAGCGCCATCAGGGGAGTCAGTTGTCTCACGATGCACCCTCTCGCCAGCCGGGTCAGCAACCCGGAGAGAGGGCCGGGGATTCCCGAGTCTCAACGACTCGTCAGGATGCGTGGGTCAGCCGAAGCCCCGCAGCAGGCCGGAGCCGCGCCTCTGACTGCTGAGGGTGCCCGAAGGAGGCCACAGCGGTGTGAAGTCGAGGCGTCGGCTCCCGGGACCATCCCCGCCGCTCTTCCCACTGGCGGCGCGGGTCTCGACCTCGGCGCCCAGGCGGGTGAAGGTCGATTGCATCCTTCCCGCCAGCTCGGCGGTGACGCGATCCGCGAGGCGGAAGGGGAGACGGCTCAACTGCCAGCGCACTGCGTCGGCCTTTTGCTCGGCCGCGGTCGCCATGTAGTCGGCGACGCGGTCGATGGCCGCTGGCGCGACCCAACCCACGATGTCCACGTCGAACAGCTGCCTCTCAATCACTGACGCGGCGTAGCGTTTCTTGCAGAGTCCGCACCGGTCCCCGTTGGCGGGGGTCATGCACAGGTCCACGGAGCACCACCGCATCCGCTCGTCGAGCCGAGCGGCCCGCATGCCTTCTGCGATGGAGCGGACCCGCTGACCCACCTTGGTGAACGAGTGGGGCCGATCCCGCGGGTCCTTGGACATCATCTCCATCAGGAGGTCGCGCAGAGGGGACGGCGTCTTCTTGTTCACGTCCTTGAGGCTCGGAACCGCCGCGTGGCGGTGCTGCTCAATGACGCCGAAGGGACGTCCGTCGGACACGTACGGGGGGCGCCCGCAGAAGAGGTGGAAGAAGGTGCCCGCGAGTGAGTACACGTCCGAGAGCATGTCGCCTTGTTCGCCTTGGACGATCTCGGGGGCGATGTACAGCGGCGTACCCATCAGCCAGCTGGTGCGGCGACCCTGCTCGCCCTTGACGCGTGCCAGTCCGAAGTCCGTGAGCTTGAGCCGCCCCGCGGGGTCGAGCATCAGGTTTCCAGGCTTCACGTCCCGGTGAATCACCCCCACGTCCACCGCGGATTGGAGCGCCGCACACGCCTGGGCAAACATGGCCAGGTACTGATGAATGGTGAACGAGGACTTGTGCTCGATGATCTCGGCCAGGGAGCCGCCCGTGAGGAGCTCCATGACGTAGTACGGCTGCGTCTCCCACTCGCCCGAGCGGAAGATGGACGCCACGTGCGGGTGCGTGATGCGGGCAGCGAATTGGGCTTCGCGTCGCAGCCCCTCTTCGACGGCGGGGTCTCCGAGCCGGTCTCCCTTGACCATCTTGAGGGCGACAGCGCGCTCGAGCCGCGTGTCCTTGGCGAGGTAGACGTCGGCCATCCCCCCGGTGCCCAGAGGCGCCAGCAGCTTGTACTCGTCAATCAATATGCCGAGCTTCACACCCAAGGCCTGGACCTCCTGTGAAAGCGTAACACTCGTGACAGGCGCTCCGTCGTGCCCTGTCTGGCTCCCGGAGGGGATTCTCGTGGCGGGTTGGTCTGCGCCCAACCCTGGTGCATGCTGCGGACGAGGAGGACTCGCTATCGGCCTCGCCCTGACTGATGTGCGCGATGCGTCCGAGCTCGCACTAGCCAACCGACTCGCCGCTGGGGACGCACGCTCCCTTGCCGGCTTGCTCCAGCGTTTCGGTCACATGATCTCGACTCTGCTGCTCAGGATGGAGCCGGAGCTGAGCCCCGATGTGGCCGACGAACTGACGCGGGAGGTCTTCCTTCGGTTGCTCGAGACCGCCCGGAAGCGCGGCAAGCGCGGCCCCATTCACGACCAGCTCCGCGGTCTCGCAGTGGTGGAGACCCGCAATTGGCGCATGCGCCAGTGGCTCCCTGGGGTGGTTGAGGCGACGCTGACGCCGCGGACTCCGACGGAGCAGGACGACGAGGACGTCCGCCCGCCGCCGCCGCCGGACAGCAGCACCCGCCTCGCGGTCGTCTTCGAGGGACTCTCCCGCTCTCGGCGCGAGATCCTGATCTTGCACGTCGTGGAGGGGATGTCGGTGAACGCCATGGCCCGGGCGCTGGGGAGGTCCAAGGGCTCCGTGCGCCGCGTCTTGCGTGGCTCGCGGGACGCGCTCTGGTCTACCCGTTCGACCAAACAGATTCCTGCCCCCAGCTCCAAGGAGTGCAAGTCCTGGCCGGTGTTCATCGACGGGGACCTCAAGGGCGGGGACGTTGCAGCATTCCAGTCGCACTCCAGCGACTGTGATCACTGCGGTCCCGCGACCCTGGAGTGGTGGCGGCTGCACCGGGAGCTGAAGAGCGCCGCCGAAGATCGCGCCGCCAGGCAGCCCAGCGCGTCCCAGTCCCGCGAGGTCGCGGCGCTGCTCGTGGGGCGCGCCTTCGAGAGGAAGCGCGCGCGGCTTCGTATGCGGGTGCTGCTCGCCGTTTCTGGGGCCGCTCTCGCGGGGGGCGCCGCCTGGGCTCTCGGCTGGCTCGGGTAGCTCCCGCCTCGTTTAGGCCACCAGGCGCCGCCTGCGCAGCCCGGTCAGGCTGAGAAGTCCCAACATCGCCAGTGCGGTGCTCCCACTGGGAGAACTGTCGCCGCAGTCGCACCCGGCGGCCTCCTCGAGGGTGAGCTCGATGCAGTCGACGTCGGTGCCGTCGCAGTCCTGGTCGATGCCGTCTTCGCAAGTCTCTGTGGCGACGGGGGAGACCAGGGCGTCGTTGTCGTCGCAGTCGCCGTCGCAGTCGGTGATGCCGTCTTCGTCCAGGTCGACGCAGTCCTCGCCACAGACGAGGTCCTCGCCGTCGCAGTCCTGGTCGATGCCGTCCTCGCAGGTCTCTTCCGCGCCGGGGTAGACCGTCGGGTCGTCGTCGTCGCAGTCGTCGTCGCCGCACTCGTTGAAGCCGTCTCCGTCATCGTCTGACTCATCGGCGGGCACGTCGCCGTCACAGTCGCTGTCCAGCCCATCGCAGATCTCGTCGGCTCCCGGGTAGACGTCGGCGTTCTCGTCGTCGCAGTCGCCATCGCAGTTGGTGAAGCCGTCTCCGTCGAGGTCCTCCACCTCGTCGATGTCGCCATCGCAGTCGTTGTCGATGCCGTCGCACACCTCCTGGACGTCGGGAGAGACGTCGGCGTTCTCGTCGTCGCAGTCGTCATCCTCGGTGGCCAGCACTCCGTCGTCACCGCAGGTGGTGACGCCGTCCTCGTCCAGGTCGAACCCATTGTCGATGACCCCGTCGCAGTCCTGGTCCACCGCGTCGCAGACCTCCTCCGCGCCGGGGTTGATGGTGAAGTCGGTGTCGTCGCAGTCGCCCTGGGCACACTCGTCGTACCCATCGAGGTCGTCGTCCGTCTCGTCGCCGGGCACGGCGCCATCGCAGTCGTTGTCGATGCCGTCACACTGCTCGGCAGCCCCCGTGAAGGTCAGGGGAGAGGTGTCATCGCAGTCGCCTCCGTCGCACTCGAAGAACCCGTCCAGGTCGTCGTCGACTTCGTCAGGCGGCACGGTCCCGTCGCAGTCGTTGTCCAGCTCGTCGCACAGCTCGGGAGCGGCGGGGTACACGGTGGCGTCCGCGTCGTCGCAGTCTCCGACGCAGGCGGCCACCCCATCGGCGTCCCCGTCCGATTCGTCGGCGGGCAGCGTCCCGTCGCAGTCCGTGTCCGCGAGGTCACAGACCTCGGTGGCTCCGGGGAAGATGGTGGCGTCGCTGTCGTCGCAGTCCCCGGCGCAGTTTGTGAATCCGTCGCCGTCGAGGTCGGCGTCTTCGTCGATCGTCCCGTCGCAGTTGTTGTCGATGCCGTCGCACTGCTCCACGGCGTTGGGGTTCACGGCGGCGTCGGTGTCGTCGCAGTCGACGTTGGCGGCGCCCCAGGCGTTCACACAGTCCGTCACCGCACCGTCCGTGAAACCATCGGAGTCCAGATCGAAGGGCTCGTCGATGCCCGCGGCGCAGTTGTTGTCGATGGCATCGCACACCTCGGTGGCGCCGGGGAACGTGGTGGGCTCGGTGTCGTCGCAGTCTCCGTCGGCGCACTCGTCGAACCCGTCGCCGTCGTCGTCGGTCTCGTCTGCCGGTACGGCGCCGTCGCAGTTGTCATCGAGGCCATTGCAGACCTCCGCCGCCAGGGTGTTCACCGTGGCGGAGAAGTCGTCGCAGTCGCCTTCGCACTCGGTCTCGCCGTCGCCGTCATCGTCGATCTCGTCCGAGGGCACCGAACCGTTGCAGTCGTTGTCGGCGCCGTCGCAGATCTCGGGGAGGCCGGGGGCGACCGTCGCATCGGTGTCGTCGCAGTCGCCGTCGCAGGTCGACGTGCCGTCACCATCCACGTCGAGCTCGTCGGCAGGCACCGCACCGTTGCAGTCGTCGTCGGTGCCGTTGCACAACTCCGTGGCCCCGGGGAAGACGAGGCTGTTCGTGTCGTCGCAGTCGAAGCCGGCGCATTCGCTGAAGGTGTCGCCGTCGTCGTCGGTCTCGTCCGCGGGCACCGTTCCATCGCAGTTGTTGTCGAGGCCGTCGCAGATCTCGGTGGCCGACCCGTTGACGGTGGCGTCCGCGTCGTCGCAGTCGCCCGCGCACGCGCTCTGGCCGTCGCTGTCGGCGTCCGACTCGTCCACGGGGAGCGAGCTGTCGCAGTTGTTGTCGAGGCCGTCGCACAGCTCGGGGGCGCCGTCGTAGATGGTCGCGTCCGCGTCGTTGCAGTCGCCGGCGCAGGTGGCTTGCCCATCGCTGTCCCCGTCAGCCCCGTCCACGGGGATGGAGCCGTCGCAGTCGTCGTCGATGCCGTTGCACGTCTCCGTCGCCCCGGGGAACACCGTGGCGTCTGCGTCGTTGCAGTCGTTTCCGGAGCACTCGTTGAAGGAGTCGCCGTCGTCGTCGGTCTCGTCGGTGGGCACGGCGCCGTTGCAGTCGTTGTCGACGCCGTCGCACAACTCGGTCGCGCCGTTGAAGGTGGTGGCGTCTGCGTCATCGCAGTCGCCAGCACAGGCGCTCTGCCCGTCGCTGTCCCCGTCCAACTCGTTGGCGGGGATGGAGCCGTCGCAGTCGTCATCGACGCCATTGCAGGCTTCCGTGGCGCCCGGGAACACGCTGGCGCTGGTGTCGTCGCAGTCGTTCTCGCAGACGAGGAACCCGTCCCCGTCGTTGTCGGCTTCGTTCGCCGGGAGGAGGGTGTCGCAGTCGTTGTCGAGGCCGTCGCAGAGCTCGATGGCGCCGTCGTAGATGGTCGCGACGCCGTCGTTGCAGTCGCCTTCGCACACCCGCTGCCCATCGGCGTCGGAGTCCGCCTCGTCCGCGGGGATGGCGAGGTCGCAGTCGTTGTCGAGGCCGTCGCAGATCTCGGTGGCGCCGTCGTAGATGGTGTCGTCGCTGTCGTCGCAGTCCCCCTCGCAGGTGGCCTGGCCGTCGCTGTCCCCGTCGATCTCGTTGGTGGGAACCACCCCGTCGCAGTCGTCGTCGACGTTGTTGCAGACCTCGGGGGCGCCGTCGTAGATGGTGGCGTCGGTGTCGTCGCAGTCGGGGCCTACGCACAGGAGGGTCCCGTCATTGCGGTCCTGGCCGTCTCCGTCGGCATCGCAAGGAGCCGACACCGCTACGTTGAGCGCGGCCTCCCCCGTCTCGCCGTCGGTGTCGGTCTGGAGCGCCGTGACCACGTCCGAGGACGTCGCTCCGCTGTTCGGCACCGTGACGGTCCAAGCACCGCCCCCGCCGCCAGTGGCCGTGTCCGTGCCCAGGAAGAGAAAGGGCTCTCCGTAGCCGGTGCCGTCGGGGTCAGCGAGGTAGAGGTCCACGATGGCTGACGCGCAGGACGTCCCCACCACCGTGAGCGTGCCCCCGAGCACTTCGGCGCTGGAGATGAGAGGGCGACTCGCCTCCCTGTTCCCCCAGCCTTCATCGTTGGAGCAGTTGTTCGCGGGGGGGAGGGACGGTCCGTCGCCGGTGTTGGTGGCGTTGGCGTTCTCGATGTCGATGGCGAGGCCCGCGTTGTCCCAGAACTGGTTCACGCTGATGGTGATGAACTCCACCTCGAGCGATCCCGCGTCGTTCATGCGGACGCCGTCGCCCCCGTTGTAGGCGATCAGGTTCTCGTTCCCCGCGCCGCCGATGGTGACCGACGTCGTGTCCGCGCCGCCAGAGTTCGAGTAGAGGTAGATGCCCTCCCCGCCGTTGCCGAGATCGAGGGTTCCGCCGACATCCGTGCCGATGGCGTTGCTCGAGAACGTCAGGGTCGCCGCGCGATGCAGGAAGACCCCCCCATCGGTGTTCCCAGAGATCACGTTGTCGTAGATGTCGAACTCACGGGGGCGATCGGCCGTGAAGAACTCTGCGGACATCAGCAGCCCGTAGCCGTCGTTCCCGAGGTCTACGGTCCCGGCCCCATTGGTGCCGATGAGGTTGTTGGCGATGTCGGCGCTGTTCCCGTCGACGTCGTTGTAGAGCAGGATCCCCGACTCTCCGTTCCCCGAGATGACGTTGCCGTCGGTGCTCGAGGCGCCGCCGATGGTCAGGGTCCCCAGGTTCCCGTCGTTGCCGTTGACCACGATCCCGTAGTCGGCGTTCCCCAGCAGGGCGGTGGCCGTGACGTCCAGCCCGATGATGCTGTCCTTGATGGTGAGGGAGTCGCTGTCCTTGTCGTAGACGCTGATGCCGTTGTCGCCGTTCCCGGAGACCAGCAAGCCCGGGCCCAGCACGCTGTTGTTGCTGTTGGCGAAGTTGATGCCGTCATCGCCGTTGCCGAGGCCCAATCCTCCGTTGATGGAGGTGCCCACGTAACAGTCCTCCATCGTGAAGCGGTCGCCCTCCACCTCGACGCCGAACTCGGGAGACCCGTCGAGGTTGAAGCCCTTGAGCACCACGTCGTTGGAGTCGATGTAGAACAGCTGGTCGTCGGAGAACCCCACGGCCGCGATTACACGCACCGCCAGCGTCGAGTCGAAGCCGTCCGTCGCGTTGGTCGTCGTGCCAGCGACGGTCCCGCACCCCGTGCAGTCCAGAGCGTCGATGGTCACCTCGTTCTGGTCGACGTTCAGATACGAGCCGAGCTCGATCTCGAAGGGTGCGGACAGACCTGTCCCGGTGAAGTCGAAACGGATCGCGTCGTTGTTCGCCGAGAGGGCATCGACTGCTTCTCGTAGCGTGCACTCGGATGCGTCGCAGGTGCCGTTCCCGGGATCGGCGACGCTGTTGACGACATAGGTCGCGGCGGAGGCCGTACCGGCGGCGCACAGCACCATCAGGACGGCCAAGCTGGGCATACGGCCCCAGAAGTGGCGGTTCATCAACGGCTCCTTGGTGCCTCTCAATGCGCTCATTCTAGAGGATCGGGCGTAGCCCCCGCCGGGAAGGCACCGCCTCGTCTCGAGTTGGGCCTCCCATTCCGCGAGGCGTCGCTAGAAGTCGCCTTCGCAGAGGAACGCCTTGGAGCCAATGCAGCCGATGTCGTTCCACGCCCAGCTGCTCCAGGGGGTCATCTCGGCGCAGTCCTCGTTGCCGGAGTTGTTGGGCTCGCCGCTGTTCCAGTTCTCGTACCCCGTGGAGGACGCTGCGCCCACCCAGTCCCAGTTGCCCTCGTTGTTCCAGCCCTGGTCGGTGTAGCCGATCCACCACTCGGTCACCTGGCCCGTGCTGTTGGACTGCGCCAGTCCGGAGACGAAGGAGTCCTCGCCTGCGTCGTCGATGGTGACGAGGTAGTAGCCGAATTGGGAGCAGGCCGCCGCGGCGCTGTTGAAGTCCGCGCCGAAGCCGGAGCACGCCTGGTAGGTGTGGCCTCCATAGGAGCCCTGGCTGCACCCAGTGCATCCGCCGTTGTCGTCGATTCCGCCTGAGCAGTCGTTGTCGATGGTGTCGCAGACCTCGGTCGCGCCAGGGTTGATGCTGGGGTCGTTGTCGTCGCAGTCCACCGATGCGTCGTATCCGTCGCCGTCCACATCGGGACCTGCTCCGTCGTCGTCGTCATCGTCGTCGTCGTCTCCGCCGGCGTTGCAGGAGACGGTCAGGTCGTAATCCGAGACCGCACCGTCCCAGCCGTCGACCATGATGGTGACGACATCGCCGGGATCGAGCTCGATCTCGAGGTCTTCGTCGTCGCTCCCGCTGTTCCACGATCCGTCCACGCAGTCCTGGGGATTGCAGGTGGCTCCGGCGAGGACGTACAGGTCGAGGTCCTGACTGATGTTTGCCAAGTCCACGGACAACGCCGTGGGCCCCGGGGCTACGAACTCGTAGGTGACCTCGGGGCCGGTCATGCCCGAGCCCACGCAAGAATTCTCGTCCAGCAGGCTCACACCCGCAGTGGCGTTGTTGGCCGACACGGTCTGCCCACAGGTGATGGTGTAGGCAGGGCAGGGGGTGGTGGTGGCGTCGTCGTCGTCGCCCACCACATCGTCGTCGTCACCGGTGGCGTCGTCGTCGTCGCCCACCACGTCGTCGTCGTCGCCGGTGGCGTCGTCGTCATCTCCCACCACGTCGTCGTCGTCGCCCACCACGTCGTCGTCGTCCCCTACGAGGTCGTCGAGGCCTTCGAAGGAGAGCGAGCCGGTGGCCCCACACGCAGGTAGCAGCCACAACAAGGACGTGAGGAGGGGAGCGGCAAGGGAGCAGCGGGGCATGAGGATCTCCAAGGGGGACGGTCCAAGAGCGTAGCGGGGCCCAGGCTGGTTTCGCCGTTGGACGGGATCGCGAGCCCTGCCGTACCATTCCCGTTGCGCAGGGGCCGTGTGTGTCTCCCTCGCATCCATTCTGGAGATCGCATGACCCGACCTGCCGCCACGCGGTCCGAAGCCGTGTTCACGGACTTCAAGCACGCCTACGGGAAGCCCCAGGCCATCGCCGAGGCCAACCGCTGCCTGTATTGCGAAGACGCGCCCTGCATCACCGCGTGTCCCACGAGCATCGACATCCCGGAGTTCATCCGGAAGATCTCGACGGACAACCTCAAGGGGTCGGCTCGCACGATCTTCGAGTCCAACATCCTGGGGATGAGCTGCGCTCGGGTCTGCCCGGTAGAGACACTCTGCGTGGGCGACTGCGTCTTCAACCACATGGACGCGCCGCCGATCCAGATCGGCAAGCTCCAGCGGTATGCCACCGATGCTGCGTTCGACGCGGAGTGGAGCTTCTTCGAGGCGGGCCCCGACACCGGCAAGTCCGTGGGCCTCGTGGGGGCAGGGCCTGCATCCCTCGCCGCCGCGCACGAGCTACGTCGCCTCGGCCACAGCTGCACCATCTATGAGAAGCGTGAGGTCCTCGGCGGGCTGAACAGCACCGGGGTGGCCCCATACAAGATGAAGGCGGACCGGGCTCTCGAAGAGGTCGAGTGGGTGCTTGGCATCGGCGGCATCGAGGTGAAGACGGGCGTGGAGGTCGGGGGTGACCTCAGCCTGGAGGACCTCGAGGCGAACCACGATGCGGTCTTCTTTGGGGCGGGTCTCGGAGTGGACCGATTCCTCAAGGTGCCGGGTGAGGACCTGGACGGAGTTCACGGTGCGGTCGAGTGGATCGAGCGCATGAAGCTGCAGGAACTCGACCTCTCCTCGGTGACCAGCGCGGCGGTCATCGGCGGCGGCAACACCGCTCTGGATTGCGTGCGCGAGCTTCTCGGCCTCGGAGTCCCCAACGTGACGATGGTCTACCGGGGAGGCGAAGCCGGCATGAGCGGCTACCACCACGAGTGGGACGAGGCGAAGCGTGAGGGCGCCCGTGCTGCCTGGCGGGCTCAGCCAGTGGCATTCGAGGGTGACGGAGCAGTCGCCCGCGTCCGTTGCGCGGTGCTCGACGAGGACAAGAAGCCCGTCGAGGGAGAAGAGGTCCTGCTCGGCGCGCAGCTGGTCCTGATGGCCATCGGCCAGGGCAAGCTGGGAGACATGCTCTCCGGGCTCGACGGCATCGAGGTTCAGTGGGGGCGGGTCGTGACGAACGACGACGGCGCCACCGGACGGGCGGGTTGGTTCTGCGGTGGCGACGCCGCGAACGGCGGCAAGGAGGTCGTCAACGCCGCGGCCGAAGGCAAGCGCGCCGCGCAGGCCATGGATATCTACCTCGGAGGGCAGAACTGATGGCAGACCTCACCACCAACTGTGCAGGCATCGTCTCCCCCAACCCCTTCTGGCTCGCATCGGCTCCTCCGGCGAACAGCGGGGACCAGATCAAGCGTGCCTTCGACGCCGGCTGGGGCGGCGCGGTCTGGAAGACCCTGGGCCAGCCCATCCAGAACGTGAGCTCGCGGTTTGCGGCCACGAACTACCGGGGCACGGCGGCCATCGGCTTCAACAACATCGAACTCATCACCGACCGCTCGCTGGAGAAGAACTTCGCCGAGATCGCGGACGTGAAGAAGCACTACCCCAATCACGCGGTCATCGCCTCGCTGATGGTGGAGACTCGTCAGGAGTGGAAGGACATCATCAAGCGGTCCATCGACGCCGGCGCCGATGGCCTCGAGCTGAACTTCGGGTGCCCCCACGGCATGTGCGAGCGCGGCATGGGCAGCGCGGTGGGGCAGGAGCCTCGGGTGAACGAGGAGATCACGTCCTGGGCCAAGGAGTACTC
This sequence comes from Deltaproteobacteria bacterium, assembly GCA_023954745.1. Taxonomy (GTDB): domain Bacteria; phylum Myxococcota_A; class UBA796; order UBA9615; family UBA9615; genus JAGSHC01. The sequence continues at coordinate 21,122 of JAGSHC010000029.1, read as the reverse complement.
CACCGTCCCCGTGCTGGTGAAGCTGACCCCCAACGTGGGCGACATCCTCCCCCACGGACACGCGGCGCAGCGGGGAGGCGCCGACGGTGTGTCCCTCATCAACACCATCAAGTCGATCATCGGTGTGGACATCGACCGTTTCGTGCCGAACCCGCGCGTGGGCGACCAGTCGACCAACGGTGGGTACTGCGGCGCGGCCGTGAAGCCCATCGCCCTGCACATGACGGGTCAGCTGGGGCGTGACCCGAGCTTCAACATCCCCATCTCTGGCATCGGCGGAGTGACGGACTGGCGGGATGCCGTGGAGTTCATCCTCCTCGGCGCGACGTCGGTGCAGGTCTGCACCGAGGTGATGCTGCGTGGCTACCGCATCGTCGAAGACATGATCGAGGGCTTGAACACCTACCTCGACGAGAAGGGCTTCGCCTCGGTCCACGACGCCGTGGGCCGCGCGCTGCCGGGCTACAGCGAGTGGGGCAACCTCGACCTCAACTACGAGACAAAGGCGGTCATCGACGCCGAGAGCTGCATCGGTTGTTACAAGTGCGTGGTGGCTTGCCACGACGGCGCGCACCAGTGCATCGACCCCGCAACCGACGGCAGCCGGGTTCCGGTGGTCGATGAGTCCGAGTGCGTCGGGTGCAACCTCTGCCAGATCGTGTGTCCGGTGCCGGACTGCATCTCCATGGTCGAGATCGCCAACGGCTACGAGCCGGCGAGCTGGAACGACCACATCAACGACGGCGCGGTGATTCGGCCCAAGACGGGGATCCACCACTAGGGGCCGATGCGCTCCTGGCTCCTTCGCTCCACCAGGGCGCGAGCCCTCGGACCTCGCCGAACGGGCCATTGCCCTTTGGTTGAGCCGTGGCCACATTGGGCGGCGTGAACCTCTATCTGCACAATGTCTGGATGGTCCTGACGGAGCTGGCGCCCTGGCTGCTCCTAGGGGCCGCCATCGCTGGCCTGATGCACGGTCTCTTGCCGCGCGGCTTCGTGCGAAAGCAGCTGTCCGGTCGATCGGGCGTCTTGAAGGCGGTGGGCCTGGGAGTGCCGCTGCCGCTTTGTTCTTGCGGGGTGATCCCGGCAGGCCTCGGCCTCAAGGAAGACGGCGCGAGCGACGGCGCAGCGGTGGGCTTCGTCACCGCGACCCCCCAGACGGGGGTGGACAGCATCCTGGTGAGCGCAAGCTTCCTCGGTTGGCCCTTTGCGCTGTGGAAGGTGCTCGCGGCGCTGGTCACCGGAGTCACCAGCGGCTGGTTGACCGATGCCGCCACAGGGAGCGTTGCCTCTGACGAGCCTCCCCCCGAGGTCTCCGGCGAGCGCCCAACGGTTCGGCAGATGGTGGACCACGGTCTCGAGATGGTGCAGATGATCTGGGGCTGGCTTCTCTTCGGCGTGCTCGCCTCGGCGGCGTTGACTACCTGGCTGCCGCCTGAGCTCTTCGCGGGCCTCACCGGCGCGGGCAATCTGCTGGCGTTTGGCGGAGTGCTCCTGTTCAGCATCCCGCTGTACGTGTGCGCCACTGCTTCGGTGCCCATCGCGGCGGCGTTGGTGGGGGCGGGGATGCCCACCGGCGCGGCCATGGTCTTCCTGATGGCGGGCCCGGCGACCAACGTGGCCACCCTCGGCGCGGTGAAGCGGGCCTTCGGCAATCGGACCCTGGGGATCTACCTGGGCTCCCTCGTCGGGGGGAGCGTGGTCTTCGGCCTCGCTTACGAGGCGCTCTTCGGGGCCCTGACTCTGGGAGCCGTGCACGCGCACGCCCACGCGCCTGCCTGGTGGGCGCAGGCCGCCGCCGTGGGGCTCGTGGGCGCCATCGCCTGGTTCGCGTGGCAGGACGCTCGGAGCTGGCTGGTGTCGCGTCAGCCGGCGCCACAGAGCGTCGCTGGGCCGCTGGTCATTCCCGTGGAGGGCATGACGTGCAACGGCTGCTCGTCCCGCCTGGAACGGACCCTGAGGGCGGCGGAGGGCGTCGATGCCGCCACCGTCGACCTCGAGGGCAAGAGCGCCGAAGTCTACGGGACCCTCGATGCCGCCCAGGTAGGCGAGATCGTGATGGCCGCCGGCTTCGAGGTCGGAGCCACCTGAGCCGGGACCCTGCGGGTTCCTTGGGAGTTCGCGGGCGAGGTCCTGTAGCGGGAGTTCCCAGGTGCGGGGATGTCCGAGGCGCCCGAGGTCGAGGAGAACGAGGGACGGCGCGGAGGCGTACTCAGGTACGCCGCACAAGCTGGGCCGAAGTTCGACGAAGAGATCGGGCGGATCGGGCATTCCCGGACGGGAACTCGCTACCCCTCGAAGTACTTGTCGGTGATGTCCAAACCCGCGTCGATGATCTTGAACCCTTCGAGCAGCTCCTCTTCCGTAATAGAAAGGGGCGGGTTGCACATGAAGCTCCCCCATCGCACGAAGGTGAAGAGTCCAGCATCCCAGAAGTATTGAGAAAGTTCTGCCATGGCAGGGCTCGTGCCGTTGAACGGAGCCATGGGCTCACCGGCGCTGTTCTTCTGCACGTCGATCATGCCGAAGAGCCCGATGCAGCGGCCTACCTTGCAGGACGGATGCTTTGCCGTCAGCCGGTCCATCTCCGACCGCATCACGGCGCCGAGGCGCGCGGCGTTCTCGACGATGCCCTCCTCCTCCATGACCTCGATGCAGGCCAGGGCCGTGGCGAGGCCCAGGCTGTGTGAGTTGTAGGTCAGCCCACCCCAGAACACGTTGTCCTGGAAGTGCTCAGCGATGGCGTCGCTGACGGCCATCACGCCGAGGGGGGCGTAGGACGACGTGATGCCCTTCGCCATGGTGACGATGTCGGGGACGATGTCGCCGTGCTCGAAGGCGAACAGCTTTCCGGTGCGGCCCCACCCCGCCATTACCTCGTCGCATACGAGAAGAATCCCATACTTATCGAGTAGTTGGCGCAAGCCCTTGAGGTAGCCCTTTGGTGGTGGGAGGATGCCGTTGGTGCCGGTCACCGTCTCGATCCACATGGCCGCGATGGTCTCGGGCCCCTCCATCTGGATGACCTCTTCGAGGTACACGAGGTTGCGCTCGGTGATCTCCTCCTCGGTCTCGCCCCAGGAGAAGCTGTAGGGCCAGGGGTCCATGACCTTGACGAAGCCGGAGCTGCCGGGCTCGTTGTGCCACCGACGGGGGTCACCGGTCAGCTGCATGCATTCCTTCGTGGCACCGTGGTAGCTGCGGTAGCGCGACAGGATCTTGTTCTTGCCGGTGTAGAGCCGCGCCGCCTTCATGGCGTTCTCGTTGGCTTCGGCGCCGCCGAGGCAGAAGAAGAACGTGTTCAGGTCGCCGGGAACGATCTCTGCGAGCTTCTTGCCGAGCTTGGCGCGAGGCTCGGTGGCCGTCCCGGGCCAGACGAACAGCAGATCGTCGATCTGCTTCTTCATGGCCGCCTTCACCTTGGGGTGTCCGTGTCCGATGTTCACGCTCATCAGCTGGCTGTTCCAGTCGATGATGCGGCGCCCATCGTGCGTCCACATGTAGATGCCCTCAGCGCGGGCGATGTCCTTCGGCTGGACCGTTCGGTTCTTGGTCCAGGTGTACATCGTGTGCTTCTTGCACAGGGCAATGATCTCTTCGCGGGACAGGTCACTCATTTCTGTGTCGCTTTCATGCCGACCATGTAGAGGGCGCCGGCCAGGAGGAACCCGACGAACCACGCGTACGTGTAGATCGTCGTGAAGATGGGAGCTGCGGAGTCCATGGCGCCAGCGGCCACGAGGAACCCCGGGATGTTCGGGAGGACCGCGATGACGAATGAGCCAATGGCGACGGGGTTGAAGCCGCCGGAGTACCAATATGGGCCGTCCTTGCGGTACAGGCCGTTCAGATCGAACTCCGTCTTGCGGATGAGGAAGTAGTCGACGATGAGGATCCCGCCGATAGGACCGAGGAGCGCCGAGTACCCGATGAGCCAGGTGAAGATGTAGCCCCCGGTGCTCTCGATGAGCTTCCACGGGAAGATGGCGACCCCGAGGCCCGCAGTGATCATCCCGCCGATGCGAAAGTTCACCTTCGCCGGAGCGAGGTTGATGAACACGTTCGCGGGGCTGACCACGTTGGCAGCAATGTTCGTGGACAACGTTGCGATGGACAGCGCAAACAGCGAGATCACAACGGCAAAGCCACCGCCCATCTTGCCGAGAAGGACGGTGGGATCCCACACGGCCTCACCGAAGATGACCACCGTCGCCGAGGTCACCGCGACCCCGATGAACGCGAAGAGCGTCATGGTCGTCGGCAGGCCGAGCAGCTGTCCCAGGACCTGGTCCTTCTGGCTCTTGGCGTAGCGGGTGAAGTCAGGGATGTTCAGGGACAGCGTCGCCCAGAACCCGACCATCGCCGTCAGCGACGGGAAGAAGACCGACCAGAACTGGCCTTCCTTCTCGCCTCCCTCCACAAACTGGCTCGGCGTGGAGAGCATCGTCCCGAAGCCGTCCGCCTTGACGTAGGCCCAGCCGAGCAGCGCGAGGCCCATGGCGATGAGGAAGGGAGCTGCGTACTGCTCGAGCAGCTTGATCGACTCGACTCCGCGCCACACCACCACGAGCTGGATCGCCCAGAACAACAGGAAGCAGAACAGCTCCCCGCCGTTGATGCCGAGGAGGGGGAGGTCGCCACCCGCCAGCGCATCCCCGGTCAACACGTTGAGCAGCTGGTAGATGGCAAAGCCGCCAAACCACGTTTGGATGCCGAACCAGCCGCAAGCGACCAGGGCCCGCGCCACCGAAGGGATGTGGGCTCCCTGGATCCCCCAGGATGCCCGGGCCAGCACGGGGAAGGGAATGCCGTACTTCGTGCCGGGGTGGCCGTTGAGGACCATCGGCACGAGCACGATGACGTTGCCGAGCATCACGGTGCCCACGGCCTGCCACCAGTTCATGCCGCTGCTGATCATCGACGACGCGAGCATGTAGGTCGGGACGCACACCACCATGCCCACCCACAGCGACGCCATGGCGCCGATGGACCAGGTCCGCTCGGCCTCGGTGGTGGGGCGGATGTCGTCGTTGATGAGCCCCGGATCGGGGTTGTTCAGCTCAACCACGGTGCACCGGAGTGGGCTCCGCCAGCTCGTTCCGCCGCAGCTGGGCGGCCCAGTAGTTGGCGAAGGGCTTGCGCTTCACGTAGCGGCCGGTCCCTCGCTCGGTGCGCACGTCGCCGTCGTTCCACACGACGCGACCGCGCGACAGTGTCACCTTGGCGAGGCCCTGAACCTCCATCCCCTCGTAGATGTTGTAGTCCACGTTCTGGTGGTGGGTCTCGGCCGAGATGGTCCGTGATGCCTCGGCGTCCCAGACCACGAGGTCGGCATCGGCGCCCACCGCCATGGAGCCCTTCTGGGGGTGGATGTTGAAGATCTTCGCGCAGTTGGTGGACGTCACGGCCACGAACTCGCTCGGGGTCAGCCGGCCCGTGCCTACGCCGTGGTGCCAGAGCACGGACATGCGGTCTTCGATTCCTCCGGTTCCGTTGGGGATCCCGCGGAAGTCGTCCTTGCCCATCTCCTTCTGCGGGGTGCAGAAACAGCAGTGGTCCGTGGCCGTCGTCTGGAGCATTCCGGCCTGCAGGCCCCGCCAGAGCGCTTCTTGGTGCTCCTTGGCGCGGAAGGGTGGAGACATGACGTGGTGCGCGGCCTTGCGCCAGTCCGGGTCCCGGTAGACAGAGTCGTCAATGACCAGGTGCTGGGCGAGGACCTCGGCGTAGACGCGCTGGCCTTCCAGACGCGCCCGGGTCACCGCCTCGAGGGCGTCGATGCAGGACGTGTGCACGAGGTAGAGCGGGACTCCGAGAACCTCGGCGATCCGGATGGCGCGGTTGGCGGCCTCGCCTTCCACCTCGGGCGGACGGGAGAGGGGGTGTCCCTCGGGGCCGGTGATGCCCTTGTCGTAGATCTCCTGCTGGAGTCGAAACACCAGCTCGCCATTCTCCGCGTGCACGGTGCACAGCGCGCCGAGCTCCCGTGCCTCTGAGAAGCTGTTCACCAGCGTCTCGTCGTCGCACATGATCGCGTTCTTGTAGGCCATGAAGTGCTTGAAGGAGTTGACGCCTTCTTCGTGCACCAGGGTGTGCATGGCCTTGCGGACCGACTCGTCCCACCAGGTGATGGCGACGTGGAATCCGTAGTCAGTGGCCGCCTTCTCGGACCAGCCGCGCCAGGAGCGGTACGCCTCCATGACGTCTTGCTGGGGACCGGGGATCACGAAGTCGATCACCGAGGTGGTGCCGCCGACGGCCGCGGCGGTGGTACCGGAGAAGAAGTCCTCCGAGGCGACCGTGCCCATGAAGGGCAACTCCATGTGCGTGTGCGGGTCGATGCCGCCGGGCATGACGTAGGCCCCCGTTGCGTCGATGACGTCCGCGCCATTGGCGTCGAGGTCGGGCCCCACCGCGGCGATGGTCTCGCCTTGGATGAGTACATCGGCGCGTGCTTCGCCCTCGGCGGTCACGACAGTGCCGCCCTTGATGATCTTCAGGGACATTTCTGCTCCTTGGTGCGTCCTCGGACGCGCAGTGTTCGCGCTGGTGGACCCTCGCGGGCGCGGCGGCGCGCGCGTGGCTCGGCGGACCGCAGTTGTACGACGGGCGCCGAATCGAGGCAACCGCTCGCCGCCGTCGGCCGCCCCAAGGTGATGTCCTCGGTGCCCCCCGCGCTCCGCCGCTGGCATACTCGGCGGCCCGCTGGAGCCCCGATCCGGGAGCCTGCTCGGCGGCGCGGAGACCACCTCATGAGCGACCGACAGTTTCTCAACTACATCGACGGTGCCTGGGTTCCTGGCTCGGGTTCCGACCCCATCGCCGATCTCAACCCCGCGGACCTGCGCAAGGTCATCGGGTACTGCACCGACTCCACCGCGGACGACGTGGACGCTGCAGTCGAGGCCGGAAAGAAGGCGTTCGCCGCTTGGCGGGCTACCCCGGCGCCGGTGCGAGGGCGCATTTGCCGTGACGCTGCCCGGCTCTTCGAGGAGCGTACCGAGGAGATCGGCCGCGTCCTGACGATGGAAGAGGGCAAGGTCCTCGCCGAAGCCAAGGGGGAAGTCCTGAAGGGCGCGGTGCTCGTGGAGTGGTTCGCCGGTGAGGCCCGCCGCCTCAACGGCGAGACGGTTCCCTCAGAGATTCCGAACACCTTCGCCTACACCACCCGCCAGCCGTTGGGGGTGGTGGGGCTCATCACGCCCTGGAACTTCCCCATGGCCATCCCGGCCTGGAAGATCGCGCCAGCCCTCGTCGCCGGGAACACCGTCGTGATCAAGGGCGCCGAGCAGACTCCCTGGGTGACTGAGCTCGTCGTGAAGACCTTCGTGGACGCGGGAGTGCCCCCCGGGGTCCTCAACATGGTGCAGGGAAGAGGAGCGACGGCGGGCGCGCGATTGGTCGCCCACCCGGACGTGCACGCCATCAGCTTCACCGGCTCGACCGAGATCGGAGAGATGATCTACGCCCAGGGCGCGGCCCTCGGAAAGCGGGTGCAGTGCGAGCTTGGCGGCAAGAATCCGATCATCGTGCTCGACGACGCGGACGTGGGCATGGCCGTCGCCGCCGCGGCCAAGGGCGGCTTTGGGAGCACTGGCCAGCGTTGCACGGCGACTTCGCGCTCCATCGTGCAGCGTGGGGTGCTCGACGAGTTCGTCAGCAAGATGGCGGACGCAGCGCGGGCGGTGGTTCCTGGCGACGGTCTGGACCCGGCGACGACCATGGGCCCCAGCGTCGACTCGGACCAGTTCGGCAAGGTCCACGAGTACCTGCAGATCGGCAAGGACGAAGGTGCGGAGGTGGTCGTTGGAGGGAGCCGGGCCAGCGACGGCGAGCTTGGACACGGCCTCTTCACCCAGCCCACGCTGTGGATGGTGGACCGCTCCATGCGCGTCGCGCGGGAGGAGATCTTCGGGCCGGTGATGTCGGTGGTGCCGGTCGACTCCTTCGATGAGGCCATCGAGGTGGCCAACGCCGTGGACTATGGGCTCACGAGCTCGATCTACACCCAGGACGTCAACACGGTGTTCCAGTACGTGGACCGCATCGAGACCGGCATGCTGCACGTGAACTCACCCACCATCGGCGGAGAAGCGCAGCTTCCCTTCGGCGGCATCAAGAAGACGGGCATCGGGCCCCGCGAGATGGGCACCCAGGCCATCGACTTCTTCTGCGAGTGGAAGGTGGTCTACATCGACTACGGCGGCGGAATGCGCGGCGGCAACCTGTACTAAACGCTTCCCATGAAGATGAGGCCTGCCTCAGTTGCATGAGAAGCCGTTTAGTCCCCCCGGCGTGGAGGCCTGGGAATGAGCACGGGGACGCGCTGTTTGTACGCCTCGTAGGCTGCATCGCCTCCCCACTTCTTGTCGGCGCGGACCTCGAGCAGGGGGACCCCGCTGCCCTTCAGGAGCAGGTAGGCCACGAACAACGGGGAGACCAGCCCGATCCACTGCCAGCCGGCAAAGGTCGTCGCTGCGCTGATGCAGATGCCCGTCCACAGCACGATCTCGCCGAAGTAGTTCGGGTGGCGTGACCACGCCCACAGTCCCTCGTCGATCCAAGTTCCGTGAGTATCGGGGCGAGCGCGAAACGCGGACTTTTGACGGTCTGCGACCACCTCGATGACAAACCCCGTGAGCCACACCCCCCAGCCGATGAAGTCCGTCAGCGTGAGTGCGTGACTACTCGGCTGCGTGAGCACGATGAGCATCGCAAGAGCCGTGAGCGACACCCACAGGGCTTGCAGGGTCCATGCGATCAGGAACCGAGGCGCCGACTGCTTGATCTCGTCGAAGCGACCATCCTTGCCGTCTCTCTTGATACGGCCAAAGAGAAAGCTCGAGAGCCGCGCCGCCCACAGCGCCACCAGCGTAGCCAGCACCCACTCACGCGGTCCGCGGTCCGGGGCCAGCAGCAGCGCGACCCCCACGACGGTGAGGTAGGTGAAGCCCCCTGCGAGATCGTAGAAGCGCTCCGTTCGAGCGAGGTACGCCGGGACGAACGCGACCCAGTTGATGGCGAACGCGAGTCCAATCACCACGGCGAGGGGGGGGACCAACTCCAACATCACTTCGCCCCCGCGGGGATGTCGTCGTGGCCGAGCACCTCCCATCCGCGTGATCGTGCGAGCTCACGGAGCTCAGGGTCGGGGTCCACCGCCACGGGGTGACCCACGACGTCCAGCATCTCCATGTCGGCCATGGAGTCGGAATAGCCCCAACAATCCGCCAGGTCGACCCCGTGGGCGTTTGCGATCTCACGCACGACGCGCGCCTTTTCTTCGCCCTGCATCAGCGGCTCGATCGGGACCCCGCTCAGCCGCCCATCGTCTCGGACCTCCATGCGGGTGCCGATGACGCCGTCCACGCCGAGCACGCGCTTCGCCGGGGCCGCCACATACGTCGGAGAGGCCGTGAGAACGTAGGTGCCGTCATTGTTTGACTGGTGGAGGCGCAGCCGGGCGAGCACCGCCGGCGACAGGCCGGGCTCAATCCAGCGCTCCCAGATGGCATCCAGGGTCTCGATGAGGCGGTCGAGGCGTCCACCTCGGTAGGTGGCGTAGCCGACGTACTGCATCTCTTCGCGGGAGACGCGCCCCATCTTGTAGAGCAGGCCCAGTCCGATGAACCGCGCGCCCTGCCACGGGTGCACGAGGCCCCTCAGCCCGACAGGAACGGCGATGAGTTCGCCTGACTCCTTGCGCACCAGGGTCTTGTCGAAGTCGAAGAACGCGAGCTCGCTCACGGGTCTCGCCGGTCTCGCACCATGCCTTCTTGCACCGTCGAGGCCACCAGCCGCCCGTCGCGGTCGAAGAACCGGCCCCGCACCAGCGTGCGGGCTGCGGACGCCGATGGGCTCTCCACGTCGTAGAGCAGCCAGTCGTCGAGCCGGAACGGGCGGTGGAAGTACATGGCGTGATCGAGGCTAGCCATGCGAATCCCCGGAGTCAGCCAACTCACCCCATGGGGGAGGAGGGACGCCGTGAGGAAGTGGAAGTCAGAGGCATAGGCGAGCAGGGAGCGGTGGATCTGCGGGTCGTCGGGGAGCGCGGCGATGGCCCGGAACCACGCGCGCCGCTGCGGCAGCCCAGTGCGCGGAGACCTGGGGTTGTTCGGGTCGATGGGCCGAATCTCAATGGGCCTGGTCGCCATGGCCCGCTCCCGAATGGCCTCGGGCATGCCGCGCGTCCATTCCTCGGAGAGCTCGCTCTGGGAGAGCAGGCCTTCGGGGCCGGGAAGGCCCTCGGGGCAGGCGTCGGCGTGCTCGAAGCCCTCCTGTTCCACTTGAAACGAGGCGGAGAGATTGAAGATTGCCTTGCCGCTCTGGAGCGCCACGACCCGCCGGGTCGTGAACGAGCGACCATCTCGGATGGGGTCCACCATGTAGACGATGGGCTTCTTCGCGTCGCCGGGGCGCAGGAAGTACGCGTGCAACGAGTGCACGGGGCGGGCGTCGGGCACCGTCTGGGCGGCGGCGGAGAGGGCCTGGCCCAGCACCTGGCCGCCGAAGACGCGTCCCCAGCCGAGGTCCTGGCTGCGCCCGCGGAAGACGGTCTGTTCGATGGTTTCGAGGCGGAGGAGGTCGAGGAGCTCTGTGAGGACGGTGTGCACGCCGCGACCTTAGCGACGTGGGGAACAGACGGCGCGTCCCCGGGGTCCTGCTCACGCCCCACGGGAGCTTCCATGGCCCCCATCCGTAGCTTTGCGATCCGCCGCGCCCCCCCCCGCATGCACCGGACCTTCCGGCTCTCGGGTTGGGTGTTGCTTCTGCTTTGTCTGGGAGTAGGCGGAGGGGCATGCGCCTTACGAGGGAGAGGTGGCTCCAAACCGGTCAACGCCGATCGCGTCGCGGCCCACGCCGCCCGGGAGGCCGGCCCGGCGAGTCAACGGAGCGCCCGCGCTCGGTGGATGGAGCAGAGCAGGGAGCTCGAGACCACCCGGAAGCGGCTGGCAGGTCGGACCGGAGCGCGGGACGAGGCCCGGAAAGCGCTCGACCTCGCCATCGGCGATGAGCTGGCCCCTGCGTGGGTCGGCACGAAGTGGACGTTCTCGGGGCGGGCCACCCGGCCCTACGGCGGCACGGTGGCCTGTGGGCACTACATCGGTGCGGTGTTGCGGGGAGCGGGTCTGCAGGTGAGCTCGGAGGTCGGTGCCTTGGCCTCGGCGCGCATCGTGAGGACCTTCGCGGGCAAGAGCCGCACGCGCTGGCGCACCGACCAGGGGGTGCAGCGGGTGGTCGAGGAAGTGCGGCGGGAGGGGACGGGCTTGTATCTCCTGGGGCTCGACACCCACGTGGGGATGCTCCGGGTGCGTGGCCGGGCGGTGGACCTGTGCCACTCCACCGGCAGCTGGCCCCGTGCCGTGGTGTGCGAGGACGCATTGGCGAGCCCGTCGATGCGCAGTCGCGTGCACGTGTGGGGGCCGCTGCTCACCGACGAGACCGTGGATGCATGGCTGGCGGGGAGACGCATTCCCCTGGCGCCCTGAACGCCCTCGACGGGAAGCCTCAGGGCTGGGTGAGCCTGACCATCGCCGCCGCGTGGTCCCGGCCGGGCCGAGACCAGTGCGAGATGGCCGGGCCGCGGAGCTCGGGGGTGTAGCGGCTCACCGGGATGAGGTCATAGAACGGCGTGACCCCCAGGCCCGCGATGGGATGCAGGTCGACCAGGTAGTGAATTCCTTGCTCGTCGAGCCACTTGAGCGTCGGGTTCACCGCGCCGTGGCCGTGCCGATAGAGCACCTCGGCTTCGGCGACCGGCAGGAACTCTCGACTGTTGGCGAGTCCATCGAGGTTCACGACGACGGGCCCGTCCGCAAGCCATCCCAGCAGTCCAGCGTTCCACGAGCCGACGCGCGTGCCGCGTCGCAACTCCTCGTTCATTCCGTCGGCGACGCTGAGCACGCTGATGGAGAAGCGGTCTGCGGTGGAGTCGAACCCTCGGGGCGCAAGCTCCGCGAGCAGACCCGCGAACCCCAGGGCAAGCGCAAGCAGCGCAGGTCCGGCGACCCACCGACGCGCGATGGTCGTCTCGAAGGCTGGCGCGACGACCATGCCCACGGCCATCACGGCGAGGAGCAGTTCGGGGACCCGGTACCAGTACGAGTAGTGCACGTACCCATTGAGGAGCAGGTGGTGCGCGCCCCCGTGCACGAGCGCCACCGCGGCGAGGAGCCAGAACCCCGGAGGGATCGTGAGGCGGCGCCCCCGCCAGCCGTGGACGGCAGGGACGATGAGCGCCACCAGCGTCAGGGCGCGTACCCCATCCAGGAGTGTGCTCTTCGTGGGGAGCCAGTGGCCCAACGACCACCCCAGGGTCGCGCGAGGGCCCAGGGCCCAGAGCCGGTCCCAACTCGGCCATGCGAGCCACTTCGATCCGAAGAGCAGCTGCTCACGGGCAGGGAGCAGCGCGCGCACTGTGTCGTCGGGTACACCCGGGAGCGCGGCGATGAAGCGCGCGAGGCCGGCGAGGCCGCCGACCATCTTCCGGTCTCCGGAGAGGGGCAGCGGTTGCCCGAAGCTCACGGTGGCCCAGACGAGCCAGGGCAGGGTCACGAGGGCGAAGGCGAGGCCGAAGGCGGCCAGCCCCCGCCGCCCTCCGCGCTGTCCCGCCAGGAAGCCGCTGAACAACGCGGCCGGCAGCAGACTCACCCGCGTGAGAAACAGCAGCCCGGCGAGAAGCCCGACCCAGGCGAGGACGGCGGTGTCCGACTCTTCGTCGCGCGTCGGCAGCCGAAGGAGGAGGGCCAGCAGGAGGACTCCCACCAGACCGCTCTCCATGCCTGATGCCTGCACGCGGATCAGATCGGGGTTCAGCAGCCAGCATGCCGCGGCGATCGCGCCGGGAATCGGTTGGCCCCACCGCTCCAGGCAACGAAAGAGCAAGACTCCTGTCGCGACGTGCAGGGCCGCGCCGACGAGCAGCGCGCCGACGAGCAGCGCGCTCTTGGTGGGCAACAGGACCGACAGGGCTGCCAGCAGAACGCCCCACAGCGGCTGGAAGCCATAGGTCGGGGTGGTGCCATCGAAGCTGAAGCCGGCTCCGTTCCCCGCGTTCCAGGAAGGCAGCAGGTAGTAGAAGGCGTCGTCCGGGAGCCACTCCGTAAGGAGCTCCGCACGATCCGTCGCCAGGAAGAATCCGACCTGGATCAGCCCGCTCAGAACGGCGAGGGAGACGACGAGCGCCCTGGGTGTAGACCGCAACACGGGACCTATTGTCTCCGGACCGGAGACGAATGTCCCGAAGCCTGAGACGAGAGACAGACGAGAGAGGACACACTGGGTCGTGCCCCAAGGCATGATGTGTATGAGGCGAGGAGCGGTGTTCTGGTGGGTGAGACCGAACAGCCGAAGAGCGCGGTGACGGCGACCGAGGAGCGGTCGGAGCGTCGTGTTCTTGCGACCCTACTGATGACCGGCGGTTTGGGCGTCGTGGCCGCGATGGCCCTTCTGTACACCTTCAAGGTCGGTGGCCCAGGCCTGTGGACGCTCTTGGGTGTCGTCTCTGTTCTGTTGGTGCTGGTCAGCTTCGCCACCGCGCGCGGAAGCCTCGAAAACCGCAGCGCGTTTCGTGGACTTGCGGTCGCCCTCGCGACGGGGCTCTTGTTGATCCAGGCGAGCACCCTGCTGGCGCAGCCCGCCCCGTCGGGGGTCGTCGACGCCCTCTTCTTCGTGCCCGCCCTCGCCCCCTTCGTCTACGTCCTCGCGTTTCATGCCTGGGAGGCAGAGATTGCGCTCGTGACGTCGGGACTGTTCCTCGCTGCGTCGACGGTCCTGCCCGTGGTGCTCATCGCGCTGGGGGTGATGCCGCCATTGGACGCGCAGCCCCTGCTCGTCTTCTTCCTGGGCTACTCCCTCACCCACTCCTTGCTCATCGGACTCATCCTCCTCTTCGCGCGGCACCGCCGTCAGGTCACTGCGGCGCGAGCGACCATCGACGAACTCGGTTTGCTCGTGCGGACGGACGCCCTGACGGGGGCCCTCAACCGGCGCGGTCTGGTGGAGCAGTTGTGGATCGAGGCGGAGCGGAGCACGGACCGCGACTGCCGTCTGGCCTTGATCTTCGTGGACCTGGATCACTTCAAGCGCGTCAACGACAGGTGGGGACACCCGGCAGGAGATCGTGTCCTCGCGGCCTTCGCCGATCTCCTGACGAAGCTGGTCCGCACCTCGGATGTCGTCGGGCGCTGGGGTGGCGAGGAGTTCGTGGTCTTGATGCGTCGTCCCACGACGGGTGAGGCCCTCTTCATGGCCGACCGATTGCGTCGCTCGGTGGAAGACCAGGTGTTTCCCGTGGTGGGGAGCCTGACCGCGAGCTTTGGGGTGGCCGAGCTCGGCCCTGGCGAGACGGTCAGTGAGGTCATCGACGCTGCCGACGAGGCGCTATATCGCGCCAAGGCCGGCGGCCGGAACCGCACGTGCGCGTCACGGGCGATGATGTCCGAGATGGAAGCGTCGACGAAGCGTCACATCGGCGGAGCGGGCTAGCCCTTCTTCGCCCGCTCCAGGGCCAGCGCGATCTGCATGCGCAGGGCGCGGCCGCGCAGGGCGCCGGCCAGGAGGTCTTCCTTGCGCTGCGCGAGGGCCGAGAGGAACCCGACGCTCGGACCCACCCCCGCCTCGACGTTGTCCGCGCTGGGCACGAACCGGACGCCTGCGGCGTCAGCCAGCACGGACTCCAGCGCTTGCGGCGCCACCTCCACGCGTTCGAACTCCCCTTGCTGTTGCTCGGTGCGTCCGTCCGGCGCATACCAGTATCCGTAGTCCTCGAGATCGCGACGGGCGGCACCAGCGACACACCAGTGCGCGACCTCGTGCAGGGCGGAGGCAGGGTAGTCCGCCCGGTACACGATGCGACCGAGGCGATCCCCCGTGGGTGGGACATACAGAGGCTCGTCGCCACCGCCCACGAGTCTCGTGCGATGACTGCGTTCGAAGAGTCCGTCGAAGACCCCCTCGATCTCCGCGCTGGTCAGTCCGGCCACGGCGCCTTGCGTCGAAGGAGCGCTGCGAAGCCGAGCAGCGCGACCCAACCGAGGGCGGTCCCGCCGGTGGAGGAGCATCCACAGTTCTGCACCACCCCTCCCCAGTCGTCGTCGCGGCTCTCGAGGATGCTGGCCGAGTCGTCGTCATCGCCGGAGTCGTCGTCGTCGGCCGCATCGTCGTCGTCGGCCGCGTCGTCGTCGTTGGCTGCGTCGTCGTCGTCGGACGAGTCGTCGTCATCGGCGTCGTCGTCGTCGTCCCCCGGCGGGTCTGGAGTGGGGTCGCAGACGTCGCCGATCCCGTCCACGTCCGCGTCCTCCTGTCCGGGGTTGGGGTCGTCGATGCAGTTGTCGCAGGCGTCGCCGACGCCGTCGCTGTCTGTGTCCCACTGGTTGAGGTCGTGGACCCCCGGGCACACGTCCAGCGAGTCGGGGATACCGTCGCCATCACCGTCGGTGACGCGCGAGAGGTCGAGCAGGCAGTAATCGAAGGTCAGGTACGGCTCGTTGGGGGCGATCACGCTAATCACCACCTCGCCGTCGGTCATGTCTTCCCAGGGCACCGTGGCAAAGGCCGACTGCACGAGCCCGTCGTTCCCGCCTCCCTGGATGATGAGCGCCACCGTCTGCCCGTCGATCTGGATCTCCGCCGGATTCACGTCGTAGTCGCCGAAGACGAAGTTGACGAAGTGCCCCGTCTCGAAGCCCGGGTCTCCCGCTCCGGGTGGCGTGAAGACGAAGGAGAACTCGATCCCGTTGGATGCGCCGTTGGGCTCCATGGAGCGATCGGTGTATTGGGCGCCGTCGGTGGCCGCTTGCTCGGCGCTGTCTCGGAAGTCGAAGGTGTCGCCGTTGTTGACGGCGACGCTGCCGCTCAGGTTCCAGTCGGGCAGGAACTCGCCAGCCTCGATGATGCCGTCGCCGTCGGTGTCCGCCGGATCGGTGTGACTCGCGGACGCGCGCATGAGGCCCGTGGGGTCGATGCCGAATCCGTCGGGGTCGCCGACGACCGAGGTGATGGCGCTCGCACCTCCCGGCAGGGCCAGGAGGTACAGGAGCGCCGAGGACACGAGTCTACGCATGGCAGCAGCCTACACCGCATTCCCGGCACGCTCCGGGGGCTCTTCGACTGCGTGGTAGCCTCGGCGCCGCCATGCCCTTCGACCCCGCCAGAGTCCAGGACGCCGTGCGGGCTGCCGCCCTCGCCTATCCCGAGTCGCACGAAGACCGCCCCTGGGATCACCCCGCGTTCAAGGTCCGCAAGAAGGCCTTCGTGTTCATGGGTGAGCACGACGACAAGCTCTCGATCAGCCTGAAGCTGCCGGAGTCGAGTGAGGCGGCGCTGCAGCTGCCCTGGTGCAAGCCCACGGGCTACGGCCTCGGTCGCTACGGCTGGGTGAGTGTGACGATCCCCGCCGAGGATGACCTGCCCATCGATGCGCTCATCGAGTGGATCGACGAGAGCTTCCGGGCTGTGGCGCCGAAGACCGTGGTGAAGAAGCAGCTTCCCCCCGAGGAGCCCCCGGAGGCCGCCGTCGCCGCCCTGGAGGCCCTCGGAACGTGAGCCTGCTGCTGCGGATCCTCCTCGCCGCGACCAGTCCCCCGGCGCGCACCGACGAAGAGCTGTTCGCTGCCTACCGGGACGGGCAGGCGGCGGCGTTCGATGAACTCTGGCGCCGCTACGAGGCGCCGCTGCGGCGGTATGCGCGGCGTCGCGTGGGCAGCACCGACGAGGTCGACGAGCTGGTTCAGCAGACCTTCCTGCACCTGCATCGGTCCCGCAAGGATTTCAAGCAGGGGCTTCCTCTGCGGCCCTGGCTCTACACGATCTGCCTCAACGTCTGTCGCCACCACCTCCGCAAGCGCTCGCGGCGGGGGATCTCGACCGAGCTGCACGACGCCAACACGCCGTCCGTGGCAGCTCACGACATCGTGGCTGACGAGGATGCGCGGCGGGTCCGGGCGGCGTTGGCCGAGCTGCCGGAGCATGAGCGCATCGTCATCGAGCTGCACTGGCTGCATGGGCTGGGCATGAAGGAGGTGGCCGAGGTCGTCGGAGCGGGGCTGTCGGCGGTGAAGGTGCGCGCCCACCGCGGCTACAAGCGCCTGCGCGTGGCTCTGCAGGAGGAGGCAGCGTGACCGACGAACGCGATCCCCGCCTGGACGCGGCGCTGCAGGCTCTGGCTCGACCCCCAGAGGCGTCGGCAGAGGTGGAGGGTGCCGAGGCGCGTCTGGGGGCCACGAAGCAAGCGGTGGCGTCGGAGACGGGCTTCGTCACGACGGTCCGGCAGCTGCCCACCCCCGCGCGGCTCGCCATCGCGGCCGTGGCCATGGCAGCGCTCGCGACCATCGTGCTGCTCGTGAACGCCCGGGCCGACCTCGGGGAGTATCCCGCGCTCCGTCTCGCGATGGAGGGAGCCAGCTCGGCGGCCCTCGCCCTGATCCTCACGTCGGTCGCGCTCCGAGGTCCCCACAAAGCCGCCGCGAGTTCCGGGGTCACCTGGGGGCTCGCCATTGCCGCAGTGGCCCTTCCAGCGGCCCTCGCCCTCGTCCCCCCAGAGAATTTGATGCTCCCGGGAGCGAAGGGAGGGGAGGGGACCTTCGTCAAAGACGTGATGGCGTGTTTCCTCTACGGGAGCGCCGCAGCTCTGCCGATCCTCGGCACGCTGGCGGTGCTGCAGCGATTGCCTCCGACCCGCGCCCGGGTCTCGGCGTTGGCGGCTGCCGGAGCAGGGCTCGGGGGCGTGCTCGCCTTGCAGATGCACTGTCCCATTGCCTTGCGGGATCATCTGCTGATCGGTCACGCCACCGTCCCCCTGGCGGCGATGCTCGTCATCCTGCTCGTCCGTCGTGCCTTCGGAGGCAAGCCCAGATGAACATCGTCTTCTACGCCATCGTATTGCTCGCGGTGGTGTTCGCCGCCCTCACCGGGACGCCCGCCGAGGTAGGAAAGGCCGCTCTCGACTCCAGCAAGGGTGCCGTCGAGCTCGCCATCGGCCTGGTGGGCTACATCGCTCTGTTCCTCGGGTTGATGAAGGTGGTCGAGGAGGCCGGGGGCCTCAAGTGGATGGCCCGCCTCATCCGACCCGTCCTGATTCGTCTCTTCCCCGATGTGCCGCCCGACCACCCCGCCATGGGCGCGATGGTCATGAACATCGCCGCCAACGCCCTGGGGCTGGGCAACGCCGCCACCCCCTTCGGGCTCAAGGCGATGAAGGAGCTCAACGAGCTCAACAAGGAGCAGGGCACCGCCACGAACGCGATGGTTCTGTTTCTGGCGATCAACACCTCGGGTCTGGCGCTGCTGCCGACGGGGATGATCGGTCTGCGCAACCACTTCGGGTCCCTCGACCCCGCGGCCATCTTCCCCACGACGCTGTTCGCCACCGCCTGCTCCACCGTGGTGGGAATCTCCGTGGCGAAGTTCTTGTCCCGTCTGCCGATGTTCGCCTCGCCCGAGGCCCAGCGGGAAGCGGACGCGCGCCTGGCCGCGCAGCGGGAGAAGGAGTCCCTGGCCGACCTGGTGCCCCTGGTCCTCTTCGGGGCCGCCGTCGTGGGCATGGTCTTCGGTGTCTACGTGTACGGAGAGGCAGCCAGCGCCTGGATCCTCCCCGCCCTCATCCTGGGAATGCTCACGGTCGGCATCGTCCGGGGCGTCAAGGTGTACGAGGTCTTCGTCAAGGGGGCGAAGGAGGGCTTCGACCTCGCGATCATGATCATCCCCTACCTGGTCGCCATCCTGGCGGCGGTGGGGATGTTCAAGAAGAGCGGCGGCCTCGACGCCCTCGTCAAGCTCCTCTCGCCCATCACCTCGTTCGTCGGGATGCCCGGCGAGGTGCTTCCCCTGGCGCTCATGCGGCCGCTCTCGGGCAGCGGGGCGTTTGGGATCACGTCGAGCCTGGTGGAGACCCACGGCGCCGACTCGATGATCGGGACGCTGGCCACGACGATGAACGGTTCGACGGACACCACGTTCTATGTCCTGGCCGTGTACTTCGGCTCGGTGGGGGTGAGCAAGATTCGCCACGCTGTCCCGGCTGGGTTGGCGGCGGACCTCACCGGAGCGCTTGCAGCCATCCTCGCGGTGCGTCTCCTGCTTCCGGGACTGCCGCTCTCCCTGGCGTCAACTGCGGACGAGGGCAGCGGTGGCGATGAGCCCACCGAGCAGCTCGCCAGCGAGCAGGAGGAGCAAGCTCCCTCGGCTGAGGTCCAGAGCGGCGACGGCGACGACGACAGTGCCCAGAAGGAGGACGGCGAGGGCGAGGACGGCGATGAGCCGGCTACGCCGCTGCCGAGCGACCCGCCTCCGAGCCGCTGAGCGTGCGTCCGGCCCGGGAACAGCGTCGCGTGCGCGCGCCAGGCGGTCACGCTCTGCCTTGAGCTGATCCTGGTCGCGGCGCAGACGCTGGCGCTCGCTGTCGAGCCGGGTGCGGCTCGCGCTCATCGTCGCTTGTTCGGCAGCCAACTCCTGCTGGACGATCCGCACCGACGCCTGCTCTCCGGCCAGAGCTTGCCGCTGGCTGGCCACCGCAAGCGCGACCCGCTCGCCGTCGAGCCAGGCCAGCAAGTCTCTGCGCATGGCGGCCGCCGAGGGGTAGCGCTCGCTCGGCTCGCGAGCACACGCTCGGTTGGCGATCATTCCCAGGGGCGGGGGGACGCTCGGCGGGTAGGACGCGGGACGCGAGGAGTACGCGCAGGCCAGCTGCTCGATGACGGTGCGCCCTCGATGGCGCGGCCAGCCCGTGAGCACTGCGTGCAGGCAGCCCCCCAGGAGGTAGACGTCCGTCCAGGGTCCAAAGGCGGCGCCGTCCACCGCCGCCATCTCGGGCGCCAGGTAGCCGGGGGTGCCGCGGAGCTTCTGTTCGTCGCCCGCGAAGGGGAGGTCGAGGTCGGAGTCTGGGCTGAGAACCGCGGCGAGACCCCAATCGAGGAGGTATGGGTCCCCGCCCTCGGTGATGACCACGTTGCGCAGCTTGAGGTCCCGGTGCAGGACCCCAATCCCGTGGGCGTGGTGGACTGCGTCGCAGATGGTGGCCAGCACGCGCACGTGCCATCGCAGCGGGTCTCCGGGCACGCTCGCCGGCGTCGTGAGCCGGCCCTCCCGGTCGATGAAGTGGCGCCAGAGTTCACCATCGACGTGGCGCATGACGATGACGGGGTCGCCGTCCGCATCGGTGGCGAGCATGTAGACGGGCACGATGGCGGGGTGCTCGAGGGCCGCCAGGATCCGGGCCTCGCTCAATAGCTGGCGGGAGTACGCCGGGGTTCGGTGGTCTGCTCGCAGCGCTTTGACCGCTACCTGCCGTCTCAAGGTGCGCTGGGTGGCCGCGTGGACCTCCGCCGTACCGCCTCGCCCCAGCGCGTCGTGCACGTCCATGGCCACCGACAGATGCGAGAGGTCAGCCTCCACCCGAGTGGGCTCGTCCGAGACCGAGTCCTCGTTGCCGTCAATGCGGGAGACCTCGACATCCTCGAAGACATCGGCCGCCCTCGTCAGCGTCGAACGCTCGAGACCGAGGGTCTCGTACCGCACCAGCAGGGTGGCTTCGTCGTCGTGGTCGAGGGCGTCCCCGAGGCGGGGGGCGCTGAGGTCGTCGGTACTCACCGCCGACCACGGTAGCAAGGAGGTCGCCACCGCTTCGCTTCGGTCCTTGCGCCCGCGTGTGCCGCGGGTACGCTGCGCGGCGCTCGGGGCCTGGAGGCCGGCGGGCGAGTCGGAGGCTGCTGTGCGCATCTTGATTGTCGCCACGAACCGCGAGAAGGCGCCGCTGCCGGTGGCCCCCATCGGTGCCTGCAACATCGCCACCGTCTTGGCAGATGCTGGGCACGACGTGCAGTTCCTCGATCTGATGTGGGAGAAGAAGCCAGGCAAGGCGCTGGCGAAGTCCATCGATCGCATCAAGCCCGAGCTGATCGGGCTCTCGGTTCGCAACCTCGACAACACCTCTTGGATGAACAACGTCTGGTACCTCGACGACGCGCGGGAGTACGTGCGCACGGCCAAGGCGGCCGGCGTTCCCGTGATCGTGGGAGGTCCAGCGGTGGCCGTCGCGCCGGGGCCCGTCGTGGCCTACGTCGAGGCCGATCACGGCGTCTGGGGCGACGGCGAGCGCAGCGTCGTGGAGCTGGTGGCGGCCCTGGCCG
>JAGSHC010000207.1 GCA_023954745.1 Deltaproteobacteria bacterium | reverse complement strand
GTGACGAGGGGGCAGGGGAGGCCGGGGGGGCGCAGGATTGGGGGTACCGAACACCTTCGCCGCCCTCCTCGGGGCCGCCGCCCTGCCCCCTGGTGCTGCCCCGCCCTCCTCACTTTTGAAACCCGTGCTCCGCGGCCGAAATCCCAGGTGATCTTCGGCTGATGTACTGATCGTCGGCCCACGCCAACTCTGTCCCATGTCCTCTGCTCTGGCGCGTCCGCGGTCTTCGGGGGCCGAGGGTTCTTGTCGGTCTCGGCTGATCGAGGATGTCAAAGGTCTTTCTCCTCCAACCGCCTGCCATCGTTGCGCTTTCTGGCGCGCGCCGACCATCGCCGCGAGAGCCTCTTGCCCCCGTTCGGGCCACCACATAGTGTCCTTCTCGTCAGCGGGGCACCGTTCGCCGTAACAACGCCCCGCCGCTCATTGACAGTTCGGAATACGTGACGGGACCCACTCTCCTTCGGGAGGGCAGCAGGGTCCCAACAAGAGAAGCCCATGAGGGATCGAGTCCCAGCGCGCGGGAAACCAGACGCTGGCGATGACGGTCGATATCGCGGGGAGCCTCGGCTCTCCGTGCAGCGAGTTCGCTCGCTGCCGCCCACCTCGGGAATGACCTCGGACCTCGGTCCGTGTCAGGAACGGAGTGACGCGATAGAGCAAACCCCTGGAGGCCCGGCGCGCCGGTACAAGCGAAAGCGACTGCGGAGGCAGGACCGGAGCGATGAAGGCCAGGAGGGGAAGACGGCGCTGGTGACAGCGTGGTCCTCGGATATCGGGAACACCCTGGAGGGCGCATCCAACCCCATGAGTGCTGCGCGGGGAAACCCGGGCAGGAGTGATTGCGGAGCAAGCCGTCGAGGTCGTGGAAACGGCGAGGACGGAACGCAGCGGCTGAGGTAAGGCCGCGGCCGGATTCGGTTCTTCGGAGCCGGGCAGTCGGAGCCCCTGATGCAGGGACTTCGAGGACGGAGTGGACGCAGCCACTTACGCGCTGAAGGGGGGAGAGACCTCGAGAGAGGAGCCCGAAGTCAACACGCCACCTCCACGGGGCGGGTCGACATGCGGGCAGGGCGTCGGCTTCGCGGTAACGCGGGGCCAGGGTCACGCGGCGACGCGGGGCTCGTGGGAGTGCGCAGCGATGCGCGCTTCGCTGGACACGCGGCGACGCGGGTTCGGCTCTGGTCTCTGAAGTGAGGGTGAGAGTGCATGAGGGGAGCGTTTCGGCCTGGTTTACAGACTGAGAAGCGCCCTCGGGAAAGACGGCGAGGACCGGGTCGAGAGGCCAAGGTCGAGGCCGGTGCCGCGGAACCCATGCCGCGGCTACCCGGGAGCGTGAGACCCTGGAGTACACACCAAGCACACGAGAGGCGCCGCACCGGGCAACCGGCGCGGACAGACAGGCGCAGCGGGAAGCCGGCGAGAGCCGGTGCGGCTCAGCACTCGTGCTGGGGCGCTCGCGAGGACTTCGGTCCAAGCGGCAGGCGGGCTTCGGTCCGGCTGACAGGCAACCCGCCACCTGAAGCCTTTGATGAGGAAGTCACGGGTCGTAGAAGGCCGCCCCGCCATGGCGGAGCCCCTGCGACGTCGATTCCGAGCTCGAGAGCAAGACCCTGAACGCCCCCGCCGGTTCGCTGGCGGGGGCGTTCTTGCTTGGAACGCCTGCTCGGCTCCCCGGGGTTCCTCGTGGAGGCTCCCGTGTGGCATGCCACACAGGGTTGCACCCCCTTGTGTCTTCTTCGCCCAAGCGCTAAATCGGAAATCCGAATCCTCATTCGGAGAGGTGTATGGGTCTTCGAGAACGCCGCCGCGAGCACACCGTGCAGCTCATCGTCGCCGCCGCCGCCGAGGTCTTCGGCCGGCGCGGGTACCACGCCTCCTCCATGGAGGAAGTGGCCAAGGCGACGGGCTGCGCGACCGCAACGCTGTACGGGTACTTCCCCAGCAAGGAGGCTCTGTTCACCAAGGTGGTCATGGACCTCATGGGGGCCTACCTCGCCGGGGTCACCGCAGCGCTCGCGGGTGCCTCGACCTTCGAGGCGTCCGTGCACGGCCTGTTCGAGCACTTCGAGCGGTTCGCCGAAGAGCAAGCAGCCGTCATCCGGGTCGTGCACACCGCCATGCGTACCGCTCAGCTCGGCCCGACCACCAGCACCGACGAGATCCTCGGCCTCATCGCTACCTACCGCGCTGCCATCGGACCCGTCTTCGATCGCGCCGTCGCCGAGGGCCTTCTCGCCGCCGACCGGAACCACGAGCCCCTCTACACCTTGCTCCTCGGCACCTTGCACTCGGCGTCCGACGCCTGGCTGGACGTCGGCGCCGACCTGCGCCTGGGCCTACACGCCGCGCGCACCCTGTTCCTGGCTGGCTTCCCCGCTGTAGCCGCGGTCCTCCCCGGAGAGTCTTCATGAAGCGCCTCGCTGCGTGTGTCCTCATCGCTGGCCTGTGCGCCGCCGGCTGCCCCTCCCCTTCGTCCACCACGGCCGCTTCGACCCCTGCCCGAACCATGGGGGACGTCGACGCGATTCCCGTGGTCGTCGCTCCCGCTGCCGAGGGGGAGGTCGTCCGTACCCTGCAGCTCGGAGGCCTCGCGCAAGCCTGGCGCGCCGCGCGTCTCGCGCCGTCGGCTCAAGGCGTCGTCGAGACGTTGAACGTCGAACTCGGGGACACCGTGGAGAAGGGCAAGCTGCTCGCCTCCATCGACACCAGCGCGCTGCGCCTCCAGCGCGACGCCGCCGCCCGCTCCATCGACCTCGCCGCCATCCAGGTCACGGACGCCAGGGGCGAGGCGGCGCGTGCCCGGGAGCTCGCCCCGAGCGGCGCCATCACCCCCCGCGACCTCGAAAAGGCTGAGCTGGGTCTCGAACTCGCAAGGGCCCAGCTCGAGCAGGCCCGGGCCCAGTCCGCCGCCCTGGACGGCCAGATTCGCCTCGCGCAGGTGGTGGCCCCCTTCGGTGGACGCGTCACCGCGCTGTCCATCGAGCAGGGAGAGTTCTTCGCCTCCATGGGCTCCATGGGCGGCCCGCCCATGTTGGTCGAGGTGCAGGCGCTGGACACCATCAAGGTGGACGTCGCGGTCCCGGAGTCCGATCTCGCCAAGGTCTCCGAGGGAATGGAGGTCTCGCTGCACTCCGATGCCTTCGCCGAGCGCACGTTCAAGGGCGAGGTCACCCTCGTCAACGCCGCTGCCACGCCCGGCGCCCGCACCTTCCTCGTGCGCATCAAGGTCCCCAACGACGACGGAGCCCTCCGGCCCGGCATGTTCCTCCGCGCGAGCCTGATGGTGGACCGAGCCGACGGCGTCGTGTCCGTCCCCCCCGTCGCGGTCACTCGCCAGGAGGCCGGGGCGTACGTGATGGTCATTGAGGACAACATTGCGAAGCGGCGGCCCGTCACTCCTGGTCTCCGCGGCGACTCGAAGTGGGCCCTGCAAGGCGTCACCGCGGGGGAGCAGGTGGTCGTCGAGGGCCAGTTCGGGCTGCCCGAGGGAGCGCGGGTACGCATCATCGGAGGAGGCGCCTGATGTCTCTCTCCGACCTCTCCGTCGACCGCCCCGTCACCATGACGATGATCGCGATGATCATCGTGGTGCTCGGCGTGGTCTCGCTTTCGCGGCTCGGCCTCGACCTCATGCCCGACGTGGACTTCCCCACGGTCTCGGTCATGACGCGGTACGAGGGCGCCTCGTCGGAGGACATCGAGAAGCAGATCACCCGCCCCCTGGAGGGCGCGATCGCCTCGGTGAACGGGGTGGTCGGCCTCAACTCGGTGTCCCGCGAGGACGTGAGCTTCGTGATGGTGGAGTTCGACTTCGGGACCGACCTCGACGGGGCAGCACAGGATCTGCGCGAGGCTCTCGGACTCATCGAGCCCCTGCTCCCCGAAGACGCGGACTCACCGCTGGTCGTGAAGTTCTCGCTGACGGCCCTGCCGGTCCTCTCCTACACCGTGAACGGCATGGGCGACGACGTGCAGGCCCTCGGGCGCTTCCTCGACGACACGCTGACCCAGCGCCTCGAGCGACTCGACGGGGTCGCCCAGGTGGTGCTGATGGGAGGGCCGACGCCGGAGATCCACGTCGATGTCGACCGCGCCGCCCTCGAGGTCCTGGGGATGCCCATCGAGCAGGTCGTGCAGGCCGTCGCTTCCCAGAATGTGGACCTGCCCGGCGGTCGCGTCATCGAGGAGCGCGCCGAGTATCTCGTGCGCACCCTCGGCGCGTACCGCAGCCTGGATGACGTCGAGGAGACGGTCGTCGGCGTAGGCCGTAACGGCGCCACCGTGCGCATCAAGGACATCGCGCGGGTCACACGCGCCACCGAAGACGTACGCAACGTCTTCCGGTCCAACGGTGCCGAGTCGCTCTACCTGATGGCCAACAAGCAGTCGGGCGCCAACCCCCTCCAGGTAGCCCGGCGCATCAAGAAGGAGCTGGCCAAGATCCAGGAGGAGCTACCCGGCGACATCCAGTTCTCCCTCGTGATGGACACGGGCTCGCAGATCGAGAACATGTCGTCGAACGTGAGTCGCTCCGGGCTCCTCGGGGGCATCCTCGCCATCGTCTTCATGTTCCTGTTCCTGCGCAGTGTGCGGCCCACATTCGCCATCGCCGTCGCCATCCCCCTGTCGCTGCTGGCGACGTTCATCCCCATCTTCGCGGTGGGGGAGACCCTCAACCTCATGACGATGGGCGGACTGATGCTCGGCATCGGGATGCTCGTGGACAACGCCGTCGTCGTCATCGAGAACATCTTCCGACACCTCGAGGCGGGGGCTGAGCGCAAGGAGGCGGCCCGCAAGGGCGCTCGCGAGGTGGGCATGGCCATCACGGCCTCGACCTTGACCACCATTGCCGTGTTTCTGCCGCTCTTCTTTGGTGGTGGGCTCGCTGGCGAGCTCGTCCGCGGCCTCGCCATGGTGGTGGCCTTTGCGCTCGCCGCGTCCCTGCTCGTGGCGTTGACCATCGTGCCGATGCTCGCCAGCGTGCTCTTCGATGAGCGCGACGCGAAGAAGGCGAAGGAGACCGGAGCTGGCTTCGCCAAGCTCGGCGCGGTCTACGAACGCGTGCTCCGTTGGGCCCTCGGTCACCGCAAGACCACCGTGTTCGGGGCCATCGGGGCCATGGTTCTCGCCCTGGGCCTGGCGACGCAAGCCGGGGCCACGTTCATGCCCAGCTCCGACCAGCCTCTGGTCATGGGCAAGGCCAGCTTCGCCGTGGGCACTCCGCTCGCCGAGGTGCAGCGCGCCCTCACTCGCGTCGAGCAGTACACCCTGAGCCTCCCCGAGGTGGAGACGGCGGGTCTCGGCATCGGCGCCAACGAGGACGACCTCGGAGCCGGGCTGTCGGAGATGTCGCCGTCCGGCGTGCACGAAGCCCAGGTCTTCCTCCGCCTGAAGAGCGAGCGCATGCGCCCCCAGAAAGAGCTGCTGGCGGAGATGCGTCGAGACGTGCCTCGCGCCGAAGGCATGACCATCGAGTTCATGGACATGGGCGAGGCGATGATGGGCGGCGGCGGCAACAAGCCCGTCCAGATCGAGATCTTCGGCACCGACCTGCTCGCGCTGGAACAGCTCGCAGACCGCGTCAAGGACACGGTCTCGGGCATCGAAGGCCTCACCGAGATCGACACCTCGGTCAAGCCGCGCAAGCCCGAGCGCCATCTCAAGGTGGACCGCGATCGGGCCGCCACGTACGGCCTCACCGTCGCCGAGGTCGCCCGCAGCGTCGACGTGGCCACCCGCGGCATGCTTGCGGGTCTCTATCGTGAGTCGGGGGAGGAGTACCCCATTCGCGTGCGTTATGGAGCGCGCGACCGGGGTGGCTTCGAAGAGCTCGACCACATCGTCGTGCCGACTCGGGCCGGCTTCTCCTTGCCGCTGCGGCAGGTGGCGTCGTTCGTCACGGGCTCGGGGCCGGTCCAGATCCAGCGGGCCGACCAGATGCGCAAGGTGGCGGTGCGCGCAAACCTCGCAGGGCGAGACATTGGCTCGGTCATCGCGGACATCGACACCGCCCTGGAGCCCGTACGCGCCTCGCTCCCGGCGGGCTACCGCATCGAGTTCGGCGGGACCTTCGAGGAGATGACCGAGGCCTTCGTCATTCTCTTGGGCGCCCTCCTCCTCGCGGTGCTGCTGGTCTACATGGTGATGGCGAGCCAGTTCGAGGCCTTCGCCCACCCGCTGGTCATCATGTCCACGGTGCCCCTCGCCTGGATCGGAGTCGTGGTTGTGCTGCTGGCCACGGGGACCCCCATCTCGGTGGTCACGTTCGTCGGAGTCATCATGTTGGCCGGCATCGTCGTGAACAACGGCATCGTCCTGGTGGACTACATCAATCAGCTTCGCCGGGACGGGATGGACCGAAGGGAAGCCGTCATCCTCGGGGGCACGACGCGTCTGCGCGCAGTGCTCATCACGTCGGGCACGACCATCGCGGGCCTGCTGCCCATGGCCATCATCCCGGGCACTGGAGCAGAGCTCACCGCGGACATGGCGAAGACCGTGGCTGGCGGACTCGCGGCGGCGACATTCCTCACGTTGGTGATTCTCCCGGTGGTGTACGAACTCGTCGACAGCGCGGGCAGCTGGGTGTCCCGTCGCGCGTCCCGGCTGCTCCACGGCAGCGAAGTTGAAGCAGCCGCCGCAGCCCAGGGCACGCTCCCCGCAGACGCGGTAGGAAGCGAGGCATGAAGGTGCAGATGATGACTCGGTTCTCTCCTCTCCTGCTGGCGCTCCTCCTGCCGGGCAGTGCCCTGGCTCTCGATCTGGCGGAGGCCATGCAGCTGGCGGTGAAGCACAACCCGAACCTGCGCGCGGCCATCGAGCTGGAGGTGCAGGCCCGCACCCAGCGGGATCAGGCGTGGGCGTTCATCCAACCCACCATCAGCGCGGGCTACCAGTTTCGAGTCAACGACCGGGAGATCGCGTTCGACGCCGCGAGCAGCTTCGACACGAGCGCTCTCACGGACGCCTTCGAGCCCATCTTCGGAAACCTGGGCTTCATCTACGGA
Organism: Deltaproteobacteria bacterium; assembly: GCA_023954745.1. Taxonomy (GTDB): domain Bacteria; phylum Myxococcota_A; class UBA796; order UBA9615; family UBA9615; genus JAGSHC01. The sequence continues at coordinate 4,632 of JAGSHC010000207.1, read as the reverse complement.
GAGATGTTCCAGGCGGGGTGGATCGACGGAGACGACTGCAATGATCTCGCCGTGCTCAACGGCTTCGCTGATTGCACCGAGCTCACCGATGCCTTCCTCAACGGGGGCGGCATCGGGGCCGACGACGGGGGAGACGACCAGGAACCCGGCGAGCCGTTGGTCGTGCAGCCCAAGACCCAGCAGTTCCTGAACCTGCAGGCCCAGTGGCCCCTCTCTCCGCGAGCGATCACGATGCACCAGGCAGGCCAGCGGGGCGTCGAGGGCTCTCGAGCGCGGGTGCGCCAGTCACGGGATCAGCTCCTGCTCGGCGTGGTGCAGGCCTACGGCGGGGCCTGGCAGGTCCAGGAGTCGGTCAAGGTTCTCGCCGACCAGGTTTCCCTGGCCGAGGCGCACCTCGCCGACACCGAGGCCCTCTCCAACGCGGGCATGATCACGAGGGACATCTTGCTGCGCGCGCAGCTGGAGCTCGAGCGCACCAGGCGCACCCTCTCCGACACCGAACAGTCCGCCCGGTCTGCCCAGCGCTCGTTGCGCATGCTCATTGGTCGGCCCGACCTCACCCTCGGCGAGCTGGCGCCCCTCCCCGACATTGCCATCGCTCGCGCTGACCTCGACGGTCTCGCGGACGAAGCCGAGGCCGGCCGGCCCGAAGTCTCCGCCGCCGTCGCGGACGCCGGTGCCGCCCGGGCGATGAAGGCGGACGCCGTCCTTCAGTTCCTGCCGCAGCTCGCGGTCACTGGGGCCCTGAACTGGTCTGACCAGGCCGCCGGCTTCGACAGCAAGCGCACGTCCTGGTGGATCGGCGTGGGCGTGAACATCCCCATCTGGGATGGCGGCATCAAGATTCACAACACCCGGGCGGCGGCATCGCGCCAGCGCCAGGCCGAGGCGCAGATCGAAGCGGTCCGCATGCAGGTAGCCACCGAGGTGGAGAACGCCTGGGACCGCTACGAGACCAAGCGCGGTGCCATCAAGATCAACCAACTCGAGCGCGATCTGGCAGCGGAGGCCTACCGACTGGTGGAGGTCCGGTTCCGGGCCGGGGGGACGCGGCAGGTGGAGCTCCTCGACGCCCAAACCCAGCTGGCCCTCGCAGAACTCGGTCTCGTTCGTGCCAAGGCGGATGAGCAACTGGCGGCGGCCGAACTCCTGGCGGCGGCTGGCCGGGTCAACGAGGTCACTCCCTGACACCCTGAGCCGCGCGCTCAGCTGGGCGAGGCGCGCACCACCTGCGCCGGGATGCCCTCGTCTCCGATGACAGGTCGGTCCGCCGCCGGCAGCTCCGACGCCAGCGCCACGCCGACCTGCCCCAGACCGCCGGAGGTGAAGCTGGCTTCGAGCTCCTCCTGGTTCGCCCAGCTGTCCGTGGGGCCGTTGCCCCGGGTGATCATCTTGATCGCCGCCTTCAGGGCATTGCTCCCCAAGCTGCTCCCCCGCGTCACGCGGGTGTAGGCATCGCAGAGGACGATGCCTTCGCGGCCCTTCAATGCCCGACCCACGCTTGCGAGCAGGGTGTTGCGCTGGTCGAGCGTGAAGTAGCTGAGCAGCCCCTCCATCACGATCACGGGCCGCTGGGCGTCGCCAAGGAGCAGCTCGAGCTCTTCGCCGAAGCGGTCGCTCAGGACGTCCCGAGCCACGAGGGAGTGCTTGCCCAGCTTGGCTGAGAGCTCGCTCGCCTCGAGCACGCCCTGCTTCAGGCTCACGACGTGGGGGAGATCGATCTCGACGGTGCGGATGGCGTGGTCCACCGCGAAGGTGACACCTCGTCGGGAGAGGCCTCCGGCGATCTCCACCAGCACGTCTGGGGCGTGGGCGAGGGCGGCTCCTTCGATGATGCGGTGCCGGTACTCGAGGATCTGTTGGAGCGTCGGCGTGCCGGTGAGCAACCGGGCCCACCACTCGACGAGGACTCGCCAGCTCCAGAAACCGAGCCACCCCCTCCGCGTCACGAAGTGGCGGGCGTGAGGCATCCCGATGCGGTGCCACGTGTAGGCGGTCACGTGGGCCGTGGGGGAGATGCGTTCGTGTCCATCGGCCATGGCGCGACGGTACCCCGCGCGGAGACGGCCGCGGCTCAGAACAGACGATTGACCATGGGGTCTTCGGGCCCCCCGTGGTTAGGTGGCCCACGTGAGGAAACACCGCGCATGGGCTTCGATGGGGAGTCTCCTGACGGCGCTTGTGCTGGTTCAAGGATGCGCAGTGGAGCCGCCGCCTGGGGACCTCCAGTTGCCCATGGGGGCCAGGCTGGGCGACGAAGTGGTCTGTGCTGCCCCCTTGGATGGCCCGAACCGGCTCGTCGAGGAGGGGGCCGCGAGAGGCCTCGGGGTCCTCGCCCCCGATGGGGTCCTGCCTCCCCCGCCGGTGACCGGCGTGGTCACCGCCTCGGACCTGGATGGGGATGGAGACGTAGACCTGTTGGTGCCGCACTTCCCCGGCTGGTGGCGGGTCATGGCCAACGACGGCGCCGGCGTCTTCGAGCTGATAGGAGACGTCGCTACGCCCCCTCTCCCGCCTCCCCAGAACATCGCGGCCGCGGACCTCGACGGGGATGGTCTGCCCGACCTCGTGGCGGTGGGTGATGGGTACGTCGCCACCGTGAGGAACCTCGGCGGCCTCGTCTTCGGCGACCCCGTCGTTCAGTACGAGGACACCGACGGACCCATGGCTCGCTTCCTCTCCCTCGCACTGGGGGACCTCGACGACGACGGAGACCTGGACCTGGTGGTGCCCGCGGTGGCGAGCATCGGGGATGCTGGTCCTGGGCTGCCGCTTCCCCATCGCGATCTGCTGTTCCGCAACGAAGATGGCGCGTTCGTCCTCGCCCGGACTCTGTCCCCAGAGGGCGTGCCCGGCCACGCGCAGGCGGCGCTGTTCACCGACCGTGACGCGGACGGGGACCTCGACCTCCTCATCCCGTCGGAGTTCGGCATGGAGAGTGAGCCCACCGCCTTCTTCCGCAACGACGGCCCCGACGGGGACTGGGTGGGCCTCACCAACGACGCCCCGCTCCTCGGCGCCGATCTGCGCATCGCGGCGATGGGGATCGATGCAGCGGACCTCAACGGGGATGGAGCGATGGACTACTGCATCTCGGACTTCGGGCCCGTGCAGTGCCTGGCAAGCCAGGACGGCGCCTACGACGAGGGGGCCGAGCGTTGGGGGATCGTGGCGCCGGCCGGCATCGATGACCGCGACTTTGCGGCGTGGGGCGTTGAGCTGGTGGACCTGGACGCGGACGGCTTCCTCGACCTCGTCACCGCGGCTGGGGCCCCCACGGCGGAGGACACCCGTCCCCAGCCGGACCAGCTCTTCATGGGGAGCGTCGATGGATTCGTGGACGTTGGCGAGGAGGTGGGCTTCGCGGACCCGGACTGGCACTACGGTGTGGCCAGCGCGGACTTCGACGGCGATGGCTTCCGTGACTTGATCATCGGGGACTGGGATGAGCCACCCTCACTGTGGATGAACCGTTGCTCGGCTGGCGGCTGGCTCGTGGTGGACCTCGAGGGCGCCGACATGAACGGAGAGGGCTTCGGAGCGCGCGTGGAGGTGACCTCGTTCCGTACGCAGCACGTGCGCGAACTCCACAACGTGCGGTCGTTCGCCCAGGGGCCGTCGGAGCTGCACTTCGGCTTCGGGACCGACACCTACGCATCCGAGGTGCGGGTCGTCTGGCCGGACGGAGAGGTCCAGGTGGCGGAGAACGTGCCCCTGAACCGCCGACTCACCTTCGCGCGCTGAGCCCAGGGAGGGCTGGGTGAGGTCGCTACTTCGAGCCCGCCCAGGCTCGGTGGTGTGCGAGGGCTTCGGTGCCGAACAGCCGCGCCGCCCACTCTTGGCGCTCCGCCGCGAATACGCCGACACCGAGGCTGTCGGCGAGTCGGTTCATGTACGAGAAGCAGCTGACGACGTGCACCACGTCGTGAATCTCCCGGTCCGACAGACCGTTGTCCCGCAGGTACTGCACCTTTCCTCGCTCCATCCATCGGGGAGCCAGCGCCGCCTCCGCCACGAAGTGGAGAATGGGCAAGTCGCCAGGGTCCAGGATGGCGCTCGCGGCGTCCGGGAGCGAGTCCAGGACCTCGTGCACGTGGCTCACGCCCTCCTGAAGCGGCAACTCCACGGCGCGCTCGCCGGCCTTCGCGACGGCCCGAATCAGGGCGATGACGCCGGGCTCCGCCTCGCCCTCGGTGTGGTCACGCAGGAACCCCGCGTGGGACACCGTTCAGTAGAAGCAGTCGTTCAGCGCTGAGGTGACTGAAGCGATGAGCTCCTCTCGCCGTCGGCCGAGCACGCTGCCACCGAAGGTGACCCCGTTGTTCATGGCGAGCACCCCGCGCAGGGCCTTCGGGTTGGGCTTCATGATGGCGATGACCGCAGGCACGGGGCGCCCCTGCTTTCGGTAGGGGCGAGTCACCCGCTCGAGGGCGGGCGTCTCTTCGTCGTCGGGCAAGTGGATCCACGGCATGCGCCGGACGGTAGCGCGGCAACATCGGCGTCGTCGGCTCCTACTGCGCCGGCTCCTCGGTGGCGGGCTCGACCGCGGGCCGGTCCCCACAGGCCGCCACGACCGGCTCGAGCTCCGCTCCTTCGGCGGCGTCGGGTCGGCGCTCCGCGAATCGAGCCAGC